>NZ_JTJC03000007.1 GCF_000817735.3 Scytonema millei VB511283 | reverse complement strand
TAATACATCTTTGTCTTGTGTAAAAACGTTGGGGAGAAAATGACCGTTAAGAGTGAATAAACTGACAAGCTTCTCCACGAAATTAGCCGTCGATCTTTGTTCGTAGGAGCGATGAGATGGTAAGTTATGATATTGGATATGTTGAGTTTGACAAAGAGAATCGAGTTTTACAATTTGACTGTGCCACTGTTCGGGATCGGCGTGCTGAAGAATTTTTGCTCCTTGCAAATAATCTTCAAAAGCATGAATAAGCATTTGAGCATTTTTATAGTCAAAAACTAATAAACTGGAAACAATAGCTTTAGTAAAATATGCGATTGCGTCTGCATACCTTAAAGTTCCATGTATGGCTTGAACGATCAAGTCGTTCCGATAATAGTAATAGTTCCAAATCGAAGATTTCGCGAAAAAAGGTTCGTGCCATACTGCAATCCCAGGAAAAGTTATGAGCGTATCGTTGCCAAACTTCTCGCGAATTCTCAAACAGAATTCAGTGTCATCTACTTTCAGAAATAGAGGTAGGAGTAAACCGATTGATTCAAAAGTTTTTCTCGGCACGCTTAAAAAGTAAAAGCCTGCCGAATCTATCGGCTCTGCTTCGACGAGCAAATTGAGATTGCTAACGTTTTGTAAGTCGAGATGATGGTGTAACCTAACTATATTAAATGCTTGAAACTCTCTATCAGGTGTTGCTTTATTATACAAAGCACCTGCTTCATACAATTCATGCTTTTGAGATAAATCGAGCATACTACCAGCTATAACCAGATCGCTTCTGGCATATTCGTTTAAGGTAATCACTCGATAAATTGCTTCGCTTTCTAGCTCAATATCATCATCTAATAACAAAATATGGGAACTGCGATTGCTACTCAAGGCTTCAACGATCCCTCTTGTAAATCCACCACTTCCACCAACGTTTCTATGGCTAATTAATTTCGCTCTGCGATCGCTAAATTCCGAGTGGCTTAAAGTTCCAGCATTGTCTACAATGAAAATTTCTATCGATTTGCTCTGTAATAATTTATCCTGTAAAATAGTTTTGATGGTTCTTTTAATAAAAGCTTCTTTTTGAAAAGTACAAGCAACAACTGCTAAAGACACTCCGTGTTCTGGTAACTGTGGAGTCGCGAGAAAACTTTCTCGGAATTTCCCGATCTGACTCAAGCATTCTAATTCAAAATAGATTCTACCTCGATCGACTTGTCTTTGTTGTAGCCCAGGTAGGGCGATCGAGATTGCCCGAGTTAACTGACAGTTGAAAAATTTTTCTCGACTGAGTAATTGACGACAATTTGTTTGGGAAACACAACTAGACAATTCTCTGTAAACTGAAACTTGAAAATCTCCTTCTAGGTTGAGCGAGTAAAAAAGTCGATCTAAACTCGTGTACTTGGCATAAAATGTTTCGTATAAAGAATTGAAGTATGAATTAGTAGAAATAAATCCTTGTAGAGCAAACACCACTTCTGGAGTCTCTGCACTATAGTCGATCGCTGCTTTGTCATTACATTGCAGATATAATTTTGCAACTTCCGCTGCTAATGGTAGTTTTGTTCTACCTACTATATGCATGGAATCTCCTACTCTGATTTGATTCACGTACTTCAACTCTTGTGGAGCTAGGGGAGCATTAAGTTTTTGGATGCTGAATTCTCCCCACACGCCGTTCTAAACCCGCGCTAATTCTCGATTCGCTTTTTCTGACGTATCGTCGCCAGCTTCCACGATTTTCTTATAGACCATCAGCGCTTGAGCCACCACCTGATCCATGTTGTAGTACTTATAAGTTGCTAGCCGCCCTACAAAATGTACTTCTGGTGTCGCATCGGCTAACGCCTTGTATTTTTTGTAAAGTTCGGCATTTTCGGAGCGCGGTACGGGGTAGTAAGGATCGCCCTGGGCGCGAGGAAACTCGTAAACGATGCCTGTTTTTGGATGTTCTTGTCCAGTGAGGTACTTGAACTCTGTAACGCGAGTATACAGGTGTTCGTTAGGGTAGTTGACTACGGCAACTGGCTGATGCACGGGCGTATTGATCGTTTCGTGCTTGAACTCCAAAGAACGGTATGGTAACTTGCCATAGCGGTAATTGAAGAACAAGTCAATGGGACCTGTATAGATCATCTTGCCAAACGGTATGACATCCAGAATTTCTCTGTAGTCAGCGTTCAGCATCACCTTAATGTTGGGATGAGATAGCATCTTCTCGAACATGCGGGTAAAGCCGTGTAGTGGCATGGCTTGATAAGTATCTGTAAAATACCGATTATCCCGGTTTGTGCGCGTTGCCACCCGGGAAGTCACCGACTTATCCAGTTCGGATGGGTCCATATCCCACTGTTTGCGCGTGTAGTTGCGGAAGAACTTTTCGTAGAGTTCGCGACCGACCTTATTAACTACGACATCTTCAGAAGTGCGAATGTATTCTTTGGGTTCTGCTACCGAGGCAAAGAAATCTTCGAGTTGAAAAGAGGTGAGACTCAATCCATACAACCGATTGACCGTATCGAGGTTAATTGGAATTGGGACTAATTGACCGTCTACGCTAGCAAGTACGCGATGTTCGTAAGACCGCCACTGGGTAAATTGCGAGAGATACTCGAAAACGTCCCGAGAGTTTGTGTGGAAAATGTGAGGACCGTACTTGTGAATCAGAATACCATCATCATTGAAGCAATCGTAAGCATTGCCACCTATATGCGATCGCGTATCGATTATCAGAATTTTTTTGCCTAACTGACTTGCCAGTCGTTCTGCTAAGACGCTACCTGCGAAACCTGCTCCCACAATTAGGTAATCAAACATTACGATCGATAGCTCCTTTTAATTTCTCATTTTCTGTAGAATTCCGATAGGAAATATCTCAAATATTTGAAATATTTTCGCTGCTCGTAATAATTGCTAATTTTATTGATTCAGCAGCACTAGAAAAGCAATTTTGTTAACCAGTCTCGCCGTAGTAGCTACCTCTCGCGCCCTTCTATCATAATTCTATTTGCTATTTGCGATCGCGCATATTCAGTAGGCTATATAGTTTTCCTATAAGCTAACTTCTATCGAAAGGGTGAGATTCGCAATATTTTTAAGTATATTAAATCACGATAGAATCAAATCTATTTGTTGTTTACTATTTACCAATGTAATTGATGAGATGGTAGTTCTACACTCCAAATCGTATAGCGATCGCGAACGCTCAATTTTATGTTTAGTAATCGATTATACAAAACTTAATTTGGTGCGAAGGTGTAAAAGTACCTATACTTAATGTCCTACTCACTAGTTTCAGTCAATGGTAATAACAGCGTATGCTCGATTTTTTCTCGAACTTCACGACTAACAAATAAACTAGTAGTTAAACATTTTGCCAATAATAAATTAGCATCGTAATATTGTTTCAATATTTGTTTCTGTTGCTGGCTGAATTGCCAATTATGCCCAATATTGCGCTTTAATCGAACTCGTTGTTTTAATTGCTCCGTCCAAGCTTTACCATTAACTTGCCACCACTGCTGAAACTGTTGTTTGTTTCGCTCTAAATTAGATAACTGCTGTTTCATTTTTTGCAACTCTCCTGCTAGCTCTGGTTCGCTATTACGAGCGCGAAATATTGCCCGATTTAATACTCTTTCAATCATGCGTTCTGGATCGGAAACGCGATGTATAGATTCAGGCAAAAGCAGAGTGCGATCGAGCGCAAGATCGAGCGCAAGACTAGGTTCAAGAGTGCGATTAAAATTAACTTCTAAAGTTCTAGAAATCTCAAAAGTACTACCAAAAAGAGATAAGATATGAGAGAGCGCTAAATCGTAATAAAAAGCTTTAACTGTAGCAGATTTATTATTAACAGATGCAGCAGCAGCTTTGCAATTCACCCACTGGAAAAATCTTTGTAAGCTTGGGTCTAATACTAACTTGTCAGTTTTTTGCTTCATCATCAATAGGAAGTAGTCAGCATTTTTCAGCATTCCTACGGTTAATAAAGCAACCTCTCGCCATCTTTTATCTGTAACTAGGCGATCGCTCAGTCGTTCTAACGTTAAATTTAACGTTTGAGGCGGAGACTGAGTAATTTTTCTAGCTGTAAAGTACTCTTGAAAAGTTAAATGAGAAAATGAATAAATTCCTCGCGCTCGTTCCACCAATAATCCATGTTGGGCTTCAATCGATTGGAGTATTGCTGTACTATCACACAAGTCTATTTTTTCTCCCTGCAAGACGGACTCTACATAGCTAATGATATACTGCTCTAGTTCTTGCTGTTTTAAAAAGTATTCACCTTTTACAAAAGAGGTAAATGCGATGTGACTGAGTAATTCTTCTTTATGTTGTGCTGATAGATTTTGATAAATTTGTTTCCGTTCAATGTTGCGTTTAGCATCCCACTTTCTTAAAAGGAGATCCACCCCTTCTCGATAAATTTCTAATCGACTAGCAGGAAGATTGGCTTCTTCAAATATTGAGCATAATAAAGTGAGTAGTAAGGGATTATTTGCCAACTCTCGAATCGATGCATTACACTTTAGTGTCTGTAAAAACTTGGGTATTGTATCTGATTTTTGAGCAAACCATTTGCTAACAAATTCAGCAATATTATTATCGTCAAAGTCTGCCAACTCTACTTCTACAAATTCTTCAATAGTAAACTCTTGAGCTGCTGTCCGGCAAGTAATTATAAAGCGGTTACGGTCGAACTGATGATAAAAGCTATTAATTGCAATTAAAACTCTTTCGCTATCTATATCTCTAACTTCGTCAAGTCCATCTAATAAAACTAGCATTCTACCTTGTACCAGCAAATCTTTAGCAGTATTTGGTTCGACTCCATAATTATCAAAAACCGTTGAAATCCACTCTAACAGCGTTGGGTGATGTTCTAATTCGGTAAAAACTTTTAAGCTAATAAAAATTGGGATCAGATCCTCAAACAATCGTCCTTGAATACACTGAGTTGCGATATATTTTAAAAAGGTGGTTTTGCCAGAGCCAGGGTTGCCAAAAATCATCAATTTGGGATATTTCCCAATCGCTTTCATGCCTGGGATTGGCTGGAAAATATCGGGGTAGAAATGCGAACGTTTCAAATGAAAATCGAGACGAACACTCACTAAATCGTTGATGCTTAAGCGTTGGTTTCTACTAATTTTCTCTAAGACATTTACCTTAGTAAAAATATCATTTAATTTAGTAGGTTGAGACATATTCAGGATGCGCACGATACCGCACTTCGATTCAATATAGGTGCGTGTTTTTTGCCTAACATCTTTTACAAGCGTCTCAACATCATCTTTTGAGGTAACAATCAACTCCTCTAAGCTAAATTCATCATCTGGTATTTCCGCGATCGCTTGCCAAGGCAATTGTAACTTTTGACAAATTTTGTGAAAGTTTTCCCGTCCAATCGGTTTACCAACGAAAAATTTTTGTACCGTAGCGCGAGAGATTTCCAATTCATCAGCAAGAGAAAGTTTAGACTCAAAATTGAGGAGTGATTGGTTAGCGCGACTAATACCGATAGTAGATGCTTTGAGCGATCGCCCAGCCCTTTTTCCCATTACAAAAACCTTTTTTCAGTTATCAGTTATCAGTTATCAGTTATCAGGGAACGGTGAATGGGGAACAGTTGTCAGTTCATTCTAACTTACGACTTACGACTTACGACTTACGACTTCTTCCAGATGCTGAAGTATTGACCAAAAGACTTCTGTTGGTTCGAGTACTTCGCGATCTTTTAGCAAGTCAGGTTGTTGTGTAATCAAAAGCGGACTTTCACTCAACCCTGTATAGCTACCATGACTTCCTCGTACAAGCAATCCATCTAAAGGAATAACATCCATGAGGTAGCGGAAACCTAATTGCTTTTTGAGTAGAGTTAAGCCTAATTTCGCTCGGGGAAACTTGAGCTGAGGATCGAGAAACAATTCGTCGGGATCGTAACCGGGTTTGCGGTGAATATCTACCGTTCTAGCAAAATCGGGAGCGCGGCTATCGTCCAGCCAGTAGTAATAGGTAAACCAAGCCTTCGAGTTAGCGATCGCAATGAGTTCTCCCGATCGCGGATGATCGAGATGGTAAGCTGGTTTATCTGCCTCATCTAAAACTCGCTCGACACCCGCCGTTGCTTCTAGTATGTCGCGTACCTTGGGGATGTAGGCTGGATCGTTAACATAAACATGGGCAATTTGATGGTCGGCAACGGCAAAGGCTATACTTGCACCAGCATCCAGTAATTCCCGCCCTAATTCTTCTCGTACTGTTAATAAACCATTTTCCCGCAGAACTCGATTTAAGTGGACGGGTTGAGACACGGATGTAATCCCGTACTCGGACACAACTATAACTTGAGTGCCGCGCGCTTCGTAGAATTGAATTAAATCGCGACAAACGGCATCAATTTCTTGTAAATCTTTTGCTACCAAACTTGCATCAGCGCCGTACTTTTGCAAGCAATAATCTAAATGAGGCAAATAAACCAGCGATAGTGTAGGGCTGTAGCGATCTTCCACCCATTTAGCTGAATTAGCAATCCATTGGGTAGAAGCTATCGAGGTATTAGGACCCCAAAAATTAAATAAGGGAAATTGACCTAATTCAGTTTGAAGCTGCGATCGCAAGTCAGCAGGCTGCGTATAAATATCGGGAATTTTTCGACCATCAGCAGGATACATCGGTCGTGGCGTAACGGCATAATCAACCGTAGAGTACATATTGTACCACCAGAACAAATTCGCACAGGTAAATGTAGGATCGTGCGATCGCGCCACCTCCCAAATTTTGGGAGCCTGAATTAATTTGTTAGACTGTCGCCAAAACTTAATTTCACACTCGTCCCGAAAATACCAACCATTACCGACAATTCCATGTTCGTTAGGATATTTCCCCGTTAAATAAGTTGCTTGTACCGAACAAGTCACCGCAGGTAACATCGATTTAACAGGGACGACTCGCCCTCGCGCCGCCCAGTTAGACAAAAACGGGGTATGCTGTCCTAAAAGGTTCGGTGATAAGCCGACGACGTTGAGTACGACAGTCTTTTTCATCAGAAGCAGGGAGTAGGGAGTAGGGAGTAGGGAAGAAGAGGACAGAGGAACAAAGAAGACAAGGAGAACTTAATTCCGAATTCCCTTCGTTCCTTTCCCGATACTTTTTTGAAATCCTGTGCGTGCAGTCAACCGTTGCACGTAGTCCAAAACAGCAGGATATAAATTGAGATCTACCTTGGTCATTGCTTGCTTAATGTCGTTCACCACATCTGGATAAGCACTGACATCCATTCGCATCATGATAGGGATATATGCCAAGAGCGCACCTACTGCTACATCTGCTACAGTAAAGCGATCGCCTGTTAAAAAAGGTTGTTGCTGAAGAATTTGATTAATTGCTGTTAATAATTCTGGTGCTTCGTGGAGATTTTCTTTGACGAAAATTGCCGAGGAAAGCGTAGAGTTACCGAATAAAACCCATTGATTTAAGAGCGATCGCCGTTCAAAAGTTATAGGATCGCCATACTTTTCGGTAAGATACAGCAATATGGCTCCAGATTCCCAGAGTTGAAAATTTCCGTCTGCGATCGCTGGCAATCTTCCCATCGGATTGATAGCCAGAAACTCAGGCTGTTTGTGGTCTTGAGCCTGCATATCTAACTGTACGTATTCGTAAGGAATCTGCAATTCTTCTAAATACCATTGCACGATTGAAGCACGGCTGAGAACGCCACCGTAGAGTTTCAACATAATGGGTAATTGGTTGACGGTTGATGGTTGACGGCTGACGGCTGACGGCTGACGGCTGACGGTTAACTGATAACTGTTAACTGATAACTGTTAACTGATAACTGTTAACTGTTAACTGACAACTGTTAACTGATAACTGATAACTGATTCATATTCGCGTTGGATGGAGCTGACTAAATCTAGTTTCATGTCTTCTGGAAGAACATCCCAGGTGTAGGTTTCAATTTCTAAACAGTTGCAAATGCGATCGCGTTGCAATAGTTCGAGTACGGTTTTAATGTGGTCTTGGGTAGACTGCAAAAATTGATAGTCGCGAATAAAAATCGGGACGTGAAAGTGAATTCGCAACTCGCAAGCTGGGATTTGCTCTAAATCTGGTAAGGCAGTGACTAAATCGGAATACCGATAGAGCTTACCATTGCGATCGCGGGCGATCGCTTGATGGAGATAGGTAGATTCCGCAAACGGACGCAACCGTTCTACAATCTGGTGACGCTGTTCGGCTGATTCGGGAACGATGAGCTTTAAGGCAGAACTGAGTTGAATTTTACCAATTTGAATTCCTGCGGCACGAAAACTTTGAATTACAGTCGCAGGTTCTTCATATTCCACAGCAAAATGGCAAGTATCGTAACAAATTCTGACGTGTTCTAGTAAGTGCGTTTCTGCTGCGGCTAGAGAAGTTCCTAACTGCTTTGCTAAATATCTTCCTCCTACAGGCAGAAGTTGTGTCTGAAAATAATCAATAACTTCGGCAGAATTTTCAATTAATCCATCTGGTTCTGGTTCTAAATCTAGATGCAGCAATTTACCCGTCTCGGCACGAATGCGCACCATTTCTGCAACAACTTGCGCAATGTGAATGCTGGCAATACTGTAAACAAATGCGCGAGTCGTCGCATTTTGTTCAAACCAGGGTTTATACGATAGCGGCAATGTGGAGATACCACCATCTATCCCATCTGGCAATAACTCCGCCAAAATTCTTGTCAGTCGCAACGTGTAATTCAACCGTTCTAACATAGACCAATCAGGAGCATAAACCCGATCTTTCACCACTTGATGATGAAATCCGCCATAGGGAAAGCCGTTCAAGGTAAACACATATAAATTGCGATCGCGCAGCCACGATCGCAACTCAATTAGATTATTTTCTGCCAACAGTTCTCTAGCCGCTACATCTGCCAAGCGCAACCCAATTCCAAATGGTTTTTTGGGAGCTAGCCGCTGCTTCAGTGCGGGAACGTACTGCTGGAGGTTAGCAAAAACTTGGTTCCACCCCTCTCCAGGATGAATATTAGTGCAATAGGTTAAATGTAGATTATTATCAATTTTCATTGTCAGTTATCAGTTATCAGTTATCAGTGAAGAGTGACTAGTGGCTGGTGGCTAGTGACTAGAATGACTCCCCTGCTTCCTTGTCTCCCTTGTCTCCCTGCTCCCTGCTCCCTACTCCCTACTTCTGTCAGCTAAAATTGCGATCGCTTCCCCGTACAGCAGTGGATCGACTTCGTGAACTTCAATTCCCTGTCCGATCGCTTGTAGGAGCATGAGAGTTAACTCGCCGCCTAAATGCTCTCGAAACTCGGTGAGTCCTTGAAATAAGCGGTCTTGTCTCATTTGGGGGACGTATAAGCCAAAGCCTAGCGCCTCTAGAAGATTGAGTATCTGTTGCCACTCACCGCGCGAAAGTAGCCCTAATAGATAAGAATAGGTACTGTCCAATGCGATGCCGATCGCGACAGCTTCCCCGTGGCGCAAGCTGTAGTCAGTCAATTGCTCTAGTTTATGCGCAGCCCAATGACCGAAATCTAGGGGACGGGACGAACCTATTTCAAACGGATCGCCACTGTTAGCTATATGTTCTAGATGCAACTGAGCGCAACGATAAATTAGTTGTTGCATGGCATCGATCTCTCGCCGCATTAATGCAGGAGCAGAGCTGGCGATCGCGTCAAAGAAGCTTGCGTCTTTGATTAAAGCAACCTTGATTGCTTCGGCAATCCCCGATCGCCAATCGCGATCGTCCAAGCTATAAAGAAAGTCACAGTCATTTAAAACAGCATAAGGAGGCGCAAACGTGCCGAGAAAGTTTTTCTTACCAAAGGCATTAATACCATTTTTAACCCCTACACCAGAATCGTTTTGAGCTAATACGGTTGTCGGGACTCGGATAAGCCGAATGCCTCGGTGAGCAGTTGCGGCTGCATATCCTACCATGTCCAATACAGCACCACCACCGATCGCCAATACATAAGAGTGACGACATAAGCCAGTTTGGTGAATTAGCTGTTGGATTTGTTCAATTGCCTGGGGATCGTTTTTGGTAGCTTCTCCCCCAGAAACGACTTTCACAGCAGCTAGCTGGAATGCATGGTTATATCGTCGAGCGTAGGTAGATAGTTGGGCAATAAAGTCTTGATGATGAGATACTAATCCCGCATCGACGATCGCGACTGCCTGTTTGGGACTATTTTCATTGGCTATCATTACCTGTGCTAACAACGGATTGTCTAATTGAAACAATCCTTTAGTGAAATGCACTTGATAGCGAAAGGTGACAGATACACGTTGATGAATTGGTTGCAGACTGTAATTAGTCTGACGCTGAATTTCAAGAATCATGTGAGGAGTGAGGAGTGAGGAGTGAGGGGAAGAAGAGAGCTGAGGAAGCTGAGGGAGTTGGGGGAGCTGAGGGAGCAATTCTAACCACTAGCCACTAGCCACTAGCCACTAGCCACTTTCCCGACTCCCCGCGCATCACTTTTTTCCATCAATGCAGCGCGAGTCATGGCTTGTTTAAATACTTCGATTGAGTGAGAACCGTCAACTTTGACTTTGTTGTTAAAGATGAATAATGGCACGCTGGTAATCCCATTTAGCCGTGCAAATGTTGACTCAGCAATAACTGAATTAACTAACGCATGACTACCTAAAAAATTACGAAATTTGTTTGTATTTACGCCAACAGTATCGCCTATAGAAATTAGAGTTTCTCGATCGCCAAGATTAAGGTTACGTTCAAAATAAGCTTGATAAATTGCTTCAACTAAAGTTGTTTTGAGATCTTCGTCGGGCGTTAAAGCAACTAATTGATGAGCAAGAGTCGTGTTAACAGCTAATGATATCTTATTAAAATCTAGCTTAACTCCTGCTCTCTCACCTACTTGGCGAGTGCGATCGAACATTTGCTGTAGTGCTACCGCTTCGATTCCTTTTCTTGCCTGCATAAAGCTACGAAACTCATATCCTTCTGGCGGAATGGAGTTATCTAATAAAAATGGATGCCAACGAATGCGGACAGCTTCGCCGTGCCATTGAGCGATCGCATCAAACAAGTGTTTCTTGCCAATCCAGCACCAAGGGCAAGCAAAATCGTGAAAGATATCAATTAACATAGGGGTAATTGGTAATGGGGAAGTCAAAAGTCAAAAGTCAAAAGTTAGAAGTCAAAATTAACTGATAGTCGATTGCTGGTCACTGAGTTACTGTAATAGTTGCGCGAACCTCTGAAGGCATCGCGTATTCTTTCTGTTTGGTGGAAGCTAAATTTTCTTGAGTCAAAAAGCTTTGGGCAATTTCAAATTCTCGGATTAATGACGAACGGTCTTTTTTAACAATGAGTTCTGCCAAACGGCTGTAGGTTTGTGCTAATCTGGCGATCGCTTCGCATCTTTCTTCTGTGGCTAGCATAATATCTACACATAAAGCTGGATTTTGTGCGAATAAGCGATTGATAATCTCAATTTCTTGACGATAACTGGGAGTTGACATTAATAAGCTGCGATCGAGATCGATGTTTTCTGCTGATAAGAATGCACCGCAGCAAAATCGAGAAAAGTGTCGCGTTGCTTGGATCGTTACCATAATGCGATCGTGTTCTTCAGGCGTGCAGCTAATTAATTCACCACCGCGATCGCTAATACAATCTAATAACCACTGAAATACTTCGTCGTTTCGCCCAGAACAAACCACGACTTTTTGTCCGGCAAACGATTTAACGCTGGGACCAAACATTGGATGCAATCCCATCACGGCTCCGGCATGATTTGCCAGCATTGCCTGTACTGGTTGGGTTTTAATACTTGTAATGTCAGCTAAAGCTGTAGTTGGCGACAGATACTTGGCTGCACGTTCGATAACAGCTACCGTTCGTTCGATGGGAACGCTGATTATGACAAGTTCTGCTTCACCAAGCAGTTGACTGGCTCGATCCCAGTCTTGGTTTCCCAAACTACTAACCTGATGCCCAGTTGTAGACAGCTGTTGGGTAAAAAACTTACCCATCCTACCCCGTCCACCAATAATCGTGATTTTTCGAGATCTATTAAAATTGGTCATTTGTCATTTGTGAGTGGCTAGTGGTTAGTGGCTAGTCACCAGTCACTAGTCACTAGCCACTGATAACTGATAACTGATTTCATGTCACAGCAAATATTTGTGCGAGTGCGATCGAAATAGGTAGGAGACACAGAACGAATAAGCCGTAAGGCAAACTGGCGAAACCAGTGGCAATAGTTGCATCAAGAATGACGAGCGATAGTATGCCCGATCGCACGGCGTTGCGGATCTGTTCTGGGGTAGGTTGGCGTACAGCTTGAATAACGGGTGGCAGTAAGTAGCCAGTAAATAGAGCGATCGCGGGTAATGCTTGAAGGATGTGATAGTTGGGCAACAGCTCTAATCCGAATAGTGCGGTAATGACTGTAACAATCAGTAAAAGCGCGATCGCCGGAGTATTACCTTTAGCTCCATGCACTTCACCCTGGCTGAGGCTAGTAATTGCAGCAATGTAAAAAATAGGAATAAGTGCTAAAAACCAATATTCACCAACTATTGCAGGCACGGTACTCATACCGAGTAAGAGATTACCACCGCGACACAACCCCATATTCAGCGCCCCTACTAGAGGCTGATGCTTGCCTAAACTGTCATACACGACTGCCCCAACTGCAATGCAAATAGCCAAAATTGCACTGAGGAAGGAAACTTGAGCAGCCGCGACTATACCAATAAGTAACAGCACGCTAGCTAGTGTAGCCGCGTTCTGACGAGATGCTCTCCCACTAGGGATAGGTCTTTCGGGTCGTTCTTTGGCATCTAGTTCGGCATCAAACACATCATTAAATACAACTCCGCCACCATACAAACCCGTGGTCGCTAACAGCAACCATCCGAGTGCCTCTAATTCTAAAGTGCCAGCTTGAATTGCCACAAACCCAGAAATCGCAAAACCAGCGAGAATATCTGCCCAAGCAGTGACAATATTAGCCGGACGCATCAATTGAAGATATGCCCAAAGGCGATCGGAATTTAAACTTGTGGCACTCATTCGGGGGTAATGGGTAATTGGTATTGGATGAGTGGCTAGTGACTAGTGACTGGTGACTAGATAAAGAAACTAGGCACCAGCTACTAGCCACTATTTACTCGATCAAAATGCATTCTCTACTCGATCTCACGGTTGGTTCTTGCCCGCGCAGCACTGAGTTACCGTTAAACATCTGTCGCTGGTCGATCGCATCTGAAGCGAGCCAGTCTGTCTCTTGTATTTGTCCGCTTTGACTGTAGGCAGCTAGGGCATTTTCATAACAAACGGCTCGAACGTAAGTCTCTGGAATTCCCCGTTCTCGCATCAGTTGGGCAGTTTTGGGTACGGCAAGCGGATCGCTCATGCCCCAGTCAGCACTGCTATCGACAATAATGCGATCGCAACCGTGTTGCTTGACAATTTCTACCATACGTGCATTACCCATTTTAGTTTGCGGATAAATGGTAAAAGCTGCCCAGAATCCCCGATCTAAAACTTCCCGTACTGTCTCTTCATTGTTATGGTCGATAATGACCCGTGCTGGATCTAAGCCATGCTCGACGCAAGCGTCCATACTGCGGCTCGTTCCTGCTTTTTTGTTACGATGGGGCGTATGAATTAACACCAGCATATCTAGTTCTTTCGCTAGTTCCAGTTGTCGGCGAAAGTATTTGTCTTCGGCTGGGGTTTGGTCGTCATAACCAATTTCGCCAATTGCCACCACACCTTCTTTACAGACATATAGTGGTAACAACTCCATCACTGCCTCGGCTAGAGCTTCGTTGTTAGCCTCTTTCGGATTGATGCCGATCGTGCAGTAATGTTGAATGCCAAACTGACTCGCTCGAAACCTTTCCCACCCTACCAAACTATTAAAATAATCCTGAAACGTGCCAACGTGGGTGCGGGGTTGTCCCAACCAAAAGGCAGGTTCAATCGTCGCCACAATCCCTGACTCCCGCATGATTATGTAATCGTATGTAGTGCGAGCGGTCATGTGGATGTGAGGATCGATATAGAATTCGGAATAACGCTGCGCTTCGCCTTCGGCTGACGGAAGTCGGAATTCGGAATTATTCATGCTTTATACTCTTTTGTCATTGGTCATTAGTCATTGGTCATTTATCATTAGGCATTAATTTTGACTTTTAACTTTTGACTTTTGACTTTTTCACTAATTCCCACAATTCGGGAGATACCGAGCGGTTAGCGGCTTGGCGTTCGCTGGCATAATCGACTAACATCTTGGCTAGTTCTGGATTAGCACGGCGATCGAGTCCTTGAATTAAATGCAGTGGACTGCCAACAAATAATGCTTTCAATATCATTTGATTCCAGGCAAGATTATCAAAATACTCGGCTGGATATGGGTTTTGTAAGGCTACAGCATTAAATACATCGGTCATGTTACTGCGTACCCCTTCAGCCGCCCGCGCTTTCAATTGCTTTGGGTAAGATAGCAGGGGTAGAGCTTGGTAAAGTGCGACTAACTCCCCTATATCAGCAGCAGTAAAGACTTGCTCTAACGTTTGCAAGTATTGTGACTCGTCATCCTGTGGTAGAGCTAGAACTAGGAGTATCCGAGCAGCTCGATCGACACTCCAATTCATCGGAAACCAACCTTTGCGGGCGATCGCGGCTGCTTGTAAATCAGAAAGCGTTAACTGCAAGCTGTTTTTGCCCGTATAGCGCGGCGTAGCACTGAAAGCTGTAAAAAATACTTTGACAGCCGCTCCCCGTGCAATTTGCGATCGCTTTTCCTCCAACCAATTCAAACCCGCGCGATCGACATGTCGCTCCAACCAACTATAAATTAAATCGCTAGTGCTAACTTGTGTTGTTGTCATTGGTCGTTCGTCATTTGTGAGTGGCTAGTGACTAGTGACTGGTGACTAGTAAAGAGTGAATAGTGACTGGTGGCTGGTGACTAGTCTTTGTCTAGCCACTAGCCACTAGCCACTATTCACTAAATTGCTTTTTGCCTCAAGCTTTTTTTCAACTTGACAGCAGCAACGCCAGCACCTAAAACAGCTACACCCAAAAATGCAGAAGGTTCGGGAACTTCGGCAGATGATGAGGAGCTATCTACGACATCTAACACTTGGACGCGACCCTGGAAAAAGTCGCCAACAT
Source organism: Scytonema millei VB511283 (assembly GCF_000817735.3). Lineage (NCBI taxonomy): Bacteria > Bacillati > Cyanobacteriota > Cyanophyceae > Nostocales > Scytonemataceae > Scytonema > Scytonema millei. Next base: position 220,832 of record NZ_JTJC03000007.1, on the reverse strand, counting down.
AAAGCTTGCCATCTTTTAATTCTGAACCTGCCGTCCAATTAAACTTGCCTGGTTCGAGATCTAAGGGATCGCCATAGGGAGAGGGTGCGCCTAACGATAAAGGTGGTACGACATTACCATTTGCATCGCGGGCAGGTTCGCCAAATGCACTCAGAAAGTTACCATTTTTATCGAATACTTGGACGCGGCTATTGATAGAATCCGTCACGTAAATATTATCTTTCTCGTCCACTTCCACATCAATCGGCTGATTGAGTTCTCCCTCTCCAGTACCTTGTTTGCCGAAGGAGAGCAGTGCATCACCTTCTGGGCTAACGACTTGAATGCGGTTGTTGAACTGGTCAGTCACAACTAAATTTCCATCAGACTTGACTGCTATGCCTGACGGTCCTTGAAATTGTCCAGGTGTGGTTCCACTGCTGCCGATAGAACCAGTGATCTCGCCACTTGAGGGATTAAATTTCAGGATGCGATCGCTGCTATAATCACCCACGTATCCATTGCCACTATTATCAAATACAATACCCGATGGTCCAAAGAAAGGTCTGCCTTCAATTAGTCCGCTAAATTGACCTTGAGCAATGGATTTGACGTAGTTACCTTGCGGATCGAAGACGTTAATTCGGTTGTTGTTAACATCACCCGCATACAAATTTCCAGTATTTGGTTCAAAGGCGATCGCCGATTGCCCGTCAGATTGCCCAGGTTCGCTACCTGTACCACCAATGCCTTTAAGATAATTACCTTGGGAATCGAAGACCTGGATTTGATCGGTTACGTCATTAGCCACGAAAACATTACCTGTTTCTTCCTGTACCGCGATGCCTTGGGGAATAGCAAGCGTACCTGGAGTAAATGGAGTTTCCCCTGCGGCAAAGTTCGCAGGTCTACCGATATCACCCTCATATTCTAAGGTAATGGAAGCGTTAGCTTGGGTTGTGGTGGCGATGATACATCCAGTAGTAGCGATCGCGATCGAGAAATTTCTAAATAAACTCATCTGTCTGACTCCTCTTGCCGAGCAAATGTATGGTTACGCGGTCTAAATTGCGGACTGAGATAAGGTTTCTTCTGGTTCTGACGAGATCGTCTCTCGACCTTGTTGCTGTTTGCGTCTGAACCAAGTACCGCCACCCATAACTCCAAACAAGAGTAAGCCCAAAATAGATGAAGGTTCGGGAACGGTTGCAGCTCCATCAATGCCATCAACTCGCACGAGTTCCCCCGTACCTGGTCCAACGCCATTGTTAACGACGTAGATCTCACCATCAGGACCAATATTAAGACCCGCAGCCGAGGCAAGTCCTTCACCCGCAGCTACAAGAGTCGTGCGCGTACCATCAGGAGCAAGTTTGATCAAAGAACCTGGTAGATTTTGTAAGCTCTGACCGCCGCCTTTCCACTGAGCTTCATCAGCAAATTGCAACACCAGTAAATTACCGTCTTTATCAAATTTGATATCGGTAATTTGCGTAAAACCATCGGCAAAAACTTCCGGCTCACCATTCTCTCCAATTCGCCACACTTTGGCTTTACCTTCGGGATATGGAAAGCCCGTGAGTTCGCCAGCATACACGGCTCCATCGGGACCGATATCTACACCTGTGACTACCGATTGAATATCTACCTGGCTTGGTATTTGCCCTGCTGGTGGTCCAGATGCCTCTTGCTCGGCTGGTACGCCAGGAACCGCATCTTGTCCTTGCTGTCCGGCTGGAGGTTGCTCTTGCCCTGCACCAGGAATAGATACGTTTGGTGGAAATTCTGGATTTTCTAAGGTTTGCCCAGGAATTTTAGTTGCTTTAGTCTCGCCAGTATCGAGATTCACATTCCAGACAACGTTAGCACCGCCATCACCGATATAAGCGGTATTGTCTTTAATCACAAAATCGAAGGGATTGCTAATTACGTCGTCACCACCTGGATTGGTTGTAAGTTCGGCTTTTGCTAAATCGGCAACCTCAGTTAAGTTACCCGTATTCAAATCAGTTTTATACAATTTGCCCAAGGTAGTCGTGCCTAACACTTGGTCGGGAGCAACTGGAGGTGCGACTTGCTGTTGCGCGGATGGAAATTGGACGTTGGTAGAAAGAGCATTTAACTCTGCATCTCGGTTGGCTGGGTTACCAGCATAACCAGTTAATAGATAAGCATTGCCACTAGAATCAAAATTGAGTTCTTGCGGACCCGATCCTTGCTCTTTGGTTTGTTGTAACGCTAGAGATTCAGTCCCGTCGATAACGCGACTTTGCGTACCATCTGGTGTAACTTTGGTGACTGAACCAGTGTTACCCTCACAAATTAGCTCAAATTGGGTACTGGGAGACGGTTGGCAAACACCATCTCCCCCTAATCCTGTCTCGCCTATGTAGGCATTACCTTCAGAATCAAAGTTCAGACCCCGTGCGTTGTTGAGTCCATCAGCAATTGTTGTTAATGATGCGGCTCTAGCGGCTTGCGGTCCAAAAACAAGGGCAATAGAAACAGTTATAAGTGCGATTGTAAGTTGTTTGAGCTTCATACTTTTGGCAACCAACTAATAAATGAAGTGAAAAATTTAATGCCCCTGATGAAGACACCGAATCCCTTTTCCTCAACTTAAAAACAAAACGCGATCGCGCCTTCTCGTATTCTTCTAGGAAGAAGGTAAAAGATAGCTCATCCCTCTGGCAAAGGTGTCAAAATTACCAGCTTTAGCTTCTATAAATCGCTTAATGTTCATACTTTCAGCTCCAAAGTCCTCCAGTTGTAATTTGCCGTGACGCGGAGCTTTGCCGATCTCCCAGAAACTGATGCGATGTTGGATGCATCCACGGGCTTCTGAGTTACCAAAGGCATAGGAGCAAGGAATTAGAATCACAGGACTACGCTGAATAAAATTGTATTCAGGATAAAAATAATCCTGTTCTACAAGATAGTAATTCTTGAGGTCGTGGGTGCGAAATGTGACTTTTACTTTTTGGTTGTATTCATCTAGAAATTCACCAGACTCACTATTAACTTCGCCATCAGCTCGCAGCAAATGCGCCCATTCATCTAAGTTTCGTAGATCTCGTAAGTAGGCGATCGCAATATCGAGTGGCGCGTCAATGTAAATCGTATCAGTATCAATTTTGTAACGTCCTTGAGCTGCTTGAGTCTCGCCAGCATTACGCTCCAAAATTGCTTTGAGCGATCGACATTCAGATGTATGAACTGTATGAATTCCCTCCATAATCATTGGAGTTCGTCGCGCCGGATCGACAAAACTCAACCAGTGAAAATACACTCCTTTCTCGTCCGTTTCTGGTTTTACGTAGTCAGGAGGAAATAATAAAACTGGATAAACTTGAAAGTATTTTTGATATTCAAAACCACAGTGCCATTCTATCCCGAAAAACAGAGGATTTTCAATCTTTCTAACATGATAGAAAAGATCTCTTTGATAGCCAGAAGCAGTTCCTCGCCAGGTATTTTCATCAACCTGTTCGATCATCCGGCTGAAAAGAGTCCACTCATCCAGATTCTTTAAACTACAAAGATAGTCAAAAGCTGTCTCTGGTGAAGTCGCAATATAGGCTGACGTAGCAAATGTGTTTTTTTCCATCCGAAGTGGTGATTGGTTGTTGGTTGACGGCTGACAGTTGACGGTTAACTGATAACTGTCAACTGTCAACTGATTTATGCTGCAATTCTGAGTTTTCTGGCTTTCGTAATCCGTTCTTCAGCTAGGCGCTTGGAAGCATCCTGAGTTGTGATATTTTCTGATTTCGACTTGGTGAAAATTTCTAGCAGCGTATCGTAAATACTATGAATTTGTTTTAAGTAACTCGCCTCATCTGAAAATGTAAGTTCGTGGTAAACATTAATTAAACCGCCAGAATTAATCACATAATCGGGACAGTAAAGAATTCCTTGCGATTTCAGCATGGCGCTGTGAATGCGTTCGTCTTGCAATTGATTATTAGCACAGCCTGCAATAATAGAAGCTTGAATTAGGGGAATCGTCTCGCTATTAAGAATTGCTCCCATTGCACAAGGAGCAAAAATATCAACATCGAGTGAATATATGTCTTCAGATTCTACAACTGTTGCCCCATATAGTTGCTGAATTTCCTCTGCTCTATTGTGATTTAGATCCGTGACAAAAAGTTTTACTCCACGCCGATGTAAATATTCACAGAGTTTTCCGCCAACATTTCCTAATCCTTGAACCGCAACTTGCAGTCCGTTCAAATCTTGTTTATTTAACTGAAAGAAAACAGCAGCTTGAATTCCTAAAAAAACTCCTAAAGCTGTTGCTGGAGCTGGACCACCAGCTTTTCCCGTTAACCCGACAACATATCTAGTTTCACGCCGCATCTCTTGCACGTCTTCAGGACAAATATTCACATCTTGACCTGTAATAAAACGCCCTTGAAGACTATCGACAAAACGCCCATATGCTCTGAGCATTTTGTCTGTCTTCTGGTCGGGATTGGCAATAATGACTGCCTTGCCACCACCTACTGGAATATTGGCACAAGCAGCCTTATAGGTCATACCACGACTCAGACGCAGAACATCTCGTAAAGCATCTTCTTCACTAGCGTAAGGAAATAGTCGAGTTGCGCCCATCGCTCGTCCCAAACTCGTATCGTGGAGAGCAATTATGGCTTTAAAATTCAGTTCTTTATCTTGAAAAAATAGGACTTGCTCGTGTCCCATTTCTTTAACGGTCTCAAACAGCTTCACGCATCTATCCTCAAATTGGGGGCTGGGGACAATTCAAGTCGCAAGTCGCAAGTCGCAAGTCGCAATTAACTAGCCACTAGCCACTAGCCACTCACTATTCACTATTCACTAATCATGGGGAATGAAACTTGTTCTTTAGCAGCTGATTTAACCCCTTGCGCTTGCAGGCTCTTGTTACGTCCGCCAGAAGGTGCGAGTCGCGAAGGGTCGATGATGACATCGACGACAAAGGGGAGAGGAGAATCGATCGCGCATTGTAATGCTGTTTCAAGCTCAGACTCTTTTTCGATGCGAATGCCATCAGCTCTCATCCCGCGGGCGATCGCCACAAAATCGACTTGGGGAATCGTTGCATCTGCACCTTGCAGTTTCAACATCTTCATCCCCTGTTCGCACATGTTGTACCGTCCGTCATTCAGTACGATCCAAATGGCAGGAATTTGATACTTGACGGCAGTGTTCAACTCGTTATTCATTAACATCGAACCGTCTCCGGTGATGACAACGGCTTTACTCTTACGTCCTATAGCTATACCAATAACACCTGCTACCATATGTCCCATCGAACCAACTCCAGTGCTGACTCGATAGCGATTTGGTTTGTCAATTCGCAACATGTGCGTTGCCCAAGTAAATGAATTCCCAGACTCAGCCGCGATCGCCGCATTGCTACCTTCAACCATTACCTTTTGAATTGCTGCCATCAAGACTTCAGGTCTGATTAAATTGCTAGTTGTAGGGGTAATTGTTTCTAGTTCTGGGTGTGGTAGCGTTTTAGTAGCACGACTTTTCAAAGTTGCAAAGCTTTGCGTCTTATCCATGTACTTGAGCAGCGATCGCAAAAATGCACCAATATCAGCTTGGACTGGTACTGCTTCAGCTGCTGGATAGGCGACTCCTGGAACTATTGGATCGATGTCTACATGAATAAATCCTCTCGCAGGAACCATTATCGGATTCCAAAATGAGGTGGGTTCTCCTAATCGCGTTCCCAGTACTAAAGTTCGCAATGGTGGAGATTCTTGCATGTACTTCAGAACTGAGGTATGACCACCTAAACCTGTAACGCCAACAAACTGAGGATGGTCTTCGGGAAAGATCCCTTTACCGCGGGGAGAACACATCACTGCGGCTCCGGTACGTTCGGCTAGCTGATAGATCTCTTCAGCAGCATTTCTCGCGCCAAAACCCACCCAGATCGCAAAAGGTGCTTCGGTTAAAAGTTGCACGCAATGGGAGATCGTCTCTTCACTGGGGGTTGTGAGAGCGTGGGAGAGGTCTAACTGAGGCAGGGGTATGCTCAGACTGCTAGTTTGTACGCCTGTAGGAATGCTCACATGGGCGACAAAACCGCCAGATTGTGACAGTCCGAGGGCAAGTTGACGGGAAATTTGCGGTAATTGCTCGGCACACTCAAGTGTAATCGCATAGTCGAACAACACTCCTGGGGTAAAAATTCCCGCTTGCGGCATGGTGTAGGTGCTGGTTTCTTGAATTGCCCAGCGTCCGCGCTGTGCGGCGGAGGTGCAAGCTGAGATTAATATGACTTTTGCGCCTTCTCCCCGCCCTGCTAGCAATCCCGTTAGCGAGTTCGTTAGTCCTGGTCCGGCAGTGGTAAAGATAACAACGGGGCGATCGCTAGCAAAACATGCTTCTACAGCTGCAAAAGCCGCTCCTCCTTCGTGACGGCAGTGAATCACCTGGATGCTGCTATTAGACAAAGCACCCCAAATGGTTGCCATTGCGCCCCCAGCAACTCCGAAGGCATATTTGAAGCCTAAGTCTGCTAGCATCTGCGCGATCGCATTCGCAACTGAAGGCAACACAAGCATCTGATTACTAGTATTGTTATCTCCCGGCTTGGCTGCGATGTTGCTGGAATCGCTGGAATTGTAATACTTATAGCTAGGATCGGGAGACAATGCTGATTCGGCGCTACCAGTGTCTGGATGGAACGTGGTTTCTGAGTCGATAGAAGGAGACGAGCGAATGTGGTTATCGGTCATTGCTGTTTGGGTGATAGGATTTTCAGCACGTTCCGATCGCGATCGAATCGTCAGAACGTAGAAACTCAAACCTAGAAAGAAATCTTAGAGCTGAAATTTGTTTCTAACTTCTGTTGAGTTGTAATTGCTAATCTAGATTGATTAGTAATTTCTAATTTGCAGTCAGTTTCGTGTAGATGACTTTCAAATTCAATCCAAAAAAATCAGCCACTTTTAAGAGTTATGGTTTAGCTAATTGTCAGTACTGCGATCGCCGATAGAATCACAACTATAAAGTGAATTGGCGAGGTACTAACCGAAAAGCTTACACAACGCGGCATAGTGGTTCCAATGAGTAATTTTTTGATGCGCTTGCCATTTCTTTTGATTTAGCTTAGATTTAGCTCGCGGCAACGCGACAGCGGTGTTCGTTTCTCCAAGCTTGAGGACTCGTACCGTAAAACTGACGAAAATAACGGCTGAAATGGCAAACATCTTGATAACCAATGGTTTCAGCAATTTGTCCGATCGTCTGCTCGGTTTTTTGCAGCAAGCAAATTGCTTGTGCCATCCGGCGTTCTACCAACCAGCGATGAACGCTCTTACCAGTTTGTTGTCTGACTAGGTTAGTTAAATAAGCGGGAGAATAACCAACAGCTTGCGCTATATCACACAGAGTAATTGGTTGCCAGTAATTCTCTTCAATAAAGCGAAACACAGCCGCCATTTGAGAAGTTGCCGGAAAGATTGAGTGTAAAGCTGTAGAGTTTAAAGTTTCAGCGATCGCTGCTTTTGAGAGCGACTGTCTATCTTTAGATGTATACCATTTCTGAATGGTATCTCTCTTTTCTAGTTGGGTATTAATTGCTCTCAGTAATTCCTTTAAAGTACAAGGCTTAGTGAGATAATCATCTGCTCCTAACTCCATGCCTTTACGAATGTCATCTCGCGTTGTTCTGCTAGTGACAAAGATAAATGGAATAACTGCTGTGGTAGGATTTTTGCGGATGGCAGTTAGAATGCCAAACCCGTCAAATTCGCCTATTCTAGCAATGCCACACACGATTAGATCGGGTAATTGCTTTTGGACTTGTTGTATACCAACTACACCATTTTCAGCACTAATGGCATGAAAACCTTTAGCTTCCAAACACTCTAAAAACAAATTGCGAGTTTGGACGCTTTCTTCTATTACCAGAATCTTTTTCACCATATCCTCTGCCATGAAAACGTGATTAACATGGGAAGGATTATCTGAATGAGACAGATCTGTCAAAAGCATTTTGCAACACTCTTGTCCTTCCATTGAATGCAAGAGTCGTTAAATTCGCTCGGTAATAACCTATCTAATTACAGTTTCAGAGCAGATTAGCGTAGATACTACATATGTCCAATCCAATTTAGCAAACAAGCGTTTACTGTATTAAGTATTACTCTAGGAAATACGTATTAAGCAACGGACTTAACACGGAAATACTTGAGAAAGCTGAACAAGTCACTAATCAAGAGCTTAACAGAGATTTTGTCTACCTGGGAAAGCTACTATGTGTAGTTTATGTCTGATTTATGTCTAACTTGTTTTTTTTGATTCAGCCAACAAATATTGATAAGTAATTACTATCCAAATGAAAATTCTTGTTTTTAATTAGAAAGTTGTTGTGCTATATACGTAAATAATGTACATATGTATGCTTAGGCTCATTATTATATGAATTAGTGCGATCGATAACAGCTTAGAACTCATATAATCTCACGCTTTTGATAGACGCGGGAATAAGAATACAGTAGCTATTGTGTTGTTTGTCGTTGTTTTGCATGTAATCTTATCTAAAGTCTCAGTCAGAATTCGAGTAGCAGACAATCATTTCTAGGATGCTCGATCTCGTTTACTGTATTAAAAGTCACTCAGATTTAATTCACAAAAAGCTAGATTTAGTCCTTACACATCGCGACAAAAATTAAGTAATAAAGATAAGTTAGGTATAAAAAACATTGAATATTTTAATAAAGAATTAATTTCAGCAGCGCTATTAATTTAACACTGCTGCCGATCGCGTTCAAAACGATCGCCAAATCTAACTTCTACGACTTAATTGCTGGGACTGCAATCGCCAAGTAATTGTAGCAAAGATAGTCAAACTCAAAACAGCTATTCGAGAGCTAGATTTAGTATTTGTATTTTTGAGCGTAGCGTATGTGTAGTTGTACCTGCTCAAATCTAATGTGTCGGCTGGGGTAACTAAATCGTTTGCAGGTACAGCAGGTAATAAAGATAGTTGATCTCCCGTTCCCTGATTAGCTGGGGTTGATTCACCTCCATCCCAGGGCCACATGCGATCGCTCAAATTTTCCCCATAATGACCACCTTGAGCGGGATAATATTGACTACCAGCATGACCGCTTTGCTGCCATTCTGCCCATAGCCGATCCACATTAGCATGAATTAACCAAAATACCGGATCGTAGATCGAACTCGCAAGAGAAGCCATTGTACCTAGAGGTTCCGGGCGACCTACACTAGGGTTGAAATTAGCTCCACCCACAAAGCTATGAAAATAATTATGCATAAATACTCCAGTCGTTGGTTGACCGGAGGGATTTAATTGAATGAACCCTTCGATTGCTTGGCGAAAAGTATCGTAGTCGTTTGCAGCCAGAATGCGATCGACATCTGCTTGAGGCGCTGGGTAATTATTCGTTGGCGGAAGTTGCATGAAGCGTAATAGCACCTCACCCATTGGTTGTCCATCTGGTGTAATGTGCAATTCTGGGTACAAATTCCAGCCATTAGCGGCGCTAAAAGTACCGGAAACAACCGCACCACCCGTAAAATTGCCTGCATCTGGAATTGAGATTGTGACTCCTTCCCCGTTGCCACCCGCAAAGTCATCTGAAAAAATAGCTGTCAATGCTTGGGGATTCGTCCAGTCCCAATAAGGCAGCGTGACGTTAGGATCGACCGATTGCAGAGCTGTTTCAAATCGCCAGATAAATTCGCGATGCCAAGGTAATAATATCGAGCTTTCGTGAGCACCATCATGCCCAGCTGCTGGACCTTTAGCATCTTTTGACATTAGCCCCATTGCCGCTACGTGTTGGGCGACAAACTCATCGTAAATGCTAATTTTATGCTCGGGTAAAGTCGTAGTCTTCAAGGTTTTAATTGCCTTGATGAATGCTGCCTTCTCCGTAGCAGTGAGGTCAATGATATTTTTTCTGACGGCTAAGTTGTCGTCAGCACTGACAGAACTTCCCGATCCGATCGAAATAGCAATTAAACTGACAGCCAATAAGAACGCGATCGCGCGGCGAAACATCTTCATCATCTTATTTTTTCTTCTCTTGCATTGCCCATCTGCTGAGGCAGTCACTAGAAAAACTAAGTTAGAAGAAGCAAAACAGCAAAACAATGAATAATTTTTTGAAGTCCTGTCGATTCTTTTGTAATTACGTCGATAATCAAAGAGATAGGAATTGTAGGGTCAATCTTCACCACTCGTTTCTGACTCCAACGGATATTTGAGCTGGGGCAGGCTAGTACAAGCGATAAGAGTAAGGTGGGCAATGCCCACCCTACTAAAATGAAAATTCAATTAATTTTTATTAAAATTGCCGTTTTTTTTAGAAAACAGTAAAATAGAATACAGAAACAAAATCGTTCATCTCTACAATTTTTTTAAATTCTGTCTTCTGGCAGATGTGATGTGGAGACGGAAGTAGGGAGCCATCCCGAAGGAACGCGCCTCATTTTAGTCAAACTGCTAAAAAAATTTGACCGAAAAAAATTTGAACTATAGAGGCGAAGCCATGAAACTCTCATATCGCGGTGTCAGTTACGAACACAATTCACCCCAAATAGAAACTATGACAGGCGCAGCTGGCGGAACGTATCGCGGTGCAACCTGGAACCATCAATATCTCAGACATATTCCCGTACCGCAGCCCAAAGTTGACTTGAAGTATCGCGGCGTAGCTTATTCCACTGGCGATCCAATCGATGTAGAAGTTGTGCGGTTGCGGCGAGAATACACGCAAGTCAATGGAGCAACTGCAAATACGACAGCGAGCGCTACTAAACAAAAGCCAGCTAAGAGCGATCGCCAGCAGGTGTTGAAAGAACTACACAGCACTCATCTAGATCACTTGCGTCGTAACTTAGAACGACGGCTGCAAATAGCTAGAGAAAAAGGTGACAACCACCTGATTCAATTACTCGAAGCTGAATCGAGACAGTTAGCATAAGGTCATTGGTCATTTGTTATTGGTCATTAGCAACAACAAATGACCAATGACTAGTGACAAATGACAATATTATTTGTCGGCACGGAATAAGAGAAAGCCAGCCGTGGCAAAACCAAACATATTGGGTAGCCATGCGGCTAACCACGGGGAGAGAACGCCAGATAAACCCAAAGCGTCACACATAAATAGCAGCATATAGTAACTGAAAATAATAATGACGCTAATTCCAAAACTGGTTGCTCGACCTTTACGCTTAGGATTAGTTCCTAAAGTTGCACCTACTAAACCAAAGATAGTGCAAATAAATGGAAAAGCAATTTTTTCTTGAATCCGCAGGCTGTAACGGCGGATTTTTTGTTCGTTACCACTCATCATCGCGACTTGCAATTGTTCGCTAACTTGAGCAATATTCATTTCATCTGAGTCGCGGGTGTTAGCAGCAACATCTAAAGGGGTGCGCGGCAGTTGTAACTGTTGGTGTTCAAACCGGACAATATTGCGATAAGAACTATCGGGTGCAACTAGATAGATCGTGCCATTATAAAAATCCCACTTATTCTGTTTGGGGTTCCACTCGGCTGAATCTGATACCACAATTTGGTTGAGATCGCCACGGGAGCGATCGATAATTGTCAAACCCCTCATCCGTTGCCCATCAAAGGCATCAGCATAGAACAGGCGAGTTAATCGCTTAACCTCTCTGCCATCTGCTAGCTCGATTTCCTGATATTCTGGATAGTAAATGTTTTGTTCTTGAAATTGGGGTTTTTCTTCCTTCAGCGCTCGACTGAGAGTTGTTGTAGCCCGATAGTTAGCCGCTGGGACGACTTGCTCGTTAAATAAAAAAGTCAAACCCATAACACAAGTACTCAGTACCAATGCGGGCAATACCAGTCGATAGATGCTGACTCCACAACTACGTAGAGCCGTTAGTTCGCTATCGCTAGACAGCCGACTGTAAGTCATTAAAGCTGCTAGGAGAGTGGACATAGGAAAAGCCAGCACGACAAAAGACGGTAGCTTTAAGAGAAATACGTCAAACGCGATCGAGATCGGGAGTCCCGATTCCACCACCCGCCGCACCAGCTCAAACACTGTACCAACTGCTACTAAAACTGAAGAGAAAGCTCCTACGCCAAATAAAAACGGTGGAATTAACTCAGCCGTAATATAGCGATCCATCAGTGCTGGCTTGGGAACCAGCAACTGAAAGGCTTTGAAGCGTTTGTGTTTGGCAAATGTCATTGGAATGGAAAGTTAAGTTGGCGGTTGATGGTTGACAGTTGACGGTTAACAGTTGACGGTTGATGGTAAGTAGATAGTGGCATGAGAGCTAAACTCTTTTCTAGTCACCAGCCACCAGCCACTAGTCACTCTTTACAACTGAAAATTTTGACCGAGATAGTATTTCCGTACTAAGGGATTGTGATAGAGTTCATCCGCGTTACCAGCAGCTAAAATTTCTCCCTCTCGCATGATATAGGCACGATCCGTAATGGCTAAAGTTTCGCGGACGTTATGATCTGTGACTAGGATACCAATTTGGCGATCGCGTAGCTTTTGTACCATACCTTGAATTTCTGCGACTGCGATCGGGTCAACTCCAGCAAATGGCTCGTCCAAGAATAAAAATTTTGGACCTTCCGCTCCTGATGCTAAGGCTCTAGCTAGTTCCGTCCTGCGTCTTTCTCCCCCAGAAACGCTAATTCCTTTCGTATGGGCGACTTTTTCCAGTCGGAATTCCCGCAACAGGGTATGAAGTCGAGTTTGCCATTCTCGACGCGGTACTTGAGTTTGCTCCAGTACCAAAAGAATATTATCTTGTACGCTTAGGTGACGAAAGATACTAGGTTCTTGAGCTAAGTAACCGAGACCTAACCGCGCTCTTTTGTGCATGGGTAAGCTGGTAATGTCGCGATCGTCCAACCAAACTACGCCGCGGTCGGGTTTTTCTATTCCTGTAGCAATATAAAAAGTCGTCGTTTTTCCCGCACCATTGGGACCGAGCAATCCAACAACTTCGCCCTGTGAAACAGAAATATCGACACGATTCACAACAGTACGCTGTTTGTAGGATTTGTAGATATTCTCTAGAGCAAATCTCATGGAGAGGAGGAGTGAGTAGGGAGCAGTCAAAAGTCAAAAGTCAAAAGTCAAAAGTCAAAAGTCAAAAATTGTCGGGGCGGGTTCACCAGAAATATTGGTTAAAGTCAAAGACAATTGGTAAACCCGCCCGTACAAGTATCAAAAGTCAAAAGTCAAAAGTCAGAAGTTATAACAGAGCGCTGATAACTGATAACTGATAACTGATAACTGATAACTGACAGTAGTAGGTTTGGAGCGAGGCTACTTGGAATTGAAGTTAGGAGTAGCTGGAGGTTTTGATGTAGGTGGTTTGGGTTTAAAGTTGGGAGTAGCTGGCGCTGGAGCGGCAGTTTGAGGGTTAGTGTCATTCACAATATAAGTGGATCTCACTTGTTGTTTTGCCTTGGGTGTAGCAATAAAGCGACCTTGATCGATTAAATAAGTAATACTTTCTCCTTTAAGACTGTTACCCTGCTGCAACACATTAACGTTACCACTCAACACGATTTTGCGTTCTTTCTGATAGTATTGCGCTTGAGCTGCCGTAGCTTGAATTTGGCGAGCTGGATAAAATATTTGTACGTTACCGCGAGCTGTAAAGATGCCACTTTTGGAGTCAGCTTCCTGAATGTCAGAGTTAATTGTCAGGGATTGACCAGCATCCTGTGGCGGTGGCGGAGTCTGGCTTTTGACAATTGATGGGGAGAAAATAGGAGCGATCGCTAGCGTAGCTGGTACGATCCAGCGCCAGCAAAAAGGGGGAGGGCAAAAAGTGGGTACGGAAGGCATCATTTATAGTGTGGGTAACACGGAAACACGGAGTTAAGCAGCGCATCACGGATGGTATCGCCCATCCAAATTTGCTGTATGTAGTCTAGCAACCTCGGTGCGTGGCAGCTGAACTAGTAGCAAATGACAGCACTAAATCGGGAATGTGTCAATCTCGACGCACTCAACCAGCTTAAGGTTTCGCCACTTAAATATAACTGGTAGTTGGTAGTTGGCGATTGGCGATCGGTTGCTAGTTGTTGGTTATTGCTAAGAAGCGAGAAAATAGAGACAGGTAAAGGCTTGCCGATCTCGCTGGTTTTACGACTCACTGCTTTCTACTCCCTTTCTTCCCTGACAACTGATAATTTGCGGGAGTCGGGAGTCGGGAATCGGGAGTCGGAACTGCTCCGACTCCCCTTCTTCACTGACAACTGATAACTGACAACTGACAACTGATTTATGGAAACAGCAGAGAGAAATATTACGGCGCATCTAGAACAGTCCGAGCAAATGCTTGTAGGTGGGGCTGACCCAGCATTTTTTGACTGCCAAGAAGTATGGTATCCCGTCCATTACGTGCAAGATTTGGATAAATCTAAGCCCACAGCATTTACTCTGTTGGGACAAAATATTGTGATTTGGTGGGAGCAGCAAGCTGGTTGCTGGCGCGTATTTGAGGATAAATGCCCTCATCGCCTCGCGCCTCTGTCGCAAGGGAGAATAGCTGAGGATGGGTTGTTAGAATGCCCTTACCACGGATGGGCGTTTGCTGGTGCGGGAGACTGTCAGCGCATTCCTCAACAGGTAGTAGGTCAAGCAGTGACTTCTCCGAGAGCCTGCGTGCGATCGCTTCCTACGACACTCAAGCAAGGGCTACTGTTTGTCTATCCTGGGAAAGCTGAGAATGCAGCCAAGACTAAAGTTCCTGTCATTGAACCCTTGGAAGAATCTTTAGAGGGATGGGTTTGTATCGATACATTTCGCGACTTACCCTATGATGCGCTAACACTGATGGAAAATGTCTTGGACGCTAGCCACGTTCCTTTTACTCATCACCGTTCTGTAGGGAATAGGGCGAATGCCAGTTCGGTAGAATTGGAGGTAGTTGAGTCTGGTAAGCACGGTTTTACAGGGGTGTGGCAGGAAGGACCCCGACGTGGAACTTTGGGACGACAAGACACAACTTTTGTAGCTCCGGGGTTGATGTGGCACGACTTGACATCAAAGCAATTTGGGCGAACGCTCACTGCTGTCTACGCTACTCCAATTCGTAAGGGCGAGTGTCGGCTATTTGCCCGTTTTCCGTTTAAATTTGCTTCTAAATTGCCTGGTTGGATAATCAAGCTTACACCCCGCTGGTATTCTCATTTGGGACAAAACTCTGTTTTGGAGGACGATCAAATTTTTCTGCATTACCAAGAGCGATATCTCGAAGCAGGTGGGGGGAGTGGTAATTTTACTAAAGCTTTTTATCTACCGACTCAGGCTGATGCTTTCGTGATTGAGTTGCGGCAGTGGGTTAATCAGTACAATGCTAATCCATTTCCAGGGGAAACTTTACCACCAGCGCTATCCACAGCACAGTTGTTAGATCGCGATCGCTCTCACACTTCTAAATGTGCTAGTTGTAGAGCGGCGCTAGCCAATCTTCAACGCCTACGATTAGGATTAGCGATCGTTGCAGCAGTCATCGCAATTATCAATCCACCTCTGACTCTGTTTCTAGGAGAAAATGCCGCTACAGGTTCGCTTCTGCTTACAGCAGTGGCTTTAATTCTAGGTGCGGTGTGGCTGTGGTTGGGTAGGCTGGAAAAGCAATTTTACCAAGGTCGAGAAGTTCCACTACGGAATTTACCTGAGAAAAAGCGATCGCGCCATTAAACTAACGATAAAAAAGAGAGGCATTGCATTGCAACGCCTCTACTCCCTGTTTTTTACCTCTTGTAGCTGTTTTTCGCTCCACACAACATAGAAGATCGCCCCGCCCATTGCTCCTAAAATCAATAAAAAAGTCATCATTGCGATCGCTCCTTTGGCAATTTACGCACTTTGAGCCAAAATTAATCCTTAATTCATCAATCTACAGTCTTACGTTCTAAATTTATCCACAGGATTAATTGCAATTAGTATAGAGATAAA
This sequence comes from Scytonema millei VB511283, assembly GCF_000817735.3. Lineage (NCBI taxonomy): Bacteria > Bacillati > Cyanobacteriota > Cyanophyceae > Nostocales > Scytonemataceae > Scytonema > Scytonema millei. The sequence continues at coordinate 204,897 of NZ_JTJC03000007.1, read as the reverse complement.
TCTATAGTTCGCTCGATTGGCGAATTTGAATTAGTGGCGATCGCTGGTTCTGTCTTAGCGGTACTCTATACACAAGAGTGTTTATTCGCCCGATCGATTGCTTGTGACCTCCACTCGCATTCACCTACTAGTTAGCGATCGCAGATTTATTCTGTTGGTGTTTTACTGCGAAGCACAACAAGTATGGCAATTTCGCGTGTTGCGGGGAACTGGTGTATTTGGAGAAAACAAAATTTACTACACGGCGGAGGCAGCAGAAAAGGCAGCTAGGGAATCGATTGCAGCCGATAGTTAAATAGTGCAGTTCGATTCTCGCCACATCTGTTTCAACAAATCGATAAATGCATAAGCAGCGGGAGTCAAGCCTGTGGCGATCGTTTATAAACGGGTTTCGTGAAAGTTCTAAGGATGCTACGTGGTGGAGCGAAATTTTATACTCTCAGTAATCTTTTTTCGCAAAACATTACAAATAATCGCTGCAATGCCAAATTTTGAACTTAAGTAACGAAAATTTCCAACTTTTTGTATTGCATTGCTACCCACTATAAATATGTATTTTAAACTACAGAAAAATCTCAAGGAATAGGGTTTTCCTGGGGGTAGATATGCGTTGGCGGAAGAGGTTTTCTCTGTTTGGCTTGTTACTAGTAGTGAGTTTAACTGCGGTATTGCTATCGACAAACTTACTAGCGCCAAAACTGACTCTTGCTACAGAAGCCCTGCTACAACCTGCCCCAACTCAACCACTTGGTTACTACGACTATTTTGGAAAATTACTTACCCCGCAAGCAGCCGAGAAACTCGTGCGCAAAAAGGGTTTAGATCCGAGCGCTCCTGGTGCTTTTGAACGAATTGGCGCTGTCCAGATTACTCCGCAATTACTAACAAGCGGCGAAAACATCTTCTTCAACCGTAAGATTGGAGATACGTTCGGCTTGCAGCGAGTGTTTGGTTTTGGCACTGGTCTGTCACTGATTCAACCAGAAATTAATACAGCCATTCGTAACTTAGGCGGAAGACCAACTTCTAACCTCCGCATCACTTTAGAAAAAGACATCACTTTAGGTAGCCGTACTTTGGTTAAAGGTAGCAATATCGGTACGGGTTTTGAGGTAGAACCAGGAGCGAGTTTTTTATTAGGTCTGACACCCGACGGCAACTTTACTTGTGCGGCTTGTCATGTTGCTTTGTCTCAAACTGGTCAACGTCTCAATGGAGTACCTAACGGCGATTTAGGTATCTCTCTATTAATTGCCTTAGCACCAAACACCGCCGCAGGCTTTGCTCGCCTGAATTTCAATCCCCTCGACCCTCAGTATCAAGGGAATGGCAAAACTATTATTGATAGCAATAACCAATTCGTTAAACTTCCCGACCCGCAAAAGTTTGAAGCTGCTTTTGACGATGCCGTTCTAGATGTTCCCTTCGGTAATTTCGAGAGTTCCCCCGATCGCATCAATAATACCACCCAAATTCCCAATGTTTTCACATTTAAGAGCAATCCCTACCTAGCTGACGGACAGTTTGCTGTCGGTTCTTTTGCTGGATTGAGTGCGATTAATAATGCCGTCCACTCCTCTGAAATTAATTTGCTAGCCGCAGCTCAACTGAGTGCGGAGACAATTGGTATCGATCCAGAAGTTTATCTTGGTGTAGTGCTACAAAATGCTACTGACCCTAGCATTCGTCTACCCGATGCTCCAATCAAACCTTCAGAGTGGCTGCGCCAAATTGCTCCCAATCCCTACCAAGCTGAATTGGAAGATCAAATTCCCGCGCCTGGTACGGGTGATTATCCAAATCTCAAACCGAGTCTGTTTACCTACAACGGTTTAATCTTTAGTCCCAATACCTATTCGGACGATCCGAATGAATCTGCTAGTGGACCTTTCTTATTTGCTAATAATGCGATGTCTGCTTTCCAGAATAGTCTCGTACCACCTGCTAATCGTTCGCGCCAGAACTTAGAAGCACTAACTAGTGGTTCCGTACAGCGGGGCGCTCGAATTTTTCAGCAAGCCAACTGTGCGACTTGCCATGTTCCACCGTTTTTTACCGACAATAAGATTCATCCTCTCGGTGAAATTGGTACAAACCCAGCACGAGCAAAATCTCGCTTAGACTTGAACCGTCTGCTCGTACCACCAAAGCTTTATACTTTTAACAATCCCGTTCCCCTTCCAGCAAATGCAGAAGTGTTAGACATACCAACGGAGGGAATTAGCGCTAACTCTACCACTCTCCCTAATGGTTTGCTACCCGACGGCGGCTACAAATCAACTGCTTTAAGAGGGCTATATTTGAGTGCGCCCTACCTACATGATGGTGGAGTAGCTGTGAGGGAAAATAGTTTAAAGGTTACAAGAAATGGCAGTTTTACGGTAGTCGATCGCACGGGTTTAGGTTTAACTGGAACTCTCAGCATCGGTCAATCTGCCGATAGTGCAAGTAGTTTACGTGCTTTACTAGATCGTCAGTTACGCAGTCAAGTTGTTGCGGCTAATCAAGCTAACCCCGCTTTAGTACGCAGTAATTTAGATGGAACGGGACATGAATTTTATGTAGACAAAACTACAGGATTTACTCCGGCACAGCAAACCGATTTGATTAATTTCTTACTTGCATTAGACGACGATCCAGGTCGTTTCTAGTCTTGCAAACACACTCCCTTTATGGGAAAACAACTTTGGAAGTGGGTGCATGACCTAAAAATAAATGTGCTGCCGATCGCAAGACAATTTCTGAATATAGAATCTTCTGAATGGTTAAACTTGGCGCGCGTTTGGCTGCGGCATTGTAAGCGGTGATTTCTCCTTCTAGGGTGAAATCACTTCCAGTCAGATAGTGGTCGTAATCGTGCATTGCTAAGAAGATAAAGCCGTAGATCGGGTTAGGGTAAATAGTGCTATCGTAGCTATCAGCGGAAACCCAGAGATGACCTCGTTCAATATCGGCAAACATCTGTTTGGTATTGTCGTAGCGCATATAGTCTGAAAATTGCAGATTCAGGGGCAGTTGTTGAAACTCGCCCATCAACCAATCGCACATCTGAGCGATCGCTTCATCGGAAATTTCAGCAGGTTTACCTTCTAAGTAAAGTCTGGCAAGGGTTTCGACTTGAGACGCAATAGTGTTTTTTCGAGCGGCTATCATATCGTCCTCTGCTGGTAGTGGTGCTATTCACATCCTGACAATTCCTAGCGATAATTTCTTTGAGATAGCTCATATTTTGGGTGTAAAGTGTAGTGCGGTGTTAAAAATTAATGTTAAAAATCGATTTCTAATTCTAAATAACCCGTTTCTGGATCTGTGGTTCTAAGAAAACGAAATTCTTCACTTACACCAATGACTATTTCAGCAGTGGTGTAGATGATGCAACCATTAACTAAATGTCCGCCGATCGTTTTTCCATTGCGATCGCTAATGGTAATATGTAAATGAACGCCTGTATTAGCAATCGTGCCAGTCAGAGAAAGAATTTCAAATTTATCATGCAATATTGTAATTTCTTCGCGATCGGCAAAGCGAATCGCTGCTTGCTTCAAACTCCCAATTGCAGTTAAAATAAACCCTGCTTCAATCTTCTGTATCTGAGCAAAGTCTTTTAAACTTTGTCTTAAATCTTGGTTGGGCTTGAGTCTGAAAGGAAGAATCTTCATTAATTATTAATTGTAAATTCGTGGGATGCTACCTATTATGGTAAGTGGGCATTGCCCTGATAACTGATAACTGATAACTGATAACTGATAACTGTTAGTTATGCAGGCAACAACCGAACAATTGCAGCAAATCTCAATTTTTTCAGGTTTGGAACCAGAGCAACTGGCATATTTAAAACCCCATACTGTAGTTAAAAACTATCTACGCGGAGAAATTATTCTCCATGAGGGCGATCGCCTACCTGCGAAACTCTTTTCAGTTCTTAGTGGAACAATTCAGGTTAAGAAAACCGCTTCTACGGGTAAAGAAACTATTCTGCGAACCTTATCAACAGGAGAATTATTCGCTGCACCTTCCCTATTTGGTGATGGAATTTCACCTGCAACCGTAGTGAGCGATCGCGACTGCCAAATTCTCACCGTCGAGCGCGCTGTACTCTTAGAAATGATTCGCCAAACTCCAGAAATTGCCCTGCGGATTTTAGCTGTGATGAACGATCGCCTGCAACATCTGCACAATGCCGTTCATGGATTGGCATCAGAACGAGCGATCGTGCGGCTGGCGCGGTTAATTCATACTTCTGTAGAGGAGGAAGGCACGGAGGCAACAACAGCGGGTCTATGTTTGCGATCGCGTCTTCCCTATTATCAAATTGCCCGCAGCATCGGCATTACCTATGAAGAATGCGTGCGTTTGTTCAAACAGTTGCAACCAATTCTCAGCTATCATCGCGGTGGACAAATCGTGTTGCGCGATCGACATAAGCTAGAAGAGATTGCAGCAGGAAACTGAAGCACTCGCCTGTGTTGCGATCGCTAATGTTAGCCAATTTAGCCCCTGTAAAATAGCGAACAACCGTCATCACAACTACTCCCTGCTCCCCGCTCCCTACTCCCCGCTCCCTACCCTGCTCCCTGCTCCCTGCTCCCTACTCCCTTTTGAGGAAGATTGTCTGACGACAAGTTTTGTCTCTAAGATATGAGTTGTTTTTTTATTGGGGATACCTAAGAGAATTTCCGCTGCGATCGCGCCTTTTTCGACTAAAGGTTGTTGTATGGTTGTCAACGCGGGTCGTACTTGAGCGGCAAGGGGAATACCATCAAAGCCAACAATTGCCACATCTTCGGGAACTTTTAACCCTAGATGTTCTGCTGCCCGTAATGCCCCCAGCGCTAATATATCGCTCATGGCAAGAATTCCTGTCGGTCTGGGATGTCGCTGTAATAAGGCGATCGCCGCAGCAAAAGCCCCATCGACACCATTGCTGTTGGGAGACTCCTCGATTGGCACAAGAGTAGGGTCGATACCTGCGTCTCGGATGGCATCAGCATAACCCCACCAGCGGTGTAATGCATTGCGAAAAATGGCGCTTTTGAGTCGTTGGGGATCGACTGGTCCTGCATAGGAGTCGTTGTGAAAATCCATTGCAATAATGCCTAAATGCCGGCGATTGAGACTGAGCAAATGTAATGCTGCGGTACGAGCAGCTTGGCGATCGTCAATGCCAATGAAGGGTATACCTTTTAGTTCTGGCTGATCGACTGCCACTACTGGCAGCTGTCGATCCAAAACTCGTACGACTGCCTCACTTTCATCTGGAATACAGTAAAGGATGAAGCCGTCTACTGCTGCTTGTTGAATTGTCTGCTGGGCAACATCGGAGTCTAAAGCTGGAACGATCAACAAACTAGCTTTCACCCGTTCGCATACTTTCGATACTCCCTGTAAAAAGGCGATAGATACCGGATCGTTGAAAGCATAGGGTAGTGCTTCGGAAAATATCAAGCCGATTGCACCCGTTTGTCCTGTCCGCAGCATTCTCGCCATCGGGTTTGGACCGGCGTAACCCAGCTCCTTCGCCACCGCTAGCACTTTCTGTTGAACTTCTGGGGAAAGTTGATCGGGTCGATTAAACGCATTTGATACCGTTGTACGAGATACCCCTGCTGCTCTAGCAACATCCAGTAGCGTGATGGATTTTCTAGCTTTACTCTGCTTCATGCCTTTAACATCTATCTTCCTCCAATTTTCCCTATAAATACGATTTTAGGGAACTTGATCGATTCAGAAAAAATGTGTAGCATAAGATAGTAACTGAATCGATTCAGTAAAAATAAACCGTAACAAAGTGTGAGGAAAATTATGATGAGAACCTACGAACAATGGCGCAACTACAAAGAGCTAGAACTGATTAGAAGGCATCCACCTGTCAAAAACCTGCTAGAACTACAAATTCTGTCTGTATTACGAGGATTTGGATATTTTTGGCAAGATTTGTGGTGTAGCAACAACGAGCCGCAGATTAGCGAGATAACAGATTCTACCGGACAGACGCGATGGAAAATCTACGAGCCAACTAGCGATCGCACCTTTCAACTCGAATCGCAACAGGAAGTTTTAACTTGGCTGGAACAGCGGCATCAGTAGTCAGTTATCAGTGACCAGTGACCAGTGACCAGTTAATTGCGACTTCTGACTTTTGACTTTTGACTTTTGACTTTTGCTTGGGGTGGAGTTCTGTGGGAACCGAAATACTTCTCACTGCGATAACGCAGCCAAACTCTTAAAACTTGGGGAATTTGGTCTTTTTGCTCCGGCGTGAGAGTATTGTAGAGCGCTAAAGCGCGATCGCGTTCGCCACGACAAGCAGCATTATTGTGAGCATCCCAGTAGCTCCTAGCAACGCGAATTCGCCGACAGACTTCTTTGATGAGTGCAGCTTCTGATAAAGGTTTTTCCTTAGTCATTGGTCATTGGTCATTTGGTGTTGGTTGACGGTAAACGCGCTCGCTACACGGACGTGTTGACGGTTGACGGTTGACGGTTGAGTGTTGTTTTTTCTCCCTCAGCTTCCTCAGCTTCCTCAGCTTCCCCAGCTCTCTTTCCCCCGACTCCCGATTCCCTAATCATTTCGCGAGTTGGTTGGCTTTACGGGCAAGTTCTACATCTTTGGCTGTAATTCCACCAGCATCGTGAGTGGTTAGATCGATCGTAACGCGATTGTAAACATTAAACCACTCTGGATGATGACCCATTGACTCGGCAACTAGAGCCAAACTTGACATAAAGCCAAAAGCTTCTACAAAAGACTTGAACTGATACTGACGGTGGAGTTTTCCTGCTTCTATACTCCAGCCACTCAATTCTCCCAGGGCTTTTTTTAATTCTGCTTCAGACAGTTGAGAGTTACTCGTTTGAGAATTACTCATTGCATACTCCTGAATTGCTGGTTGTGCGGAAGATATTGAGTTTCCCAAGCTAGGTTGACTCAACAAAGCGATCGCTGTTAATAACGATCCTAGACAAAAGAGCGCGATCGCGAAGTGCGCCAAATGCTTTGGCAGCCATCTCAACAGGTATTTTTGAAAATTCATAAGAAGGAAAGCGTGCGATCGTATTGCTATCGATCGCAAATTATGTCATAAATTTTTTTATCTCAGCAGAAAGACTCAAAATTCATTCGCGATCGCCTCTATTGCAGACTAATAGTACAGCCTAGTTTTTTGCCTGATGTAATATAATTCGATTACTATCAGGATCGTAAGCGTAAATTTCTCTGCCGTGGGAGGCTGTAACAATTTGCCCTGGTGGTGGACAGCCGATTTCAGTGAGATGAGCGATCGCTGCTTCTAAATCTTTCACTTCTAAACACAAACTCATTCTACTGTGAGTTGAGTTAATAAATTCTGCTTGGTTTGATGCTTTAGGTTTAAATATGCCCAAACGCAAACCAGATAACTGAAATTCTGCATAAATACTAGGAATTTGAGTTATGGGAGTTTGCTCTAGAAATTGCTGATAAAAGTTGACTAGCAATTCAAAATTTTGAGTTGCCAGCGTAACTAATGAGTTTGTGTAATTTAAACCCATGCTTGTCCATCTATCACTTCTAGCTCTCTTTAATTACTATTTGCTGTTGCAGGTGTATGTAAAATATCTCTTGCAGGATCGCCTAAAGTGCGAACATTGGCAGCAAATTCAAGCAAAATTCCATCAGGATCGAAGAAATAAAAGGATGAAATAAATGTATTTTCATCGAGTTCGTTAACGAAACCAGATGGAACATCGGCATGATGTAATACAGGTGTAACTGTTACACCTTTAGCAGCTAACTTTTCTCTGTACTCTTCTAGTTTTTCTAGAGGTACGTTAAAAGCGAGATGATTCATCGAAGCATGGGCAGTTGTGAAATTACCATTTTGCAATCCTTCAGGATTAACTGATGCAATTCCAGGTGCAGCGGCTGGTGCTTGGGGAAACCAAAAAAAGGCGATCGCGTCGCCGTTACCAACATCAAAGAAGAAATGCTGCCCGCCATCAGGAAGGGCAATTGTTTTAATCAGTTTTAGCCCTAAAGTGTTGGTATAAAAATCTACTGTACGCGCCATGTCTTGGCAGACCAAGGCGATATGATTGATACCCTGCAATTGAAAATCTATCATGCTAAGTACCTCTGAAAAAGAAAGGAGATAGGAGTTTATTTATTTAGCTTGTCTGCTACTGAATTTAAATTTTCCAGCCTGCTGCCATAGTATCATCCCACTCGCTTAGATCGCACATAATCCGTTAACTAAGTACAAAAAGCGATCGCTACCCAGGCGATCGCATATTTATCGTACTAACCTTGTTGGCTAAACTTATTCCTCTAGATAACTAGAGCTATCCCAAAAAATCTGCTCTAGAATAAACTTGATTGCTTCCAAATATAGAGCGTTGTGATAAGACTCTTCATATTTCTCAAACAGCTCTTTAATAGTAAAAACTCGTCGTTTAGTAGATTTCGTTTGCTGATGTAGTTGAGTTCGAGGTGTTACAGTTTTTACTTGCTGCTTAATTAAAGTAACTTGAATAGGCAATTGCCCTTCCGCTTGTTGAAGCGATCTTTGTCTTCCTATCCTGACTCTCTTGCTTTTGTTTTTAGGAGGAAACAATAAATATCCAGCTACGAATTTAGTAGAAAGCAGTTGAGAGTGTTTGAATTTCATGATGTATTCCAATTATGCTTCGCTTCAAGTAGGAGTATCTAGTCTGGCAAGATGGAAGCTAGCTGAGGCAGTCTCGATCTCTTGCTCCAGCTCTACCATGCTCGGTAAGCGGGTAGGGAAGGCAAGGGAGAAAAAAGAAGCAATCTTAACAATCGGAAGAAAATAGAAGATTCTGCCTTGCTTAAATCGGGAAAGAGTCAACTCGTGACTCACAATTTGAAATTAGGATACTAATGTGAATAATTTGTGAACTGTTGATGGTTGACGGTTGGTGGTTGACAGTTGACATCTGACGGTTGTTGGTTAACCGGTCACTGGTCAGGAGTCACTGATAACTGATAACTGTCACTCATCCCACTGTAAAATTGTACGAATTTGCTCGACTAGCTCTTGAGCTTTGAAAGGCTTGGCGATCGTACCTGCTACGCCTAAATCAAGTAATTGCTGTTGTTCGCTAGTTCTGACTTTGGCAGTGAGAAAGATTGTGGGAATATGACAAGTGGTAGTATTTGCCTGTAGTTGCTGAAATGTTGCGGGTCCATCTAAGTCTGGCATCATAACATCTAGTAGAATCGCATCAGGTTGTTGAGCTTGAGCTATGTCTATGCCTTCACTACCAGAAGCTGCTGGCAAAACCTCCCACCCTGCTACTGCTTCGAGACTGAATTGAATAATTTCCCTGACACCATCTTCATCATCAATCACTAGTACGCGCTTAGTAGTCATGTCGCTACACTTCAAATAGTCATAAAGCGATTATGACTGCGATCGCAAATGGAATTGGTAATTGGTAGTTGTTTTTTGCTCCCTCAGCTCCCCCAGCTCCCTCAGCTCTCGTCCCCCTGCTCCCTGCTCCCTTGTTTCCTATGAACGCCCCCCAACCGCAATGGATCGTCCCAACCGAACAGCCCCCAGAGTGGTTCGTGCAAGCAGTTAGGGAATATGCCCCTAGCGCACGGGGATTTGCGGCACAACTGTTATGGCAAAGGGGAATTCAAGCCCGAGAGGAGCTACCTGGATATCTCAATCCTCGCTGCTATCTACCTGCCAGCCCATTTGAATTTGGGCAAGAAATGCAGTTAGCAGTAGAAAGATTGCAAATTGCTCGCGATCGCCAAGAAAAAGTGGCGATTTGGGGTGATTTCGATGCTGATGGTATTACTTCTACAGCGGTTTTATGGGATGGATTGGGACAATTTTTTTGTCAATATACCCAACTTTCCTATTACATCCCCAACCGCCTTACCGAGTCGCACGGGCTGAACTTCCCTGGAATCGATCTGCTTGCCCGCGATAGCTGTAAGTTAATCGTGACTTGCGACACTGGTAGCACGAATGTTGCAGAAATTCTCTATGCGAAATCTTTGGGCATTGATGTTATTGTCACCGACCACCATACTTTACCCGCAGAACGTCCACCTGTGACGGCAATAATTAATCCGCGTTATTTCCCTTCAGAGCATCAATTATTTCATCTATCTGGGGTCGCAGTTGCCTACAAACTTGTAGAAGCTTTATATCAATTTTTACCAAATGTACCGCAACAACCATTAGAAGATTTACTCGATCTCGTCGCCATTGGGTTAATTTCCGATTTAGTACAACTGAGTGGAGATTGCCGTTATTTAGCTCAATTGGGCATCGAACGGATGCAACAGGATTACAAACAACCAGTTCAACAGCGACGGCGACCAGGAGTAGGACGATTATTAGAAATGTGTCAGAAAAGTGGCGATCGCCCCACAGATATTTCTTTCGGTTTGGGTCCCCGCATCAACGCCGTGAGCCGGATTCAAGGGGACGCAAGCTTTTGCGTTCAATTACTGACCAGTAGCGATCGCAACTTAGTCGAGCGCCTTGCCCAAGAAACCGAATTGGCAAACACTCGTCGCAAGTCTTTACAAAAAGAAGTTGCCCAGCAAGTTGCCCAAAAACTCAAGTCAGAAATCGATCTTTCCACCACCAGCGTTATCGTTCTCGTAGATTCCCAATGGTCGCCTGGAGTCTTAGGACTCGTCGCCGGACAAATTGCTCAGGAAACGGGTCGTCCTACGATTTTGTTGAGTACACAGGAGAGAGACAAGGAGGACAAGGAAGACAAGGAAGACAATTTAATTCCGAATTCCGAATTCCGAATTCCGAATTCCAAATTATTAGCTCGCGGTTCGGCTCGGTCTGTCGGTAATATCGATTTGTACCAGCTAGTGAAAGATCAAGCGCATTTACTGCACAGGTTTGGCGGACATCCTTTTGCGGCTGGGTTAAGCATACCCGTTGAAAATATACCGCTATTTACCGCAGCGATTAACCAAAAACTCCGACAGCAGGGAAGCGCGATCGCCGTGCCATCCGTACAAGCAGATCTGGTGGTGACGGTAGACGATTTAGGTAGAGATGTGTTTTTAGAACTGAAACTACTCGAACCCTGCGGTATGGGTAATCCCGTACCAAAACTGCTAATCCAAAATTGCTGGTTTGAAAATGTTTGGCATCGTAACCAACAAGATTGGCGGGGAAACAAAGTGCAGTATATCAAAACAGATTTTAATTTGCGGGATAACTCGACTAGAACTAGTTTTCCTGGCGTGTGGTGGGGACACTATAAAGACGAGATCCCGACTGGACGCTGTGACTGTATTGTAGAACTCGACTACAACTCGTATAAAAATAAACAACGCTACGAAGTCCGCCTCATTGCCGTCCGTGCTGCCGACTCTTTATCCCTCACTCCTCACTCCGGACTTCGTCCCGCTTCGCTAACGCCCCTCGCTCCTCAAATTCTCGACTGCCGTGGCATGGCGATCGCCCCAGTTGAGGATACATTCACAGGCGATCCATCCTCGCTTGTCGTGCGTACCTGTCCCACTTGTTGGGATGAGTTACGTGTCTGGATGCGGCGATCGCAATTTGAAAATAAGTCCTTAGTCTTGGCATGGACTGCACCCGAACCAGTCTCACCACAACAAGTCTGGCAACAGTTAGTCGGAATTGCTAAATACCTTTGCCGTACCGGACAAACGGTGACTCGCGTGCAACTCAGTCAAAAGCTTGGAGTGAGCGATCGCCTTTTAGGACTAGGATTTACTGCCCTTTCCTACTTGGGCTTTTACGTTAGTTTTCAAGACCGCTATTTTCAAATTTCTCAAGAAGTACCGTGGCACATTGCAACATCTACAAATCTCCATGCTACCGATGCCGCTTACCTGCAAGCAATAGACAAATTTGCCCAAGCTGTCCGAGAAGAACAATTTCAACGGCAGTATTTTTCTACAGTTCCCCTCTCTACCATTCAAGCCCATGCCGCTCAATTAGGGGTAAGGAGTGAGGAGTGAGGGAGAAGTCGTAAGTCGGGAGTGGCTGGTGGAACCAGTGGCTGGTGGCTGGTGGCTGGTGGCTAGTAGTAGATAGGGTGTGCGGTGTGCGGTGTGCGGTGTACGGTGTGCGGTGTGGGGGAAAGAGAGCTGAGGGAGCTGTAGGGCAAGCCCTTCTCGGAGAATGGGAGCTGAGGGGGCTGAGGGAGAAAAGTAACTGATAACTGATAACTGATAACTGATAACTGATAACTAAATAACTGATAATTGATTTAACAAAGATGCAAAAAAACTTTACTAAAATACATTAAGCGATCGTCAAAAATGAAATAGATATAATTGACCAATAGTTGTTAATCTTACAAATAACAGTGCAAATCTAGACAAAATCTAAACTTTATATTTCTTCGGACAATAGGTAAACTGTCACAGAGAGTTTGTGACGAACTTAATCTGTTTGAGTATGTTGGGAATAATGGCTTGAAGAAAGTATATGAAACAGCAATCGCAATTGCGATTTCGCTGCCATCACACGCTATCTGGGTGTATATTCAAGAGAAATCTACTCTGTCTCAACCCGTTGGGTAATGAGCAATATAGCTTTCGATTTGCTAACCTCTGCTTGCTAACCTCATGCAATATATTAAACGCCTCTCCTCCCTACAACTTGCTCTGTTTGGTGGAGCGATCGCCACTACATCGTTTCTGGCGCTATCTCCCTGGTGTGGTTCTGTCCGTGCCGCACTGATGCAAAATAGCCCTAAAGCTTTAGTTGACGAAGTTTGGCAACTCGTTGCTAGAGAATATGTGGACGGCACGTTCAACAAGACAGACTGGCAAGCAACGAGACAAGATTTATTAAGTAGAGAATATACTAACCGCGAACAAGCTTACGCCGCTGTCCGAGTCGCGCTGGCTAAGCTGAACGACCCATATACTCGTTTTCTCGACCCCAAGCAGTATGAGGCATTGACTAGCCAAACTTCAGGAGAAGTGACTGGAGTGGGGATTCGGATGGAATTAAATAAACAAACTAAGCGTTTAACTGTAGTTGAGACTATTCAAAATTCCCCTGCCGTCAAAGCGGGTGTTAAAGCCGGAGACAAAATAGTCGCAATTGATGGTAAGCCAACTCAACAAATGGACGTGCAAGCTGCCTCCAGCCTAATTCGGGGCAAAGCAGGTACGCCTGTCACATTGAAAATCGAGCGGCAAGGCAAAAGTGCCTTCGATCTTCGGCTAACGCGGGCAAAAATCGAATTGCCTACAGTTACATACACCCTAAAGCGGGAGGGTAATAAGCGAGTTGGTTATATTAGCTTGCGGGAATTCAGCGCCCATGCTTCAGAGCAAATGCAAAAAGCAATTCAAGACCTCAATCGCCAGAATGTGAATGCTTATGTTCTAGATCTGCGGGATAATCCAGGTGGCTTGCTGCAAGCAGGGGTAGAAATTTCACGAATGTGGTTGAATAAAGGCTCGATCGTGAAAACAGTAGACCGACAGGGAGCTAGTCAAGAAATACCAGCCAATCGAACCGCACTGACTCAGCGCCCTCTAGTTGTCTTGGTCAATGGTAATTCTGCCAGCGCCAGCGAAATTTTAGCGGGAGCATTGCAAGATCATCAACGCGCTGTCGTAGTTGGTAGCCAAACCTTTGGTAAGGCTTTAGTCCAATCAGTCCATTCCCTATCAGACGGTTCGGGACTAGCAGTAACAGTTGCCCATTACTACACGCCTAAAGGTACGGATATCAGTCACAAAGGGATTACACCAGATATTAAAATCGACTTGAATGAGGCTCAGAAACGCCAACTAGCTGCAAATCCTTCTTCAATCGGCACTAGACAAGATCCGCAGTACGCACGGGCAATTTCTGTAATTACCAACAATAGTTTCGCCCAATTTAAAAAACCACTGAAAAAACCGCACATCTCAAAACGAGTCGTAGAGCGGAATCAGTTATAAATAATTTTCACTCATATTCGCGATCGCAGGGGCGTACATTTGTATGTCCCTATTGCATTTTTAGTCTGATAATTTACTTAGAGTCCCCATCAATGACCGACGATCGATGACCAATGACAAAAAGCCCTTTCGTCGTTAACACTTTTCAGCAAGAGACAATCTTTCCCATACTACCAGTCGCGCCAATTCTTTCTAGCGCCAATCGAGATTGGGATGGCATTCACGTCGGATACTACCGTCAGCCTGCCTGGGAAACGCCTGAAGCAACTTTTTTACAACATACAATTACGATTTATACAGGGCAACCTGTCAATGTAGAGTTGCAAGCAGAGGGGCGCTGGCAACAAAAAACTTATACCAAGGGTGCAGTTGGAATTTACCCAGCATTTATCCCGCATATAGTTAATTGGAATAGTGAAATTGAATTTATTGAAATCGATCTCGATCCGCAAACATTAAACCGTTTTGTAGATGATTCTATAAATATTAATTGCTATGAAATTATTCCTCAATCTGCTATTAATGACCCGCTAATTTATAGTATTGGTATGGCGTTGAAGACAGAATTAGAATCTAGTGGAGGGGGCGACCGCCTTTATGCTGAGTCGGCAACCACAATGTTAGCCGCTCATATTTTTCGTCATTATTCTACCCAAAACCTTACTCTAAAAGAAGCTATTGGAGGGTTACCTAAATCCAAATTAAGAGAAGTTATCGATTATATTCAAACTCATTTAGGCAGAAATGTAAGTTTAGTTGACTTAGCCGCATTAGTACAAATTAGTCCTCATCATTTTGCTAGATTGTTTAAACAATCTACAGGATATTCCCCGCATCAGTATTTACTGAATTGTCGTATTCAAGCAGCAAAAAATCTACTGGCAAAGCAGGATTTATCTATTGCTGATATTGCTTTACAAGTTGGATTTCACGATCAAAGCCGTTTTACGAGCGTTTTTCGCAAGCACACAGGTATTACACCCAAAAAGTATCGCGATCGCATTTGAGCAAGATTTGACTATTTTTGAGAAGATTTGACAAGACGGCTGTTGTTTTTGCCTTGTAGAGTAAGCTTATTAAAATTGTCACGCAAAGCCGCGAAGGCACAAAGTAAGATTTGCGCCTTTGCGTCTTTGCGCGATCGAAAAAAGATAGAAAGCCTAGCGATGAACCAGAAAATTATAACTGAATGTCATCTTATTGATGACATTTTAGAACCAAGACGAGAAACTTTTTCTTCAAAATCTGACTTTGTTGGCTACCGCAATCATTGCTTGCGAATGCTTAATTTTGTGCTTTGTTTAAGTAAACCAGAGGTAGATAGAGAAGAGAAAATTGCAATAGCAACTGCTTTGCACGACCTAACAATTTTTCCCGATCGCACGGTAGCATACCTCGAACCAGCGGTAGAATTAGCCGAACTTTATTTAACGTCTATTAATCGTCAAGAATGGTCGGCTGAAATTGCTGCAATGATTCGCAACCACCACAAAATTAGAACTTATAAAGGTGAATTTGCCAACCTTGTAGAATCAATGCGTCAAGCTGACTGGATTGATGTAAGTTTTGGAAAACTGCGTTTTGGCTTACCTAAAAGTTATGTTCGCGAAGTTCATCAAGCATTTCCAACTTACAGCTTTTATCCCAGTGCGATCGCCAAAGTGTTAGGAAGTTATGCTATAAAACATCCACTTAATCCATTGCCAATTCTGCGCTGGTAAGAAAACTTAATTTGTCATCTTTAATTCAGCCAATATCTCAACAATAAGGAGACTTATTACAATGGATGGTAAGAAAATCAATCGAACTGCGTTATTCATACTACTAATTGTTAATGTTATTTCCACTATCTTGCACTACTCAGATAATTTTGTATCCTATGATAAGTATCCCCAACCTAATTGGATTACTCCCGATAGTATTTATCTTGCTTGGATCGTACTAACAACGTTTGGCGTTGTTGGCTATGTGTTGTACGTTAAAGACATGTTTTGGGCTGCGTATGTATGTTTAGGAATTTATTCTATAACTGGACTTTCTAGTCCAGGACATTACCTTTATTCAGTTCAACATGTATTTTCTGGAAAGATGCATTTATTAATTTGGACGGATGCGATCGCAGGTATCTCTCTACTAATTTTTATCCTGCGATCGGCTTTAGTTTTGAAAGAATGGCGCAAGGAACCAAAGGTAAGCATTTAAAGCAGAGTGTTGGAATTCCGAATTCAACACGCTTCTCCACCTACAACCACATTCCGAATTCTCAAACTGGGACCGCCGCAACCAACAGGTAAACCATTTTGCCCGCCTTTACCACAGCCGCCAGATTCATCCCAGTAGAAATCATCTCCGATCGCCTCGATATCTGCTAGGGTTTGAAAGACATTTCCCGACAGTGTAACATCGCGCACGGGTTCGGCAAGTTTACCATTGCGGATTAGCCAAGCTTCTCCTGCGCTGAAGGTAAACATTTCACCATTAGTCATCCCTCCCAACCAGTTGCGGGCGTAGACTCCTTCTTTAATATCGGTAAATAAATCTGCCACTGGTGTCGTCCCCCGCTCGATCCAAGTGTTTGTCATGCGGACGATGGGAGCGTAGTGATAGCTGAGACAACGAGCGTTTCCTGTGGGTGTTTCTCCCAACTTGCCAGCAGTTTCGCGTGAATGGAGCCTACCAACCAAAACGCCATCTTGAATTAATTGCGTCGTTGTCGCCGGAGTCCCTTCATCGTCGTAGAAGTAACTACCACGATGTCCTTGGGGTGCTGCACCATCAAAAATTTGTAGCTCCTTGGGTCCAAAGCGCCGTCCCATGCTCATAACTTCTAGCAGATCGGGGTTTTCATACGCCATATCTGCTTCAGAAAGATGCCCGAAGGCTTCGTGAACGAATAAACCAGAGAGGATCGGATCGATCGCAACAGTATAGGTGTTGCCTTTAACTGAAGGTAGAGACAACGCTGCTACAGCTCTTTGAGCTGCACTTTGGACTTGGGCATCCAAACTCACTAAATCCTCATAAGCCTTGCGAGAACCAGTGGTTTCTCTACCTGTCTGGACTGTATCCCCATCGCGTGCAGTTGCAGCAAAGCGCATTTCCATGTCCACCCAAGATTGATCGATTAACGTTCCTTCCGAACTGGCAATAATGACTCGCTGGCAAATATCGCCGTAACGGACTGACGTAGTGGTAATTCGATCGCTCGCGCTTTTGAGAATTTCGCCATAGCGATCGCATAATTCCTTTTTTTGTGCTAGCGGAACGTGACGCGGATCGGTTCCTGTCAAGGGGACAAAGCAGGTAGCTTGCACTGGTTCGATATCTGCTAGCAGGGTTTCATGATTACCCACAATTCGCGCTGCCGCGATCGCTTCTTCGATTCTAGAGTTGAGATCGGATAATTTATTAAAACTACTCAATCCCCAACCGCCCTTGTAGCACGCGCGAACTTGCCCGCCGATCGAAATTCCTTCGCTCAATGTTTCTATCTTATTGCCCCGCAGCATAATATCTGTTCCCTGGGACTCTTCGAGGCGAACGAGCAAATAATCAACTTTATGAGAGTACTTAGCGATCGCATCAGCGAGCAAGTTTTTGGAATCGGCAAGCGCGGTAGGCATGGGAGCTAGTTATAACTTATCCTTATTTCATTTTGCAGTAACGATCGGAATTAGTCACCTGCGCATGTGGTTTGCGAATAGAATTACTTCTGCTGCGAAGTAATGCCGGACACTGCTGAGACAATCAAGGTAGCTCCTATCCACTGCCATAACGTGAGCTGCTCGTGTAAAAACAGATATGCTCCGCCTACACCAAAAACTGGGATCAGGGTAAGGAATAGAGCCGCAGTACCAGCAGCGATCTCTCTAAGAGCGATGAGATAGAACCAAAAGGCAAGGGCGTACTGTACGATCCCAGAGGCGATCGCCAATAACCACACACCTATATTTAATCCTGGCAAATTCATCACTTCTCTACCGAGTATGCCAGCCCACCAAACTAAAGTTACTAAGATAAAACCACCAGTTTGTTGTATTGCTGCTAAGGATAAGGGAGAGAGAGTGCGATCGCTCCCTACTATACGATGAGATATCACCACATAGAGTGCGGCACAAAATGTACCAATAAAAATCAAAAAATCTCCCAAGAACGATTGACTATTGAATTGGAGTAGGTTGAGATCTTGACTGATGATTAAAATCACTCCTGCCAAAGCAAAGCCAGTAAAAAGCAGAAAAGTTTTTGTCACTTTCTCGCGTAAGAATATCCAAGAAATCGCAATAATAATAATGGGTTCAGTTGTGCCAATTAGCGAGGCATTACTGGCAGTGGTCATAACAAGTCCCAACATCCCAAAAATATAAGCAAATCCTGGTTCTAAAATCCCAGTCAGGCTATATTTCAACGTTTGCCATTTCCATGAGGGATATTGTTTGGTTAGTAGCGCGATCGTCCACAGAAAAGTAATACTGGATGCTAGTTGAATTGCTAGTAAATGTAAAGGAGGAACAGAACCTAATGCTGCTTTACTCATGACTGTAGCCAGTCCCCAGCAAGCAGAGGAAAGAATCATAGCTCCTACAGCTCTCCCTTTGTCAAAAATGAGGGAAGATGAAGTATTTGACATATTTCTGCCTCAATTAAAACAGAACCAATTGTAAAAATTTTCAACCTTGCATCCAGCCTTTCAGTCTGACAACAACTTCTTTAACCGACTGCGGATTTAGATTTCCTCTAGGTATTCGGAATATCCATAGTGCAATCCTGGCTGATTAGATGGTCGAATTGGAGACCAGGGATTATGATATTTCGCTTCTTCCGAAATAGGATGCCCGTGAAATAAAGCGTAATTTCTATCTTTAGGCTCGTAAACTTTTGTTGTTAAGTAATCAGTGCGTAGCTCGCTCCAAGCCTCTAAGTTTTCATAATTGGCTCCTAGTTTATCTATATCTGTTGGATCGACTGTGACTGCGGTAGGTGAAAGAACATCTGTATGATACAAACTAGAGTATGTTTTTGTAGAAAAGTCAATCGGAATATAAGGAGGACGATGCTTCATTGGACATTGAGATGGAGGACGAGATAGATCCTGATTGTGCCAAGTAGTACTTTGAATTTTACGATCGCCCATTCCGCCATTACCGATAGAACGCCAAGCTACCTGTCTAATAAACTCTACAGCTTCAGAAATTGACTTAGCTAGCCCACGTAGTATGAGAGAATTTGCATAGTGACCTGGAGAGTTAATTGAAATCAGTAATCCTCCAGGTAATCGACGGTCATGGTTGCGGGTTTTATGCGCTCCTGGATAAAATATATTCGCTCCAGCTTTGAAAATAGCCAGCTTTCCCGCTCGATCTCGCAGCGGTATTGCTTCTGTATAAATTACGTCGGCTTCAGTAGGAGCGTGTTCGATGAAATAGAGATCGGAGATATGCTTGCAAACCTCTAATAATTCTAAACTTGGTTTAGCAAAAGCTAGCTTTTTACTGTTAAACATAACTAAGAATCCATGACTTTCACCCTTCTCAGCTCTATCTTTCCAAGCTCTACGTTCCGCTTGAATTTTTCTAATTAAGTAGAGGTCTCCCAAGGCAATATCATTTTCAGAGAGCCAACATATATTAACAGCAAGACCCTCTGAACCTAAAGCAGCCATCCGACCAAATAAACAAGGTTGAGAACGAGACATCCACTCAAAACAGCACTTTATTTTTTGTGAAATACTATATTCATCAGACAAAAGTAAACGATTTGCTTCGTTGATGTCCGAACCGAAATCGCGATCGTTGGGATATTGTGGTAGTCTCTCTAGCAAATCGCAAAGAGAAATAGTTTGAGCGGGATGATTTAGTAGAAGCGCAGTCATAGTCATCTCCTTTTTTTGTAAAGAACTAATACATTTTCTAGAAACTGTAGGTAGGAAAATCGGTAATTCATACCACCGTGTAACTCTTGCAACTCAACAAGATATTTGGCATCTGTAGGCTTTGGATACTAGCAAGTCTGCTTTGTCAAACTACGAACAAATAGAACTGTTTTTGCAGCAATAGTTACAGTTGATTCAGGTTGATTTTCATCCAATAACAGGCAGCAAACCATCTGTTTCAGCATTCAAACGTAGTATTTACAACCAATTTTGTTGCGGATAGACAACTAATATTTTGCACGTTAATTACATAGTTCCTAGAGTTTTTGTATGTAAAATCACTCAAGCATATTTTTAATTTATGCTAAATCGAATATACAACCAACCGCAATTTTCCTGAATATTTGTATGTCTAATATGCAATAAAAAAAGCTGAAATAGTTTATTACGAAAGGTTTTTATTTAAAGTCGGTATACATGGCTAGCTTGCTGAAAAAACTATAATGTAATAAAGTTTATCAGTATAAATACTTAAATATAGTTTGATTTAGAAATACATTTATCATGAAAAACATCAGTGTAATCACTGATGTTTTAAAGTGCGCTTAACTTTTTTGTAATATGAACCTTCAGTCGAGCGAATGTCGCGATCGGCAGTACAGCTCGTTGAGTTTTACAATTTACTCTGGAGCTGTTCTCGAAAAAATCAATTTACTATTACCAAAGTCTGATTGAAAGTTGAATCAAAACTTAATGCTTAAAACGCAGATTCGTGAGGAGTGAAAATGTTGAGATTACAAATGTTGAAACTACAGGCGTTGAGATCGCAAAAACAACCAGGCATAAAGTTAATAACAGGTGGTGCGATCGCTTTTTTGCTCGTGGGATTAATTCTGGTCTTGCATCGGTACTATAGCTTCTATGCGACTTTCGACCAGGGCATATTCAATCAAGTTTTCTGGAATGGGATTCACGGTAGATTTTTCCAGAGTTCTCTTTCTTCTAGCCTATCCACGAACGTCGTTCATGCTGGAGAAATCCCAGAGGTTTACTACCATCGGCTAGGACAGCATTTTACCCCTGCCTTACTCGTTTGGCTACCGCTATATGCCCTTTTCCCATCTCCGGCGACTTTGAGCGTGTTACAGGTCGTTCTAGTCACCGCTGCTGGGATTGTTTTATATTTCTTGGCTCGCTTGTATCTCGAACCACTCTTAGCAGCGATGGTTAGCGTGAGTTTTTATGGCGCGATCGCTGTTGTTGGTCCAACTTTAACTAACTTCCACGACATTAGCCAGATACCTTTACTTACGTTTGGTATTCTGCTGGCAATGGAAAAACGCAAGTGGTGGGTCTTTTGGTTGCTGGCAGTGCTGCTTTTAGCTGTGAGGGAAGATAGCGGCATTGGGTTATTTGGGGTAGGGGCTTATATGGTTTTAAGTCGGCGTTTTCCCCGTGCTGGTTTAGCGACATGCATTCTCAGTTTTGGCTACATGCTGGCTTTGACAAATTCAATCATGCCGCTGTTTTCAGAGGATATTTCCAAGCGCTTCATGATGGAGCGGTTCGGACAGTATGCAACTGGGGAAGATGCGTCTACCGTTGAGATTATTTGGGGAATTGTCAGCAATCCTTGGCGATTGCTCGTAGAATTAGTGACTCCTTTTCCTGGGACATTTTTGTATTTACTGGGGCAATGGCTGCCTTTGGCTTTCGTTCCCGCACTGTCTGGCACGGCTTGGGCGATCGCGGGTTTTCCTCTGTTAAAACTATTCTTAGGTCAAGGTGAATCCGTTCTAGCAATTACGATTCGCTATGCCATGAGCGTCGTCCCAGGATTATTCTACGGCGCGATTTTGTGGTGGTCAGTGCATCCTAAAGTCTTTAAGCCCAAGTTTCAGCGCTTCTGGATTGGATGTATTTGTCTTTCCCTAGTAATTACAATTGCCTACAATCCCAACCGGACGCTTTACTTTTTAATTCCCGATTCGATTCAACCTTGGGTACATATTTCCCTACCGCGTCAATGGCAACACGTTAGCCAAATGCGATCGCTGCTAGCACAAATTCCCCCACAAGCGAGTGTATCGGCAACCACTCATATCGTGCCTCACCTTTCCAGCCGTCGCGAGATCCTGCGTCTACCAGGATTGCAGTTGCGTAATGATGCGAGGGAAGTCATTCAGGTAGAATATGCAATTGCCGACCTCTGGCAACTGCAACAGTATCAAGTTGCTTTTACAAGCGATCGCCAGCAGTTACAAGACAATGTAAAACTGATCGATCGACTCTTTAATACAGGCGAATATGGGATTGTCGGCTTTCAAGATGGAGTCATTTTGCTGCATAAAGGTGTCACTTCACTGCCGGAAGCCACATCTGCTTGGTTGGCTTTTCGGCAAAATTTGTCAAACTAGGAAGTTAAATTTTGTGAAGAATTGAGTGAGAATACTCATTCAAATTCCAATCCTATACATTTAGATAGATTGTAGGTAAGCAGCAAGTAAGTCGCAGGGATTGGGGTCGATGAAAATACTCGTATTAAGCTGGGAATTTCCGCCGCGCATTGTCGGAGGCATTGCTCGGCATGTTGGGGAACTCTACCCCGAACTGGTCAAACTAGGGCATGAAGTCCACATGGTGACAGTGGAATTCGGTCATGCACCAATGTACGAGCTTTTCGAGGGAATCCACGTACATCGGGTCCCAGTTGCCTGGGGACATGACTTTTTCCATTGGGTGGCAAACATGAATGAAAGCATGGGTAGCCACGGCGCAAAGTTGATCTTAGAAGAAGAACCGTTCGATCTGATCCACGCCCATGACTGGTTGGTAGCAGATGCCGCGATCGCCCTCAAGCATAATTTTAAAATCCCCCTGATTGCTACAATTCACGCTACCGAACACGGTCGTTACAACGGTATCTATACCGAAGAACAGCGCTACATCAACGGCAAAGAGCAATTACTCGCTTATAATGCTTGGCGAATTATCGTCTGTACCGACTACATGCGGCGCGAAGTAGAACGGGCGCTGGCGAGTCCTTGGGACAAAATCGATGTCATTTATAACGGTATCCGTCCTGAAAAGAAGCACAGACGGCAAGATTTTGATTATTGGCACTTCCGCCGTCAATATGCTGAAGATGATGAGAAGATCGTTTACTACGTCGGTCGTATGACTTACGAAAAAGGCGTGTCCGTGATGCTGAATGCAGCTCCCAAAGTGCTGTGGGAAATGGGTGGTCGTGCTAAATTCGTACTTGTTGGTGGTGGTAATACCGAAGCTTTGAAGCGTCAAGCCTGGGATCTAGGTATTTGGCACAAGTGCTATTTCACAGGTTTTATGTACGACGACTTTCTCGATAAATTTCAAGCAGTGGCTGATTGTGCCGTGTTTCCTAGCCTCTACGAACCGTTTGGGATTGTTGCCCTAGAAAGCTTCGCTGCCCGCGTACCCGTCGTTGTCTCCGATACGGGCGGATTTCCAGAAGTCGTGCAGCATACCAAGACTGGAGTTGTGACTTGGACGAATAACTCTGACTCCCTTGCCTGGGGAATTTTAGAAGTCTTAAAAAATCCCGATTATCGGCAATGGCTAATTGACAATGCTTATGAGGATTTAGATCGCCGCTTTAATTGGAGCAAGTTAGCCCGACAAACGCAAGCAGTTTATCAACAAGTCGTACGAGAGCGATCGCAAATTTCTTGGTAGTAGGGGCGCATAGCTATGCGCCCCTACTTTTACAATTTAGACGCAATAAAAACCAGCCGTATACAGGCTGGTCGTCCCCCAAGGAATTCTATATCAACTGGTTGCCGATCGTTAATTGCTGCTTAGCAAGCACCTACTTTAGCAAAAATTACGTACACAGTCTTAGCAATGATGAACAAGTCGTAGAAGGGATGCCACATTTTTTGGTAGCGCAGGTCGAGATTGACAATCTCTTCAAAATCTTTAATGCTAGAGCGTCCGCTGACTTGCCACTCTCCCGTTAAACCCGGCTTCACGTTTAATCTTTGCCAGTGGCGATCGTTGTACTGAGCAACTTCGTCAGCAGTTGGTGGACGAGTACCTACTAAACTCATGTCTCCAACTAATACGTTCCAAAATTGGGGCAGTTCGTCTAGGCTAGTGCTTCTCAAGAAACGACCAACTCTCGTAATTCTTGGATCTTGCGTGTTTTTGAAAATTAGCCCCGATGCTTCGTTTTTCACTTGAGACTTCAGTGCGTCTGCGTTTGGAACCATCGAACGGAATTTCCACATCCGAAATATTCGTCCTTGCAGTCCGTAGCGTTCTTGCCCGTAGAAAATTGGTCCTGGGCTGTCTAACTTGATGGCGATCGCTAAAGGTATGAAGATAACTGCCAAGATCGACAGTCCGACTAAACTGCCAACGATGTCCAAACATCTCTTGAAAGCCGATCTGGCTGATGGATGAACTGCATCTAGTGTCTGGGGAGACTTAAGTTCGACAGTTTTGATGGCGGTGGGGAACGGTGCTTGGTACATTGTCACGACTAAAACCTGGATCGGATAGATCGTAGTATTACTGAAGTAGATTTACCGAAGTAGATTTACTGAACTTGTATCCCGAATATAATCTCTCTCTTGGCTAGAATGACAGTACTTTAACTTACATTTTGTCGAATCTTTATCAAGAACCTGCTTACGCTCGCACTTTGTAAAGATAATGTAAAGTTGGCTTTTTCAAAGATTTTACTCAAGAAATAGAGCTGTTCAGCAGTCAATTTCTCTTCAACTTGCTGACTTTAGCTTCATCTAAACTTTATGATTTCCTCACATTCGCATAGATGAATATACCTAACTGGGTCACTCTCTCTCGACTTCTAGCCCTGCCATTGCTGCTTTATCTTTTGCCAGTAACGACAGCAACCGCACGTTGGTTTTGCTTAATAGTGTTTTTGGTTGCGGCTTTGACGGATTGGTTGGACGGTTATTTAGCCCGGAAACTGAACGCTATCACTGAACTTGGCAAATTTCTCGATCCATTGGTAGACAAATTGCTGGTACTGGCTCCACTGTTATCGCTGATTCAGCTAGGACAACTTCCTGCTTGGGGAGTATTTTTGATTTTGGCGCGGGAACTAAGTATAGCTGGCTGGCGCGTTTCTCCTAGCTTGACGGGTTCAAATGCGATCGCGGGAGCAAATCTTTGGGGCAAGCTCAAAACAGTTAGCCAAATTACCGCGATCGCCTTATTGATTGCTCCTTTACCCCCAACTTGGCACGTCCCCGCACTGGGAGTTTTTTGGCTTTCTGTTGCTTTGACTTTGATTTCGGGGTTGATTTATGTGTTGCCTGCGAGGGAGCAGGGAGCAGGGAGCAGGGAGTTGTCGTAGGGACGGGTTTAGCACAAAATTCACAGACGAAGCGAGCTATCTGTATTCAAAACCCGTCCGCACAGGAGTCGAAAAATCATAGAAACGCAATAAATCGAGTTTCTACGGCGTTACTTCAAAATCTCTTCGTCTAGGGAAAAATCTATCTCGGCTTTGTCTCGTCCAGTAGCTAGGTAGTCATTTTGAAAAGAGTCTTTCAAGCCAGAAATTAGATCGTATTGTGGCTGCCAGCTTAGTTCCGTAATGGCTTTATCAACGCTGGCAAAGAAATGCTGGACTCGCAAGGGGAAGGCTTTGCGCTTGCCAAAATCAAAATTTTTCGGTTCGTAGTGTACGATCGCTAGCTTTTCCGGCGATTTTCCGGCAGCTACAGCGCAAGCGCGGGCTAAACCATCAAAAGTAACGTAGCGATCGCCAGAGACGTTATAAACCTGCCCTATGGCTCTCTCGTTGCCCAATACCCGAGCCATTGCTTGAGCTAAATCTTCAACGTGACCCATTTGAGTTATGTGTAGCCCGTTAGCGGGAATGGGAATCGGGCGATCGCGGACGATGCGATCGAAAAACCAGCTTTCCAAATCGTTGTAATTACCAGCTCCGTAGATATACGTAGGGCGAATTGCTGTAAAGGGCAAGCCTATCTGAGCTAAGTATGCCTCTGTTTCATACTTTCCGCGGTGGCGGCTCTTAGGATCGACGGGATCGCCTTCTAAGTGGGGCATCTGGTCGGATCGGAGATACACGCCAGCCGAACTCATGTAGACAAAGTGCTGCACCCGGTCGCGAAAGATTTCAGCTAGCGGTTGAGTATCGCTCAGTTCCCTGCCGTTATTGTCGTAAATGGCATCAAAATGCTCTTGAGATAGTTTTGCCTTTAATTGTTCTGGAGAAGTGCGATCGCCTTGAATCTGAGTTACCCCCTCAACTGGAATAGGGCGATTACCGCGATTAAACAACACCACTTCATGACCCTGCGCTACTAGGATTTTGGTTAGGTAAACACCAATAAAGCGCGTACCACCCATAATCAAAATTCGCATAATTACCCAATCCCAATTCGTCTACTCTCAGTTTAGGGGTGAGTGGTGCGATCGATGTGGGTGTGGGGTGTGGGGTGTGGGGTGTAGGGGAATTTTGAATTTTGAATTTTGAATTGCTTCTCTGCTCCCTGCTCCCTGCTCCCTGCTCCCTGATTTAAGCTATAAATTCTCATAGAGTCAAAATTCAGCTAAGTGTAACCTTGAAATATGCCCTTGTCCATGAGTGGTTAACGCCTCAAGCTACTGGCGGTTCGGAATTAGTCGTGCGAGAAATTCTCAGGTGCATCAATGCCGATCTCTACGCACTGATTGACTTTGAATCTACTAATTCCCAAAGTTATTTGTTCGGGCGCAAAATTGGTACGACATTTTTGCAACACTTACCGTTCTCGCGCAGTGGCGTACAGAAATATCTCCCTTTGTTGCCGTTGGCGATCGAACAATTAGACTTGCGTGCCTATGATGCGATCGTTTCTTCGTCTCATACCGTTGCCAAAGCCGTACTTGCCAGTCCCCAGCAGCTTCATGTTTGCTATTGTCACAGTCCGATGCGCTTTGCTTGGGATATGACGTTCGATTACCTCCGCTTTAGCGGCATGGGTCGCGGTCTACCTGGAATTGCCACTAGGTATTTACTTCATCGCCTGCGTCAGTGGGATGCGATCGCCGCTAACCGTGTCGATTATTTCATTGCTAATTCTCACCATACGGCACGCCGTATTTGGCGCTGCTATCGTCGTCCTGCTACAGTAATTTATCCGCCTGTAGATGTCGATCGCTTCCCCGTGGTGAAAGATAAACAAGATTTTTACCTCACGGTCTCGCGGCTGGTCAGTTACAAGCAAGTCTCAACCATCGTTCGCGCCTTCAATCAACTCAAAAAACCTTTGGTTGTAATCGGTACGGGACCAGAACTATCAGAGATTCGCCAACTGGCACAGTCGCACGTTCAAATTTTAGGAGAGCAGCCTAATGATGTAGTAGAAAAATATATGGCTCAAGCAAAAGCGTTTGTTTATGCAGCTCTAGAGGATTTTGGCATCGCGATCGTCGAAGCTCAAGCTTGCGGCACGCCAGTTATTGCCTTGGGCGCTGGGGGAGCATTGGAAACAGTGCGAGACTTGCACCGCTACCCCAATAGCGCGACGGGAATATTTTTTTTAGAGCAAACAGTAGACGCATTGGTGGCAGCTGTGGAAAAATTTGAAGCCAACTGGGTAGCGTTCGATTCCGATCGCATTCGCACCCAGGCAACTCAATTTACCCCTAAAATCTTTGAAGAGCAGTTTTTAGCTTTTCTAGAACGCTCGTGTCAGGAGTTCTTCGTCCCTAATTCTTAGGAGTTGATTTTTAGCTGGTTTTACACCCTCTAAAATTAAATATGCCTCAGAATGGTGCTTCTGGCTTTAAGATCGGGACTATGTGTGGTGTGGATGGTTTAGGAGTATGATGACAGCCCAAAGCTCACTCCTCTTTGGCAAGCGGTTACAGGCTTTTGTCAAACGCGGGCAAGAGCCGTTTAGAACCAGAGCTAAACCGAAGGGTTTATTGCTCGCTCGACTCAATAAAGAGTTTGCCAAAAGATTGTTCGATGTTTTATTTTCGCTTTCCGTTCTAATTTTATTTGCGCCAGTTTATCTGGTATTAGGCTTCTCAATCGCCTTGAGTTCCCCTGGACCGATCTTTTACGTTCAGGAACGAGTAGGCAGAAATCACAAGCCTTTTTATTGTATTAAATTCCGTACTATGGTAGCCAATGCTGATGAGATTTTGTCAGAATTGATTGCCTCGTCGCCAGGATTGCGGCAGGAATTTGAGGATAATTTCAAGTTAAAACAAGACCCGCGCGTTACCAAAGTCGGTCATTTTTTGCGCTTAACTAGCCTAGATGAATTTCCCCAATTTTGGAACGTGCTTATGGGTGATATGAGTATCGTCGGTCCCCGACCTTTGGTAGCAGAAGAGCTACCGCGATATGGTCGTCATATTGATAAGGTCTTAACCATCAAGCCAGGAATTACTGGTTTGTGGCAAGTGTCGGGGAGAAATGACATTCCTTACAATCGTAGAGTGCAAATAGACGTTCACTATGCCAGCTCTTACAGCATGTGGCTAGATGTGTGGGTCATTTTAAAGACGGTATTTGTGGTAATTGTACCAAAAAATAACGGTGCTTATTAAGTGTATCCGTTAGCTTGTAGCCGTCAGCATTTGAGATTTGTTATGGTTTGCTGAAAATTATCATTTTCGCTTTTAGGGGCATCAATTGCCCCTTTTTTATCTGAAACAATACTTTTCTTGTCGATTCATTGTCCTGCGGTTTCTACGAGCGGTATATTTAGTGCTGTTCCAAACAGTGCCGAGAGTCAGAAGCCTGAAGCGATCGCCCTCTCAATCCGTGCAATCTTTGCAATTACTCAATAATTACTTAATAATGAAAAGCAAACTTTAAGTTAATTTGTATTTTAGCCAAGCTTGCATTAGCGCCAACCAAACGGCAACTGCACGACTAGGTGATCTCTCTGAGGGCAATTTTGCCATTATTTGCTTAAGTTGTAGCAGCGTTCTTGCTCTATTGTTTTAGGGAAAAAGAAAAATATAGTACTAAATTATGACGCAAACAAAGAGAGCTTTAATTACTGGTATTACAGGTCAAGACGGTTCGTACCTGAGCGAGTTTCTATTAGAACAAGGCTATGAGGTACACGGAATCATTCGCCGTACCTCGACGTTCAACACAGACCGGATCGATCATATTTATGAAGACCCGCACAAAGAAGGCGTGCGGATGTTTCTGCACTATGGGGACTTGACAGACGGCACGACGCTACGACGCATTTTAGAAGAAGTCAAACCGATAGAAATCTATAATTTAGGTTCTCAATCCCACGTCCGCGTTAGCTTTGACTCCCCTGAATACACGGTGGATTCCGTAGGCATGGGAACGTTACGGTTATTAGAAGCAATTCGCGATTACCAGCACCGGACGGGTATAGAAGTTCGGTTCTACCAAGCCGGTTCTTCAGAAATGTATGGATTAGTACAGGAAATTCCGCAAAAAGAATCAACTCCTTTCTATCCTCGCAGTCCTTATGCCTGTGCTAAAGTTTACGCTCACTGGCAAACAATTAACTATCGCGAATCTTATGAGATGTTTGCCTGTAACGGTATTTTATTTAACCACGAAAGCCCGCGTCGGGGTGAAACTTTCGTGACGCGCAAAATTACCCGCGCTGTTGCCCGTATTGTCGCTGGCAAACAGAAGAAAATCTACATGGGTAATTTAGACGCAAAGCGCGACTGGGGCTATGCGAAAGATTATGTACGAGCAATGTGGTTGATGTTACAGCAGCCGCAAGCTGATGATTACGTAATTTCTACGGGTGAAACCCATTCCGTGCGTGAGTTTCTCGAATTAGCTTTTGGTTATGTCAATTTGAATTGGCAAGACTACGTAGAATTTGACGATCGCTACCTCAGACCAGCAGAGGTAGAATTACTAATTGGAGATTCTACCAAGGCACGACAAAAATTGGGATGGACTCCTAGCGTGACATTCGAGCAGCTTGTTGCTTTAATGGTGGACGCAGATTTAAAAGCGATCGGTCTATCTGCCCCGAATGGAAATGGTGCTTCAGTCATCCATGACATCGCAACAATCCGTCAAGATATGGTCAGCTACCTATCCTAGTTCTAAAACCTACCTACGAGGCTGAACTCATGACCGCCTTAGATTTAAACAACAAACGCATTCTCGTAACTGGCGGTGCTGGGTTCTTAGGTCGTCAGGTGATAGACCAACTGTGTCAAGTTGGCGCGGATAAAAACAAGATTACCGTAACGCGATCGCGCGATTGCGATTTACGAGTCTTAGAAAACTGCCAGCGCGCGGTTGACCAGCAAGATATTATTATTCATCTGGCTGCCCACGTTGGCGGTATCGGGCTGAATCAAGCTAAACCAGCCGAGCTGTTTTACGATAACTTGATGATGGGGGCGCAACTGATCCACTCGGCTTATCAAGCAGGAGTGGAAAAGTTTGTCTGTGTCGGTACGATCTGTGCCTACCCCAAATTTACACCAGTCCCATTCAAAGAAGATGACCTCTGGAATGGCTACCCAGAGGAAACCAATGCTCCCTATGGCATTGCCAAAAAAGCGCTATTAGTACAATTGCAAGCTTATCGCCAACAGTACAGCTTTAATGGGATCTATCTCTTGCCAGTCAACTTATACGGTCCTGAAGATAACTTCGACCCCAAGAGTTCCCACGTTATCCCAGCTTTGATCCGCAAAGTGCATGAAGCTCAACTGCGGGGAGATAAGCAAATTCCTGTTTGGGGTGACGGTACTCCTACCCGTGAATTTCTCTACTCCGAAGATGCAGCGCGGGGAATTGTCATGGGGACTCAGTTTTATAACGACCCCGAACCTGTGAATTTGGGAACGGGCGAGGAAATTTCAATTCGCGATTTGATTCATTTAATTTGCGAATTAATGGAATATGACGGGGAAATTGTTTGGCAAACTGATAAGCCTAACGGTCAACCCCGCCGCTGTTTGGATACCGAAAGGGCAAAACAAGCCTATGGTTTTGTGACTCAAGTAGGTTTCAGACAGGGATTGACCAATACAATTGACTGGTATCGAAAGCACGGAGCATAAGTCAAATTTGTAGCAATGGGTTGACTCATAATTCACAATATTTATCTGAGTAGGAATTATTGAGTAAACCTTCTCGGAGCAAAATTAAAAATTAATGATTAAAACAGTGTAAGGTGGGCAATGCTCACCTTTTTTCGTTGACTAATCTTTGAACGATCGCATATACCTGAAGAAGTAAAGACCGTAATTTCGCTGATATTATTCTCTTTCTGGTGTGTGAAATCAGTACTATTACTGTAGAATTGAGAACTCTGCTAGCTTTATTTTCATCATCGAAGAATAGTAAATTATTTACCGATCGTGATAGTAGCTGTTAGCAGTGATTGTACTCGTACAAGCCAGAGTCAACAAGGAAATATTGGCTTCTACCCGCCGTCTTGTGCCATGAGCCGCATTGCTTTCATTGCTGGTACGTATTTACCAGAAAGCTATAGTGTTTCAGACTACACTGCTCGCCTACATACCTCCCTCCGCGATCGCGGTGTGGAATCTGTTGTACTGACAACTTACTACGCGGCAGAAGCGGCTTACGACCCTCATGCGTTAGGAGTCGTGCATGGTTGGCAGTGGGTCGATCTCAAGGCTTTGGTCAAAGCAGTATGGGATAGTGGTGCGGATGCCGTACACATTCAGTACCATCCGCAGATCTACGGTCATCAACCCGCAATCTTGTTACTACCCTTATTATTGCGGTTATCTGGGTGGCGATCGCCCATCGTGACGACAGTACACGAGTATGGTAACTGGGAGTGGCAAGATCGAGGATTGTTAGCCCGATTTTCGGGTTGGTTGCAGCAGTTGGGACAGCAGTATACGTGGTGGGATCGAGAAGGGGGATTTTTGCTGACGTTAAGCAATGCCACAATTGCGATCGCGCCAGAAGCAAAAACCTTAATTCAAGCGAGATTACCTAATATAGAGCGTCGTTTATGGCACGTTCCAGCAGCTACCAACGTAAAAGCGAGCGAAACGGACTGTAGCGCGGCACGCCAGATTTTACGACAAACTTGCAATTGGCATCAAGATGCACTCGTCATTACCTATTTAGGCTTTCTCCACCCTGTTAAGGAATTAAAGACTCTACTACTAGCTTTTAAACAGGTTCTTACAACTCAACCTCAAGCAAGATTGCTGGTGATGGATAGGAAAGATAGCCTAAAATCAACGGTTCAAGACGATAATACGTACTTAACACAACTGCAAACGACGATCGACGAACTCGAATTACGTTCGTTCGTTCATTTCACAGGATATTTGGACGAGGAAATTGTGTCTCGCTATCTTGCAGGATCGGATATCGGAGTGTTAGATCGCGATGTAAGTCTCAATCATAGTTCTTTGATGTCGCTGTTATCCCACGGTTTACCAGCGATCGCAACTCATATACCGTCGTATTTACCAGATACGCATCCATTATTACTTGTTCCACCACATGATGTTACTGCCCTGACAACTGCATTAATAGAACCGATCGCTTGCCCCGAAAAACGAAGACAACAGGCTAAAGCCAGTCGAGTTTTTAGCGAAAATTTTACCTGGCAAAATATTACTCAAAAGCATTTAGAAATTTATCAAAATTTATTTGATAATTAGTAAATAATAATATTTCGCAGGTGTTAGTTGCTATAGCGTTTCCTATACAGGTGAAATACATTCGTAGGGGCGCACAACTGTGCGCCCCTACAGATCTTCGTACCCCATTCAATTGAGAATAGCTATAGCTATTTGGAATTCAACACTATTAATTCACAACTAACAACTCATTACTAACTATTGCAATTCTCCTACTGCTTTATTGACATCAGTAGAAGTTTCGTATTCTTCTTCTGCTAACTCTTCTAAAACAGCGATCGCGCGATCATCTGCGCCTTGTTGTTTAGCATAGTCCACGATATCTTGTTTAGAGGTAGGATAGTCCATACTTTTGAGATGTTTTTGGAGCTGGACAGGATTAACTTTAGCCATTGCTAGCGTACCTCGTTCTAATTTAAATTTAGGAAAATTTGTGATTTTTTCGATATGTTAACTATGGTGAATTCTGCTTCCTTCTGCCATTAGGATGAAAGCTGTTGGCTTGAAAACAATCGAGCAATTTCAACTTTGGAGAACGGTATTGTATAACTTTTATAAAAAAATCTGGCAGATGCTTCGTTGCTTTTGCTCGAAATCCACCTAGCTGAGTTGAGATAGTGACTAACGATACTAAAACTTTATTTTAGAGGCGCGAATCAGACAAGTTTAAATTTTTTCTATCTCCTTGGAGATGTGTAAAATTTCCGATTTTGTCATAGTCATCAAAATGACCGTGCATCTGGCAAAGAGGAGATTTAGCAGTGAGAATTAAGACAATTATTAGTTTGTTGCGAGAGACATTTACTGAATGGAACGAAGATAAAGCGTCGCGACTAGCCGCAGCACTGGCATATTACACGGTATTTTCCCTTGCCCCGATGTTGATTATTGCGATCGCGATTGCTGGAGCAGTTTTTGGCGAAGAAGCAGCAAGAGGCGAAATTGTTACGCAGATTCAAGGTTTGGTAGGTAGGGACGGGGCAAAATTTATTGAAACGGCAATTGAAGGTGCTAGTAAACCTAGAGCAGGAACCATTGCTTCCCTGATTAGTATTGCAGTTCTGTTATTTGGTGCTTCTGGTTTATTCGCTCAATTGCAAGACTCTTTAAATACGATCTGGGAAGTTCAGCCGAAACCCGGACGAGGTGTAATCGGCATCTTGCGCGATCGCTTTTTGTCATTCACGATGGTACTCGGTGTAGGCTTTTTGCTACTCGTTTCCCTAGTTTTAAGTGCGGGTTTATCAGGATTGGTTAATTTTTTGGGCAGCTTGCTACCAGGAATCGGGGCATTGTTACAGCTAGCTAACTTCGTCCTCTCTTTTGCCGTGACGACACTACTATTCGGACTGATTTACAAAGTCTTGCCAGATGTCAAAATTGCCTGGAGTGATGTTTGGAGCGGCGCGATTGTCACTTCGCTGCTATTCTCAATCGGTAGGTTTGCCCTGGGATTATATCTGGGAAACAGCAGTTTCGGTTCTACCTACGGCGCGGCAGGTTCAGTCGTCATTATTTTAGTTTGGGTTTACTATGCTGCCCAAATCCTCTTTTTCGGTGCAGAATTTACCCAAGTTTATGCCAGAAGATATGGTTCTCGCATCGTACCAACAAAAAATGCAGTACCGCTAACGGAAAAAAACCGCGACGAGCAAGGAATGAGGACAGATCGCGATCGTCGTCGCCGGAAGACGAGATAGAAGTTATAAGTCGTAAGTTGTAAGTCGTAAGTTATAGGTTAGCGATCGGCGATCGCTCCCCTTCTTGTACCAAATCAAGTCAGAATATCTATCTAGAGGTAGTTGGTAACGCCTAACTCACAAGTCGCGATTCATGAGTTGGAATCACCTCCAACCGATGACAAATGACGAATGACACATGACAAATGACAAAAGCAAAGCGTCGTCTCCCCCGTAAACCAATTATTTCGATTGTGAGGCAGAATGGACGGTTAAACGTTCAGGGAATTAATAAATGGTATTACTACTGGCGCGATCCATACCATTTGTTGATTACTATGCCTTGGTCTTGGTTCTTAGGTATCGTAGCTTCTGGATACATATTACTCAATTCTTTGTTTGCTCTTGCCTATTTATTACAACCAGGTAGCATAGCTAACGCTCGACCTGGCAATTTCTGGGATGCTTTCTTTTTCAGCATTCAAACAATGGCAACTATTGGCTATGGCGTGATGAATCCGCAGACTGACTACGCTAACGTCCTAGTGGCGATCGAATCTTGGGTGGGTTTATTGGGCGTAGCTATGGGAACGGGAATCGCTTTTGCTCGTTTCTCTCGTCCTACGGCGCGAGTGGTTTTCAGTCGAGTGGCTGTTGTCACGGCTTATGATGGTATCCCAACTTTGATGTTTCGCGTGGCGAATAAGCGTCGCAACCAAATTATTGAAGCGCAGATTAGAGTTGTAATGGTACGAGACGAAATGAATGCTGAGGGGCAGTTTATGCGCCGATTGTACGACCTGCCTTTGGTACGTGCTAATAACCCAATTTTTATTCTCTCTTGGACGGTGATGCATCCGATTGACGAGTACAGCCCTTTTTACGGTGCTACTTTAGAAGATCTAGAAGCAGCAGAGACAATGTTGGTGGTAACGCTGACGGGCATTGATGAGACTGTATCTCAGATGATTCATGCTCGTCACACATACATTGCTTCAGAGATGTTGTGGCATCATCGGTTTGCTGATATTTTATTCCAGAAGTCTGACGGGCAACGCTATATCGATTACAACCACTTTCATGAGGTCATGCCCGTTTCTAGCCAGAGGGAAGAAACAAATGGAGTCGTATCCCGATCGCCATAATCGTAATGGTAAACGCAGTTACGCCATGTTAGGAACGGGGGCGTTGGGTGGTTATTATGGTGCTTGTCTGCAAAAAGCTGGTTTAGACGTCCATTTTTTGCTTCGCAGCGATTACAACCATGTTTCTCAATCTGGTTTAGTTATAGAGTCAACTGACGGTGACTTTACCCTATCCCAAGTCAATGCTTACCAAGACGTGAAGCAGATGCCGCGTTGCGATGTAGTGGCGATCGCGCTGAAAACGATTCAAAATCATCTATTATCCGATCTATTACTCCCAGTTCTGAAAGAAGATGGCGTAGTTTTGGTATTGCAGAATGGTTTGGGAATAGAAGACACGGTAGCTGAAATTGTCGGTTCTCATCGAGTTATCGGCGGTATGTGTTTTGTCTGCGCTAATAAACTCGCCCCAGGACATATTCGCCATTTAGATTATAAGGCGATTTCTTTGGGGGAATATACTGCTGACTATCATCCGGCGGGAATTACGGCAAAAATGCAGCAAATTGCCGCTGATTTTGAATCGGCTGGCATCCCCATTGACTTATCAGAAGATTTGCTGTTAGCGCGTTGGCAAAAATTGGTATGGAATATTCCCTATAACGGGCTATCTGTCATACTCAATGCTCGAACCGATGAGTTGATGGCAGATGCATCCACTCGGGCTTTAGTAGAAGAGTTGATGGCGGAAGTGGTAGCGGGTGCGGCTAGGTTCGATCGCCATATTCCTAGTAGTTTTGTCCAAAATATGCTCGATCGCACTGCCAAAATGAAGCCCTATAAAACTAGCATGAAGATTGACTACGATTTGCAGCGTCCTTTAGAAGTTGAAGCGATCGTTGGCAGTCCTTTACGTCTAGCTGAGGCTGCTGGAACAAATCTGCCTCAAATTCGCACTTTATATCGGCAGTTGAAGTTTTTAGATAGAAAAAATTTGACTTTTGACTTTTGAATTTTGACTTTTGACTTCTAGTCTCTCTTCTTTGGATAAGCAATCCGCTTGTGATGAAACTGTTGCCAAATGTTGACAAAGGTTTCGGCGATGATATCCATGTCTGCCCGCGTTAGTCCAGAATCAACTAATTGATTATCTTGCCAGCGCGATCGCAGAATTTTTTGTACCATTGCTAGGGCTTCCTCTCGCGTCGGTTCTTTTGCTCCTGATTTTCCGGCTGCTGGTAGAGTGCGTAAAGCTGCTTCACAGGAATCTGCTAGCATCACCAAGGCTGTTTCTCGCGACTGGGGCGCTGGACCCGCGTAGCAAAAATCTCTTTCGTCTACTGTAATGCTATGGTCTTGTCGTGCGATCTGCTGCGCTTGGTGGTAAAAATAGGCGATCGCCATCGTGCCTTGATGTTCGGGAATAAAGGCTTGGATTGCCATTGGTAAACGACACTTTCGTGCCATGACTAACCCTTCAGTCACGTGCTTTCTAATAATTGCCGCACTCTCCCAAGGATCGTTAATTTCATCGTGTTTATTCGCTCCACCCATCTGATTCTCAATAAAAGCGAGGGGATCGTGGAGTTTGCCAATATCGTGATACAAAGTTCCCGTCCGCACCAATTCCACATTACACCCCAATACCCTGGCTGCTGCCTCCGCTAGAGTGGAGACAAACAGCGTGTGTTGAAAGGTTCCGGGGGCTTCCGTTGCCAAAC
Organism: Scytonema millei VB511283; assembly: GCF_000817735.3. Lineage (NCBI taxonomy): Bacteria > Bacillati > Cyanobacteriota > Cyanophyceae > Nostocales > Scytonemataceae > Scytonema > Scytonema millei. The sequence continues at coordinate 167,974 of NZ_JTJC03000007.1, read as the reverse complement.
GCTTTAGTAACGGTCGGTTGGGGTTGGCAAGTTCTGCTAGCCGAATTGGGGTAACTAGATCGAAAAAATGCTCTAAATAGGGACTGATACCGATCGCGATCGCGCTCCAGACAATCCCTGCAAGGCTAAATAAGCCAGCTTGAAGGGCGACATCGTACCAATTCCATACTGAATCAGTACCGATCGCACTGAGGACGACTTTCCCTAACAGGTACGCTAATCCTTGCGTTACACTAACCGCGACTCCGATCAAGGCTAACTCTTCTCGCGATCGCATCCACCCAGCCATCCAACTAGCTAGCATTCCGCCAGCTAAGCCTGTCAACAAAGACTTGCCGCTAATATCCATTCCTATAGGTATGAGCAGCCCCAGCAACCCTACAACCGTGCCACCAATTGGGAAGCCGTAGAAGCTACCTAGTAACAGTCCTACAGCAGGTAAGTTAATATACTGTAAATTCAGCCTTAAGAGTAGCGGAGTACTCAAAGCTAATAACAAAATCAAAACACAGTCACGCTGTCGCAGTTTCTGCCGCTCGAGTTTCCAGGCAATCCAGACAAAAATACCAACGGCTACACTAACGATCCCACCAAATTTTGATAGTCCCGACCAACCGATCCCGCGTCGCGACAGACCGAAATAGTCGAGAGTAATAAATGCAGCATGGTCGATCGTTTCGCCTTTTCTAACTATGACCTCGCCTCGCTCTAGATTCAGCATTTGGGGAGCAATTTTTGCAACCGCTTCAGCTGCTGCTAGTTTTGTTTGTGCTTCGTCTTCCTTGAGATTTGGTTCGAGGACGGTTAACAGCATTTGGGTTGCCAGAGGTTCCAGCTGCGGTGGTACGTGCGATCGCACTTGTAAGTTCACCGCTGTTTGCAAAGTGTCGGATGATATGCCTCGATAAACTCCTTGGGCAAGAATGCGTTGTGTAGTGGCGCGGATACCCGCAACTGTCTTCGACCAAATGGGATCGGATAAATCTAACCAGGAAGATTCGTAAAGAGTCGGCGGAGTTGCTTTTTGTAATTGTGCCAGTTGTGATAAAGCTTGAGCGTATTGCTGGCGAACTTGAGATATCTTTGCCATTAACATCGAGAACTGTTGAGATGTCGCTGTTTTTAAGCGATAGGCATTCAGTTCTTTTGCTGCTTGAGCCATTGCCTCATTTTCAAATCTTTCGATTTTAACCGGAGCAAAGTTTGTTGTCGCGGCATTTGGCTTGCGTTCTCGACTTTGCGCGTCTCGTAAAAAGGCTAAAACTTGCTGCCACTGGGAATCTGGGCAGCTGCGTAGATAAATTTGTGCTGCTGTAGATAAATTAGTTGTGCTTGTGAATGGAAAATTTCCTGCTAGCTGCCGCAGTCGTTCTCCCTGTGTCAAGTTAGTTTGCAACTTTTGCCAAATTTTTTGGTTTACTGTCGAGTCAATGACTAAGATTGGCTCTGCTTTTCTCCATGCAATTTGGCGGTTTTGGGCTGTAGTTTTCGTATCGACAATTTGAGCTGCTCTAGGGGCGCGAATTGTCTCTGGTGCGATCGTGCCTTCATCTAGCCGAGGTTGGTTGGCAAAGCGATGTCCCAGCATTATACTCAGCAATACTACTGCCAGTATCAGGAGCGCAGAGGTGCGTTTTCTATGCTTTTTAGGAAGTTTTTTAGCTTTAACTCCCTGTTCGTGGCATACTTTACGAGTTAATTTTTGCTGGTTTGGTTGCAATTGCTGCCACTTCTTGAGTTGCAGGTCGAGCAATTCAAATAGCGTGCGCTTTTTCATTACCCTTATTGCATGCAATCAGCATGGAGCAAAAAGTTCAACGGCATAAAGCCTCATCTGTAATCTTAGATTGAATGACAATAATTACATCCAGTCTATGGATCTTTCCACAATGAGATCTCGCAACTGACGATTAAGCTTATTGCCTGTTCTACAACTCAAGTATTTAGAAACTAAACTTTCCTGAAATCAAATTTTTCAGATCGATTTAGGAAAGACAACGATTATTCTCAGCGCCTCCGCACGATTTTAGGGGCAGCAATTGCAACTATTTGATTGTTGGTAGTAGCTCGATCGCTCTGCTGATATACTCCCGACCACACTGCGACTAGTACATCACACAATCTTAGCACTTCAGCCTGATTTGTCACCCCTATTGCTAGTGCTTGAGTAACTGGAATGCTTGCCACGCCATTGTAAGCTCCTGAAAGCGCACCCGCGATCGCGCTCGTCACGCCAGAGCGATCGCTGATTGCTGCTCTTTGAACGGTCAAGCGAAAATCTGCTGGCGTACTCAGGTAGCAAAAAAACGCCAAAGCGATTTGACTGCTCAATTCATGGGGTTGTCCTAACTGAGCGATCGCTCTTTCCAATCCTGCTCGTTCGTCCAGTAGCTTTTTGACTTGTGAGAGTTGTGCAGCTGTTGCAGTTGGGGATGCTCCTACAAAGGCAATTGCTTGGGAAATTATCTCAATTGGATTCGATTTTGCTTGTAAAGCAATGGCGATTGCTTGTCCTATTGCTAAGGTTCCATCTCGGCTTTCTGGTTCATCCCGATCGATCGCGACTAGCGCCAGTTGCAAATTCTGCCGCAGCTTCAACTCATTCTCATGAAAAAATACTGATATGGGAAGAGTTGTTAAAGGTGAAGCGTTTGAATTACCAGTCAACTCTTTTGTCATTGATTTGTGCCACGCTTCGTAATCGAATCTACCGAGCGCGATTAAAGTCTTTATTCCTTGCAATACTGAGTCAAGCAAGCCTGATTGGGATGAGTTATCGATTGCCTTTTCAGATAATAGTTTTGCCTTAAGTTTAGGGTGATTTGCAACCTCACCAACTGCCATTCCCAGCATCGTGCCGCGAAATCGACTATGAATCGAGTAACTCATTAATTGGAGTGCCTGATATGGTGAATCAAGGCGTGTAAACCTAAGCGATAGCTCTGTACGCCAAAGCCACTAATTTGCCCGATTGCCACAGCCGCAATATAGGAGTGATGGCGAAAAGATTCTCGTTGATAGATATTACTTAAATGAACTTCTACTGTAGGCATTTTTACCGCAGCGATCGCATCTCGCAGCGCTACGCTGGTATGGGTGTAAGCACCCGCATTAATCAAAACTCCCTGAAATTCCGCCTTAGCTGCTTGGATCGCATCCACTAACACGCCTTCATGGTTGGACTGCATCGCCTTAACTTCGGTTTTCAGCTGATTCCCCTCTGCCACTAACATACTATCGATTTCTGCCAAAGTCACCGAACCATAAATTCCTGGCTCTCTTGCTCCCAGTAGGTTCAAATTCGGTCCATGCAGCACGAGAATTTTGATTAGTGACGAATGAGAAGACACGCCATTCAAGCCCGTTCAATATTTATCGATGACGACGAGTCCGGCGATCGTCAACTGGAATTGGGATCGGCTCTGGTTCCGGCTCAGCTTCCGGTCCTAGCAAGGCTTCAATTAGCTTGCGCGCCCATTCTTTCAGCTTTTCCAGTACCCGATCTATGTAATCCATCGAACCGATTACTCCTGCAAAACTACCTTGATTTCTTGATGATAATCGATTGGAATCTATCTTTGTGCGCTCTTGATTTTTCCGCTACTTATTCTTTATATTTGCTTAGCTTTTTGTTGTTGCTAGCACGCGAAGTTTGACTTTTTCAAGCCAAAATGTAGTAGGGTAGCTACTTCTTCTCAATCGCTTTCACTGTTTGTTCCCTCTGCTCTACCAACATTTTGTTGGGAAAACAAAGGTGACAGCTTAATCTTTTTATTTAATATAAAGATATCACAAATTCCAACAGCAGACACATCTCTCTCTTGAAGGAATAGTTATCAGTTGACAGTTAACAGTGAAGAATGGGGTGTGGGGAACTGGTAGTTGGTAGTTGGTAGTTGCGTGGTGCGTGAAACACTTGTGACTTGTGACTTGTCTTGCTCCCTCAGCTCTCTCACCTCAGCTCTCTTCCCCCTGCTCCCTGCACCGAAGCGCTCCCTGCTCCCTAGCCTTTAGTAGGCGACGCAAGAGATCGAGGGCGGTGCAGGCGCTGACATGGCGAATCAGAGCGCGATCGCGTCCAGCTCCGAAATGATTTTCAAAACTTTGAACTTTGCCATCGGCTCCCGCTAAACCAACGTATACTAAGCCAACAGGTTTGGTTGCCGTACCACCATCGGGTCCGGCAATTCCCGTGATGCTCAAACCCCAAGTCGTACCGAGACGCGATCGCACTCCTGCTGCCATTTGTTCGGCGACGATCGCGCTGACAGCGCCAAATTGACTCAAATCATCAGGATTAACGCCCAAAACAGAAATTTTTACCGCATTGTCGTAGGAGATAACTCCCCCCCAGAAATATCTAGAACTCCCTGGTATGTCCGTGAGCATCTGCCCTAAACCGCCACCCGTGCAGGATTCCGCTACGCTGAGAGTTTCTCCTGCCGCAGTTAATAATTTACCGACTGCCGAGGCTAAAGTTTCTTCGTCAGAACCGAAATAATTTAAGTCTCCAATTTCCTGCAATTGTCGAGTTACTGGAGCAATAATTTGCTTGGCTGTTTCTGGTGAAGTTGCTTTTGCCGAGACGCGCAACTTCACCTCTCCTTGGCTGGCATAAGGAGCAACGGTAGGGTTAGGTAGATTGAGAAAGGCTGCTGCTTTTTCTGCTAAAGCTGCTTCGGCAATCCCCCAAAATTTCAAAGTTTGGCTGTAAATAATTTCTTGACCAAAACCAAGACTTTTGAGATAGGGAACGGCGGTTTCTTGCCACATCTGCTGCATTTCCGACGGTACGCCAGGAAAGGTGAGAATTACCACTCCAGATCGCGGTTGCCAGAGAATACCTGGGGCGGTTCCCCCAGGATTGGGTAAGATTGCCGCACCTTGAGGTAGTAAGGCTTGCTTGCGGTTGCTGGGAGACATTTTTCGCCCGCGTGAAGCGTATTTGCGGGTAATATCTTCAACAATTTCTTGGTGTTCTGTTAGCGGTACGCCAAAGAAATCGGCTAAAGTTTCGTGAGTGAGATCGTCGGGCGTAGGACCTAAACCGCCTGTAAAAATGAGAACTTGAGTCGAGTTATCCTGAGTTAATGAATTTCGTTCTAAAGCGACTTGAATCGCATGTTTAATTCTCGCAGGATTATCCCCCACTACAGTTTGATAGTAATGGGAAATTCCCAGATTTGCTAATTGCTGAGCTAAAAATTGCGCGTTGGTATTGAGAATATCACCCAGCAGTAGTTCAGTTCCAACGCAAATGATTTCGGCACTCATATAAATGAGGAGTTAGGGGTGAGGAGTGAGGAGCGAGGGCAGTTAGGATAAGGACTGTAGGAGTAGCAGGGAAAAATTAGAAATATTGTATTGTTTGTTTTGCATCTTAAATTATTCCCTCACTCCTCGCGCCTCGCTCCTAATCACTCCGTTAGGCAAGGGCAGGTACGGGAACGTTGAGATGCGGATAGAGGGGGAAGCGATCGCACAATGCCGCGACTCGGCGGCGACAGTCTTGCGCTACAGTATCATCTTGAGGATGTAACAGGCGATCGGCGATAATATTGGCAATTTCGGTAAATTCTGCCGTTCCCATGCCTCGTGTGGTCATGGCTGGAGAACCCAAACGGATACCACTTGTCACAAAAGGCGATTCTGTGTCGAAGGGGACTGTATTCTTATTAGCGGTGATATTTGTTTCACCTAAAAGGCGATCGCCTTCTTTACCTGTCATGCCAATACAGCGCAAGTCAACCAGCATCAAATGATTTTCTGTACCGTTGGATACGAGTTTGAAGTCTCTGTTTTGTAATTGAGCCGCCATTGCTTTAGCATTTTCAATGACTTGAGCTGCATAAGTTTTGAATTGAGGCTGTAATGCTTCGCCAAAGGCAACTGCTTTCGCCGCGATGACGTGTTCTAAAGGTCCGCCTTGGCTACCAGGGAACACGGATTTGTCTAGTTTTTTACCCAGTTCGGGATCGCGAGTGAGAATCAATCCGCCTCTTGGTCCGCGCAAAGTTTTATGTGTGGTTGTCGTGACGACATCGCAGTAGGGAATGGGGTTAGGATGCAAGCCAGTAGCAACCAAGCCAGCAATGTGAGCGATATCGGCTAATAAGTAAGCACCAACTTCATCGGCGATCGCTCTAAACTTTTCAAAGTCAATTATGCGTGGATAAGCAGAATAACCGCAAATGAGTAGCTTGGGACGATGTTGCAGCGCCAATTCCCGAATTTGGTCGTAGTCTAATTGTTCGGTCTGGGGATTCACGCCGTAATGGTGGACTTTAAACCACTTGCCAGAGAAATTTACGGGCGAACCGTGGGTTAAGTGTCCGCCGTGGGATAAATCCATCCCCATAATTGCGTCTCCTGGCTCTAGCAGAGTCATGAAGACGGCGAAATTAGCCTGAGCGCCAGAATGGGGTTGAACGTTGGCATGGGCTGCACCAAACAGTTGTTTGACGCGATCGATCGCTAATTGCTCGACGCGATCGATATATTCACAACCGCCGTAATAGCGCTTTCCAGGTAAGCCTTCAGCATATTTATTAGTCAATACCGAACCCTGGGCGGCTAAAACAGCAGCCGAAGTAAAGTTTTCACTCGCAATTAATTCTAAGTGGTCGCGCTGGCGCTGAAGTTCGCCGCTAATTAATTCAGCCACAACCGGATCGGAGGAAGCAAGTAAATCTAAGTTAGTTGAAGACACTGTGGTTAACCTTAAGCAATTTGCACGACTGTACCTGTCTAGATTAATAGGAGCGATCGCGTTTTCCGAAACCACACCATCAATCAAAATTTGCGGACAGCATAACTCAACATAGATACTTTAACTCAATCACAGTTATCAGTTGTCAGTTATCAGTTATCAGTTATCGGTGGTTAGTGGCTAGTGGCTAGTGGAACTGGTGACAAGATATTGAGTCCAGCCACGAGTCACTAGCCACCAGTCACTCACGACTCATTGATATTAAGCTCTGTATGCCTCATAACACTCTTTCTGAGTGACTAGCATAAAATTGACTTAAGGGATTATGGGATATTCTGGAGGGATCTGGATGTTAGTGATTTTGATGGAAGATCGAATCCTTGCCCCTCAGCAAGTTTGCCAAAGCTGTTTGCTTGCCGATCGTGCTGGACAGCCACGTTGGAGACAAGGACAATTACGCTGTGGTCAAGCTGTACCTAAACTCTCCCCAGGACAACCAGATCAGTACGAATGCATGATGGGCTTCCGCATTGCCAATGTTGAATGATGGTAGTGCGTAGCAAGTCGCCAGTCGCAATTAGTAGCCACTAGTCACTGGTCATCGGTTGCTGGTCGCTGACAACTGATAACTATAAAACCTGCGCTATCCTGTGCATATGAAGAGTTAAATTAAAATAGAGTCTGTTAGGAGAATAAATAATGGCTTGGCGCGGGACTACTACGGTGCAAGAGCGAATTTTTGCTTGTTTGCCATATTTGCTGCCCTTGATGCATGGATTTGCTTTTGGCGTTTTCTTACTGCGAGAATTTCCAGTTCTACAATATCTATTTCTACCGCTGATACCTTTATTGCAAATATACAGTAGTATACCTTTTGCTAGTCTAATTGTCTTTTTTGCTTTATATCTGTTGGTAGTTAGAAATGAAAGCATCAGCCACTTTATTCGTTTCAATACCATGCAAGCAATCTTAATTGATATTGTGATATTTTTGTGTGGTTTGGTACTGCCAATTTTGGCTCCAATTCCTGGGGCTAGTTTTGCCACACAGACTATAGCTAGTACAATTTTCCTTGGAATAGTGGCATCTGTAGCGTTTGCTGTGACTCAGTCTCTAAGAGGAAAATATGCAGAAATTCCTGCTCTCTCTGATGCAGTTCACATGCAGGTGAGATAGATATTTGTCATCGGTCATTGGCGCTCTGAGTGCAAGAGACTTATTTATTTTCTGAAAGTCGATTGCACATTTTACTGCTCTTAACAATCTTGTCGCTTTAGTCAGGAAAAAATTATAAGTTTTGAATTGTCGATTCAGAATTCTCGTTGGCGTACCTTAAAATTACAGTATTTTCTAAGCGACCAATCCCTTCAATCTCAACGCGGATGCGATCGCCTGCATTCAGCGCTCCTACTCCAGGAGGAGTTCCAGTCAAGACGACATCCCCAGGTAACAGCGTCATGACTTGACTGATGTAGGACACGAGGACAGCTGGAGAATAAACCATTTCTTCAATACTGGCAGATTGTACGGGTTGGGGGTTATCGTTTAAAAATGTCTGTAGCTGGGCAGATGGATTGATTTCTCTGACGATCCAGGGACCGAGGGGGCAAAAGGTATCAAATCCCTTGGCTCGCGTCCACTGACTGTCTTGCCTTTGTAAATCTCGCGCCGTGATATCGTTGGCGATCGTGTAGCCCCAAATTTTTTTCTGTGCTTGTTCTGGCGTACAATCTGACGTGCGATCGCCAATCACTAAAGCTAATTCTCCTTCATAGTCTACCCGCCGCGACTGTTGCGGGTATTTGATTTCAGTCGCCGTGGCAATCACTGCTGAAGGTGGCTTCAGAAACAACAAAGGTTCCTTCGGTACGCTTGAACCCATTTCTGCTGCATGTTCCACGTAGTTTTTACCCACTGCTACGATTTTGGAGGGAGCGCAAGGTGCGAGAATCTGATATTCATCTGGTGTTAAGCTTTCCTCCGTAGGCTGTCCTTGTAGCCAAGGCGGAGCATCTAATAGCAAAACTTCCAAGCTAAGTTGGAGTATGCCGTAGTGGATGCGTCCCTCTAGAGATTGAACTCGAATGTAGCGTTGCGCCATAAAGTGTTATTAGATACCTGATCGTTTACTCTAGCGTTTGAGCGTGAATTTTTGTGTTGATAGTTTTACAAAGCATTTTTTCATTAGTCGAGAGAAAGTGGGAAGTGAGTAGTAAACAGGGTGTGGAGTGTGGTGTGGGGAGTGTGGGGAGAGGGGTAGAGGAGAAATTACTAGTCACTGATAACTGATAACTGGTAACTGATAACTGGTAACTGATAACTGATGACTACTTAATAGTTTGTGCGATCGCAATGTCAATCGATTTAAGAAATACAAATTCTGCTTGTGCCTCTATTTTGGTAGAAACATGGCGACGGTTGGGACTCACTACTGCTGTCATTTGTCCTGGTTCGCGCTCTACTCCACTGACAATTGCTTTTGTGCAAGCCTCAGAAGTTGAGGCAATTTCCGTGTTAGATGAGCGTTCTGCTGCCTTTTTCGCCTTGGGAATTGCTAAACAAACGAGTAAACCTGTAATTGTCGTCGTCACCTCCGGTACGGCTGGAGTTAACTGCTATCCCGCGATCGTGGAAGCAAGGGAAAGTCGAGTGCCTTTAATAGTTCTAACAGCCGATCGACCTCCTGAATTGAGACACTGCCATTCTGGACAAACGATCGATCAGTTAAAGTTATTTGGCTCTTATCCTAACTGGCAAGCAGAATTAGCTCTACCATCTTTAGAAATCTCGACGCTCCGATATTTGCGTCAAACAGCGATTTATGCATGGGAACGAGCGCTATACCCCGTCCCTGGTGTCGTTCATCTCAATATACCTTTTCGCGACCCCCTCGCACCCATACCCGATGGCGATAATGCTGAATTTATATCCTCTCAACTAGAATTAGACGACTTTTTTGCTGGGATCGAAGCCGATCTCCGTGCGGACGCACAGCCGATCGCCCCTACGACTCCTGTACGGGTGGGTTTGTCTAGATTGTTTACGAGCCAAGAGACATCTGGGTTAAACCCACCCCTACCCGTCTCCTGGCAACAACTCGAACGCGGCATTATCATCGCTGGGATTGCCCAACCACAGAACCCGCGAGAATATTGTGGGGCGATCGCTCAACTTGCTAAAACACTGAAGTTCCCAGTTCTAGCGGAAGGGTTATCTCCAGCAAGAAACTATGCCGAACTCAATCCTTATCTCATTTCTACCTACGATTTAATTCTCCGCCAGCCGCAACTAGCAGATAAACTCAAGCCTGATGTGGCGATCCAAATCGGGGAATTGCCGACAAGTAAAGAATTACGTAGTTGGCTCGATCGCACTCAACCGCAGCGTTGGATTGTCGATCCTAGCGACCAAAATCTAGACCCTCTACATGGCAAAACGACTCATTTGCGCCTTTGTGTGGAACAGTTAGCTCAAATCTATCCTACGGAGCCAAAGTTGCCTAGCGACTATCTTCAGTTATGGTGCGACTTAGAGACTAAGGTAAGAGGTGTTGTAGACGGGGCGATCGCAAATCTGAATCAGCCGTTTGAAGGTAAGGTAGCTTGGATGCTCTCTCAAATACTCCCCCCTGGTACGTCACTGTTTATTGCCAATAGTATGCCCGTGCGCGATGTAGAATTTTTTTGGATGCCTAGTAATTCCGGCGTGCGACCTTTTGTGAATCGAGGCGCAAATGGCATTGATGGTACTTTATCTACTGCTTTAGGAATTGCTCATCACAATCAAAGCAGTGTCATGTTAACTGGAGACTTAGCTTTATTGCACGATACCAATGGCTTTCTCATTGGCAAAAAACTTAAGGGTCATTTAACAATTGTGCTGATTAATAACAATGGTGGCGGAATTTTTGAAATGCTGCCAATTTCTCAGTTCGATCCACCCTTTGAAGAGTTTTTTGCTACGCCACAAGATATTAATTTTGCTTGCCTTTGTCAGACTTATGGTGTAGAACATGAATTAATTACCACTTGGGAAGATTTGCAACAAAGGCTAAAGTTTTTACCAGCAAGTGGGATTCGAGTTTTAGAGTTGAGAACGAACAGAAAAGCTGATGCTCAATGGCGACAAGCAAATTTAGCAAAATTTGTCAAAGGAATTTGAAGTTAGATATTGGTCATTTGTCATTCGTCATTTGTCATTTGTCACTGATAACTGATATAGCGATCCTGTTTGAATCGTGAACAAGCTCGTTGTGGTGGTTGACGGTTAACGGTTAACGGTTAACTGTCAACTGTCAGCAATCGACACGCGAAATTCACGAATCGTTTAGGCTTGCTATAGTTGATAGGTGATAACTGATGAAAAGAATTTCTGCTACCTTAGCAACTTTAATTGCGATCGCAACAGCGATACCGACTCAGGCTCAAACAACAAGAGAGCCGAAGTATTTTCGCAGTAGTTTTTATAAAAACAACCCATCAGACTGTAAGATTTTTTACCCCGTTCCAGTTGGTGCAGTTCCTAGCCGCAAAGCAAAAGATAGTACTTGCTTACCACCACCATTAGCAATTATTCCTGGGTATGGGAAAGACTATACGCGCTTAATGAAAACTGGAATTCGAGCTGGAATTAGGGGTGATTACAATACGGCTTTAATTAACTTTCGTCGCGCTCAACAAATTGAGATTTCTAAAGACCATTTGGGCTATACTAATCGCGAGGCGTTGAGGGGAATTAATGGAGCGATGGTAGCACAAAGATATCAATTAGAACCTCATCCAGTGAAAAGACTCACGCCAAAATTTTTTTGGTACTACTGGACTGGTACGGGCGATCGCGGTAATTGGGGTAGAAATATTATCGAGCGTCGATAGTAAATCTTGTTGCTAGGGAGCGTCCTACAAGTGCAAAATGCTCTTGTAAGATGCTCCCTGCTATATTGTTTTTTAAAATAAGCACAACAAACTTAATAAACCTGAGAAAATCTTACCATTAACATCATTATCACGACTAACGCACTTATCCAAACCAATAGAGAACCCCAACTCAAAGAATTTTGGCTGAATTGCTGCGATACACCTTGTACCAGTCTATTTAAATTTGCCATATTATTTGTATACTCCGAAACTATGTATTTTATAATACTGAAAGATTTTTGTAGATTTAGATCGAAATAGCAATGAAACTTAGTTAATAGAAATAAAAGTTTAAATATAACTCAGGCTTAAATCTGTAGCTTTTCACCTGAGACAGCGTACGTATTTTGAGTAAGCCTTGCTTCGCAAGGGGCAAGCAAGAGAGCAGTATGTCGCCTTAATACTATACAAAACACATGCTTTTAAGTACAATTGTACTAAAAATACAGAGGGTTAGAATCCTGATGAAGTTCTCTAAGCTCGATCTGGGTAATCTTGTAGCTGTCGGTCATTCAGATGGTTATTTAGGACTATTAATCGACCGAGGAGATGAGTTTGAGTTAGTGGAAGTTCCCGCCCCGATCGAGGCTTATGAAGGTTTGCAACACGTCAATTCTTTGGTTAATACCAATGCATTACCTGCTGCATCTGAACCTCTAAAATTGCTACCAGTTCAATCTACAATGGCAACATCAATTGGTTATGACTGCACCGATCGCATCTTACAAGTTGAGTTTAGTAGTGGCAGTGTATATCAGTATGTAGATGTAGAACCGGAAACTTGGGAAGCTTTACAAGAAACCGATTCTTTAGGAAGATTTTATAACAGCAATATTAAAGGTCAATACGATTGCCAGCGAATTGACTACATCGATTGCGATTACAGCGAAGAAGAATGTTGCTAACCTATATTATTTAAACTTTCTGTGACTTTATGAGGTATTGAAGGGTAATGAAGGAAGATATAACCCGATCGCCCTTCAAGAGATACCCTAGTTATGGAAGTCTCAATCCGCGAACTTCAAGAAAGCGAACTCCCCGCAGCAGATCGCGTTTTTAAATTGGCTTTCGGCACTTTTATCGGACTGCCCGATCCAATGGAGTTTGGCGGCGATGCAAACTTTATCCGAGGTCGTTGGCACGCAAATCCATCATCTGCTTTTGCAGCGATCGCAGATGGCATTATAGGATCTAATTTAGCAACTCGGTGGGGTAGTTGCGCGTCTTTTGGTCCTCTCAGCGTTCATCCCGATTGGTGGAACCAAAAGATTGCTCAGCGTCTCATCGAACCAGTTGTAGAATGCTTCGATACATGGAATATCCACCAGGCAGGTTTATTTACCTTTCCTAACAGTTCCAAGCACCACGCACTGTATCAAAAATTTGGATTTTGGCAGCGGTTCTTAACTGTAATTATGGCTAAAACCGTACAACAGCCTCAGTCAGTGCCGCAAGTTATAAGATATTCTCAAATGGATCGAGAGCAGCGATCGAGCATTTTAAAAGAGGGTTTTACTCTTACGGATAACATTTATCCAGGATTAGATCTGTCGCCAGAAATTATTACCGTACACACACAAAAACTGGGTGACACAGTTTTCTTTGGGGATGAGAAGGGTTTAGCAGGGTTGGCTGTTTGTCATTGCGGTGCAGGAACTGAGGCGGGCGGCGATACTTGCTATGTTAAATTTGGGGCTGTCCGTTTGGGACAGAATGTAGAGGAAAGATTCGAGCAATTATTAGATCTGTGCGAAACTTTGACCGTACAGATGAGTATGTCGCGCTTAGTCGCTGGGGTGAATACGAGTCATCATGAAGCATACCGCCGGATGATAGCGCGGGATTTTCGGACGGAGATTACTGGAGTCGCAATGCACAGACCAAATCAGTCAGGATATCATCGTCCTGATATATTTGTTTTAGATGATTGGCGCTAGTTGGTTTAATGCTTTTCTATCCATGCAACACGAGTCAGTATCCAACCATCTTCTTCTTGACTGCTAACATTTCCTGTTACAGGATAACCAAGTTGTTTGAGATATTGAGTAACGTCAAAAGTTTGTTGCAGACGGCTGCGGTTACTGTAACTACTCGTCCGCAGCGCCAGCGTTCGGGCGTGCTTCCCCAACCTGACTGTTGGTAAGGATTGGTAGATGCAAGATACCAAGTTTCAGTTTTTTGCTGTTCTTCTCTAAACCAGGTAGCAAGACTATTAGCTTCAAGCATTTCGTAAGATAATTTGAGGGGGAAGTACGCTTTCTACTACTGCAAACCAGTTTTTTAGTAAAGTAAAGTTACGCTAAGTTTCATCATGACTAAACTGATTGTCATCACGGGGGTAAGTCGCGGTTTGGGGCTTGCCATGACGGAAGGATTCATTCAAGCCGGACATGCAGTTGTAGGTTGCGCCCGTTCTGAGGCAGCAGTAGCAAAACTATCTCAGCAGCATAATTCGCCGCACGATTTTATGGTAGTAAACGTTGCCGATAACCAGCAGGTGAAAACTTGGGCAGAACAAGTACTTTCGCGTCACGGTGTGCCAGATTTACTAATTAATAATGCAGCTATAATTAATCCTCTAGCCCCACTTTGGCAAATTCCCGTGGAAGAATGCGATCGCCTTATTGATGTCAATATCAAGGGAGTCGTAAACGTTATCCGTCACTTTGTCCCCGCCATGAAGGAGAAAAATCGGGGTGTCATTGTCAACTTAAGTTCTGGTTGGGGTCGTTCCACTTCTCCAGAAGTTGCCACATACTGTGCTTCAAAATGGGCAATCGAGGGACTCACTAGGTCTTTAGCGCAGGAATTACCCGCTGGGATGGCAGCAATTCCCCTCAACCCTGGCATTATTCATACAGATATGCTGGAAATTTGTTATGGAGAAGAAGCAGCGGCTTATACTGCGATAAAAGATTGGGTGAAGCAAGCCGTACCATTTCTACTGAAATTGAGCGCAAAGGATAATGGTATGCCGTTGACGGTTCCGGTTTGATTGAGACATGCATTCGTAGGGGCGGGTTTGCCAGCAATATTTGGTCGTAGTCAGAGACAATTGGTAAACCCGCCCGTACAAAAGTCAAAACATTCAAGAATTGAAATTGAGATGTAACAAAAGCTGGTTATGAGTAAAGTTTTAGATGTGCCTCTTTCGATGGAAGTTGCCAAACGGATTAAGAGTAAGGCAACTAAATGTTTTGATAATGCCTACAAAGCCGCGCTGCTGATGGAGGGATCGGTCTACGTGCAAGGCTTTTTAGTCTTTGCCAGCGCAGCGTGTGAAATGGTAGAGTATGGCTGGCTCGAACTAGGCGATCGCATTGTCGATCCGACGTTTCCCCATCTCGATCGCCACATTGAAACACTCTATTACTTCCCCGCCCAGCGCCTCACCGTGCCACAACTCAAGGCAACCATAGAAGAGTCAAAAGAAGATTACCCCGAAGACGACCCCTTACCCGTATATGGAGAAGCCCCTTACGAGTATTATGGCGATGTCATGCTAGGTGGTGCTGATTATGCCGCAGCATTTAAAGACGCTGAGGCAAAATGTCGAGAAATCGACTTTGAGGTTAACGGTTAACCGTTAACCGTCAACTGTTAACCTTTCTTAGCCTTAATAACTATCGTTATCGTTAGCCATCTGCATTTCGAGTAGGTGGTTGGCGTGGTTGAGTCGATTAGCGATCGCCTGTCGCCAGACGAGTTCCACTTCTGGATCGGCTAGGACTTCTTGTGCCAGTTGTCTGTAAACAGCACTAGTGGCAGCATTAACCTGTTCCAACAGTCTGAGGTTGTGATAGATAGTTCTGGGAGAGATCTTGGTCATATGGCTAGTGGCTGGTGGCTAGTGGTTGGTGGCTAGTGGCTGGTGGCTGGACTCTTTTCTAGTCACTAGTCACTAATCACTGATAACTGTTAAAAAGGTAAATCCGTGCTACCCATGAGATAGAGGTCGCACTCGCGGGCTGCACCGCGACCCTCGTTGAATGCCCAGACGACTAAGCTTTGTCCGCGACGACAATCGCCAGCGGCAAAGACTCCAGGGATGCTGGTAGCATATTTACCGTAGTCTGCTTTAATATTGCTGCGGGGGTCGCGATCGAGTCCCAAGGCATCAATTAGAGGTTGTTCGGGTCCGAGGAAACCCATTGCTAGTAGAACGAGTTGGGCGGGGATAACTTTTTCTGTACCAGGAACTTGCTGTGGAACAAACTGTCCTTTTTCGTTTTTCGTCCACTCTATTTGTACGGTATGGACCGCTTTGACGCAGCCGTTCTCGTCGCCCTCAAATTTGGTAGCAGTGGTGATGTATGTGCGGGGGTCAGCGCCAAATTTAGCCGCAGCTTCTTCCTGCCCGTAATCCATTTTGTAGATTTTGGGATATTCGGGCCACGGGTTATTCGCGGCACGGGTGAGGGGTGGTTGGGGCATAATTTCCAATTGGACGATGCTGTTACAACTGTGGCGGATCGACGTGCCGACGCAATCAGTTCCAGTATCGCCACCACCAATAATCACGACATCTTTATCGGCAGCAGAGATGAAATTATCGCCTCTGTGGTTATCTAGAATTGCTTGGGTGTTGGCAGTGAGGAAATCCATTGCGAAGTGAATTCCCTTCAGTTCTCGTCCTTCGATCGGTAAGTCGCGGGGTTTGGTCGCACCGACGCAGAGGACTACAGCATCAAATTCTTTTAAAAGATCTGCCGCAGGTAAATCTTTGCCAATTTCGGTGTTGCAAACAAATTTCACGCCTTCCTGTTCCAAAATATTGAGGCGGCGCTGGACGACTTCCCGCTTGTCGAGTTTCATATTGGGAATACCATACATCAGCAATCCGCCAGGGCGATCGGCGCGTTCAAATACCGTTACCCAATGTCCTGCTGTATTGAGTTGCGCTGCGGCACACAGTCCTGCCGGACCCGAACCGACAACAGCAACTTTCTTACCCGTGCGCTTTTCTGGGGGATGGGGTTCGATCCAACCTGCTTCCCAACCTTTATCGGCGATCGCATTTTCAATATTCTTAATTGTCACGGGAGGATTGTTAATTCCCAGTACGCAAGCACCTTCGCACGGTGCAGGACAGACGCGCCCTGTAAATTCAGGAAAATTGTTGGTTTTGTGCAGGCGATCGAGTGCTTCGCGCCAGAGTCCGCGATAGATCAGGTCGTTCCACTCAGGAATCAAGTTATTAATCGGACAACCGCTTGCCATGCCACTGATGACCGTACCCGTGTGGCAAAACGGTACGCCACAATCCATACAACGTGCGCCTTGGGTGCGAAGTTTCTCCTCTGGCATGTGGATGTGAAACTCGTCCCAGTTGTGGATGCGATCGCGTGGCGCAATTTCTGAAGCTACTTCGCGGAGATATTCGATAAAGCCTGTTGGTTTGCCCATAGTAAGAAAGTGGTGCGTGGTGGAGAGTCGGGAGTGGAAGAGTGGGAGTCGGGAGTCGGGATTAACTGGTCACTGATTAGCTGCCACCGATGCGGGAGACATCGCGGGCGTTTTCTTCAAAGGCGGCGGTGAGGGCATCGTCACCGCTTAAGCCGGAGGCGATCGCTTGCTGTAAGGCTTGCAGTACGCGCTTGTAGTCTCTCGGCATCACCTTGACGAACTTGGCGATCGCATCTTCCCAGTTGGCGAGAACTTGCTTTGCTTTCTGGCTGTGGGTATAGTCGGCGTGTTTCTGAATCATTTGCCGCACGATCGCGATTTCTTCCGGATCTTCGAGTCTTTCCAGTCCTACCATTTGCGTATTACAGCGGGTAGCAAAATCGCCTTTCTCGTCGAGGATGTAGGCAACACCTCCACTCATCCCTGCGGCAAAGTTGCGTCCGGTAGTACCCAAGATGACGACTTTACCACCAGTCATGTATTCGCAACCGTGATCGCCTACGCCTTCCACAACGGTATTGACACCGGAGTTACGCACGCAGAAGCGTTCTCCAGCGACACCGGAAATATACGCCTCGCCACTGGTTGCACCGTAAAAGGCAACGTTACCGACGATGATGTTTTCTTCTGGGATAAATGTAGACTCTACGGGCGGATAAACCATAATCTTGCCACCACTGAGTCCTTTACCCAGGTAATCGTTAGCATCACCTTCGAGTTCTAAGGTTACGCCTTTGGGGACGAATGCACCGAAACTCTGTCCCGCACTCCCTTGGAAATGTAGGTGTACGGTCTCTTCGGGTAAACCATCCCAATGACGTTTGCTGATTTCGTTTCCGAGGATCGTGCCGACGACGCGATTGATATTTTTAATTGGTAGAGTGGCTTTGACTGGTTTACCGTGTTCGATCGCCTCTTGACATAATTCCAGTAATACTGTCATATCTAGAGACTGTTCTAACCCGTGGTCTTGGGGAATTTGACAGTAACGCCCGACTTCCGCCCCAACTTGCGGCTGGTAGAGGATTTTTGACAAGTCGATGCCTTTTGCTTTCCAATGGGCGATCGCTTGTTTTGCCTCTAGTACGTCCGTGCGACCGACCATTTCATTCAAGCTGCGGAAACCGAGTTGTGCCATAATTTCTCGCACTTCCTGGGCGATGAACTTCATAAAGTTGACGGCGTGTTCTGGATCGCCCGTAAAGTTCTGCCGCAGTTGTGGGTCTTGTGTCGCTACCCCCACCGGACAGGTGTTGAGGTGGCAGACGCGCATCATAATACAGCCGAGGGAAACGAGGGGGGCGGTGGAAAAACCGAATTCTTCTGCACCCAACAGTGCAGCGACAACGACATCGCGCCCCGTCTTCATCTGTCCGTCTGTTTCGACAACGATGCGCGATCGCAGATTATTCAGCACCAAAGTTTGATGCGTCTCTGCTAACCCCAGTTCCCAAGGTAGCCCCGCGTGTTTAATTGAAGTCTGCGGCGAAGCACCCGTACCACCATCAAAACCAGAAATTAGTACCACATCAGCGTGCGCTTTGGCAACCCCTGCGGCAATTGTGCCTACACCAACCTCAGAGACTAACTTGACACTGATCCGTGCTTGACGGTTGGCATTTTTCAAATCGTGAATTAACTCGGCAAGGTCTTCAATCGAGTAAATATCGTGGTGTGGTGGGGGTGAAATCAGTCCTACCCCTGGCGTGGAGTGACGGACTTTGGCAATTGAGGGGTACACCTTGCGTCCTGGTAACTGTCCGCCTTCCCCTGGTTTTGCCCCCTGCGCCATCTTGATTTGCAGTTCTTTTGCTTGGGACAAATACAAGCTGGTTACGCCAAAACGACCGGAAGCAACTTGTTTGATGGCACTATTTTTTGAGTCACCGAGATCGTTCGTCCAAGTATATCTTTCTGGATCTTCGCCACCTTCCCCAGTATTAGATTTACCACCAATCCGGTTCATAGCGATCGCCAGGGTTTCGTGCGCCTCTTTGGAAATTGAGCCATAACTCATCGCCCCCGTTTTGAAGCGTTTCATAATTGCTTCAATTGGTTCGACTTCTTCAATTGGAACTGGCTGACGTGCTTTAAATTGCAATAGTCCGCGTAGGGTAAAAAACTGCTGATTTTGCTCGTTTACCAGGGTGGCGTATTGCTTGTAACTGTCATAATTTCCTTCACGGACAGCTTTTTGCAACGTGTGGATTGTCTGCGGACTAAATAGATGCGCCTCACCTTCTTTGCGCCATTGATATTCACCCCCAACATCTAGCGTATGTCCGTTGGTGGGACGGTCTGGGAAGGCGTGATTGTGACGTAAAATTGCTTCTTGGGCGATCGCTTCTAGATCTATACCTTCAATTCGCGATGCCGTCCAGGTAAAATATTTGTCAATGACTGACTGATTTAAGCCGATACCTTCAAAAATTTGCGCTCCACGATAGCTTTGCAGGGTAGAAATTCCAATTTTGGAGGCAACTTTAATCACACCCTTAGTTGCGGCTTTGACGTAGTTCTTACACGCAGCTTTGAAATCAACATCGAGTAGCGAACCCTGCTGAATTAAACTTTCAATTGTTTCAAACGCCAGATAAGGATTAATTGCCCCACAGCCGTAACCGAGCAGAACGGCGTAATGATGTACCTCCCGTGGTTCTCCCGATTCTAAGACAATTCCTACCCGCGTGCGGGTTCCCGTGCGAATCAGGTGGTGATGCAAACCGGATACTGCGAGTAATGCTGGGATCGGGGCATTATCGCGATCCACACCGCGATCGCTCAGGATAATAATATTGACACCAGATGTTATCGCCTGGTCTGCTTGGCTGCAAATTTCATCCAGTGCTGTTTCTAATCCCTTCACCCCATCTTTTGGGTTAAACAGGATGGGAATCGTCACGGAGCTGAAATTATCTTCATTGATATATTTCAGTTTTGCCAACTCTTCATTGCTAAGGATTGGCGTTTTCAATTCAATTAAACGACAACTCTCTGGTTCTGGTTTGAGTAAATTTCGTTCCGAACCAATTGTCGTTTCTGCCGAGGTGATAATCTCTTCCCGAATTGAATCAATCGGCGGGTTTGTCACCTGAGCAAACAGCTGTTGGAAGTAATCATAAAGCAATTTGGGACGGTCGGATAAAACAGCCAATGGCGTATCTGCACCCATCGCACCTACTGCCTCAACTCCATCCTTTGCCATGGGAGTCAACAA
Organism: Scytonema millei VB511283; assembly: GCF_000817735.3. Classification (NCBI taxonomy): domain Bacteria; kingdom Bacillati; phylum Cyanobacteriota; class Cyanophyceae; order Nostocales; family Scytonemataceae; genus Scytonema; species Scytonema millei. Next base: position 147,726 of record NZ_JTJC03000007.1, on the reverse strand, counting down.
CAGCCGCAACTCTTCAAAGGTGTATCCAAAAGCCATTTGACGCTGAATGAGGGGTGAGGAGTGAGGAGTGAGGAGTGAGGGGTAAGAGGCATTTTCTCCCTTGTCCCCTTCTTCCCGACTCCCGACTCCTGTACGGGCGGGTTTTGAGTGAAGGTCGTTCGCCTCATCTGTTAATCTTTCGCTAAACCCGCCCCTACGACTCCCGACTCCCGCCAATGCCACCATATGCTCATCCAACCATTCCCGATACGGATGTGCGGTGACGATTTGGTGTTTGATTTCTGCGTCGGCAATAATCCGTCCTTGTGCCATATCTACCAGAAACATCCGCCCTGGTTCCAAGCGTCCTTTCGACGCTACACGTTCTGGTTCAATTGGCAATACACCCGCTTCGGATGCCATGATTACCAAGTCGTCTTTGGTGACGTAATATCGTGACGGACGCAAGCCATTTCTATCGAGTACTGCGCCGATTGTCGTCCCATCGGTAAAAGCAATTGACGCGGGACCGTCCCACGGTTCCATTAAACAGGAATGATATTTATAAAATGCCTTTTTCTCCTCGCTCATCGACTCATGCGCCGTCCACGGTTCGGGGATCATCATCATCACCGCATGAGGAAGCGATCGCCCTGCGAGTGTAAGCAACTCTAGCACGTTGTCAAAGATCATCGAGTCGCTGCCGTCCATATTGATGACTGGCTTTAGCTTCTCTAAATCTTCGCCAAATAATTCTGACTCAAACAAAGATTGCCGCGCGTGCATCCAGTTGATGTTACCGCGCAGGGTATTAATTTCACCATTATGAGCGATGTAACGATAGGGATGCGATCGCTCCCAACTGGGAAATGTATTCGTACTAAAACGAGAGTGTACCAGTGCTAGGGCGCTTTCTAAATCGGGATCTTGCAAGTCGGGGTAATATTGCCCTACCTGCACGGGCATTAACATTCCTTTATAAACAATTGTGCGGCAAGAAAGACTCGATGGATACCAATACGGATCTATCTGGGTGGTGCGAATTTCGTTTTGAGAACGTCTGCGAATGACGTATAGTTTGCGATCGAAATCTGTTTCAGTGGTTAAATTGTCAGCACGTTGGATGAAAACTTGCTGTACAAAAGGTTCGCTAGCTTTAGCGGTGTTACCTAATGAGGAGTTATCTGTCGGTACGTCACGCCAACCGAGAACTTTTTGACCTTCCTCCGCCACAATTTTCTCAAATATCTGCCGACTCTGCTCCCTGACTGCGGCATCTGGCGCACAATAAATGATACCAACGCCATAATATCCTGCTTCTGGCAGGTTAATATTTTCTGCCGTTGCAACTTTTTTGAGAAATTTATGCGGGACTTGCAATAAAATTCCAGCACCATCGCCTGTATTAATCTCGCTACCACACGCGCCACGGTGATTGAGATTTAACAGAATCGTCAGTGCTTGTTCTACAATTTCGTGCGATTGCTTGCCCTTCATATGAACGATGAATCCTACACCGCACGCATCATGCTCGAACTGTGGATCGTAGAGTCCCTGTTTTGGTGGTAGTTGATTGCTATTCATAATTGGCGATTTATCCGTGGCAATGAAGGGTCGTGATGAAATTGGCAGTCGGCAGTTGGAAGTTATTGACAGGAATATGGGGTGTAGGAAGTTTACACCTGACGATCGAGGTGCATTCTAATTTGCATTCTCTAACGAGTAGAGATGTAAATGTTCAGCTCTTAAGGAAATTATTAGTTATCTGTTGTAGTAGGGACGCATAGCTATGCACCCCTACAAATTTTTGAAACGCTTGTTAACGAAAGATTTCAATTCCTTAAATTTCAATTCTTTAAATTTCACGATCGCAAAACCAAACGAAACTCAATAAATTTTGGTTCTGATTTACCTCTGAAAAACCTTAGCAATCGAGTGCGATCGCTAATTTACTAATTGAATTTTTGACTTCACAGGCAAAATCGACTCCTACAAGAAGCTTATTGTATCGATTCTTACGGAAGTACGATCGCCTTTGATATTAATTTTCGTAACTATTTCAGAGCTAAAAAACGACACTACTCTTTGTGACTCAATGGCATGTCAATATATACTGACATCTGAAAATGTCAAGACATTTGCACGCTGCAATAAACCAGTAGCTGTTTAAAGGCTGCTGTAGAGCAGATGATATATTTTGAACTTGGTAGCGATACTTCAACGATATAATTCGATCTACATATTTATGAAGATCTGTTTGGCTGGCAGAACAAGAAAGGTAGTTAAATTGTGCTGTCACCATGATGGACTTGAGGCGATGAACGACGACTTGCAATTGCTGTATGTCGCGTTCGGTAAATTGGCGTTCTTGAAGCGAACCGACGTGTAGAACCCCAACCATACCTTCTCGCATTAGTAGGGGAACGCCAACGAGCGAGTGCAGTCCTTTCTGCCGTAAAATCGGACTGACAATCTCCTCTTCCAATAGATTGTCAGTCACCATCGATTTCCTACTTGCAGCAATTCTACCCGCAATACCCTGACCGATAGGAATACGAATTTTTTGTGTAATCTCTTCTTCAAGTCCAACGGTAGCGTATACGAGCAAATTTTCCCGATCTTCATCTGGTAGTAGGAGTGTAGCAGTGTCAACAGACATATACTCTCGCAGCCATGCCAATAGCTTCGTGAAGGCACTTGCCATCTGTCGTCTGTCACCTACATATTTTTCGCCCACAGCCACATTCCATCCCTTATAAGGTATGGGAAAGTTATCGTAGTCTGCCCACAAAACCATAGAACTGCCCTAAATTGAAACTGAAGTACAAATCTTAACTTGACAAAAATAACATTTTTTACTAAAAAACATTTTTTACTTGAGCTATTATACTCTGGTTCAAGCATATGTTCCTATGCCAAAAGTAGTACTTCTATGAGTTGAGAGTGGCTGGTGGCTGGTGGCTAGATGCTGCTGACTTGCGACTTGCTCTCTAGAAAATCAATTTTTAATCTTCTCTAATCTCGTGCCACAAGCTTTGCAAAACCGAGCATCAGCATCGTGCAATGCTAACCCACAAGTAGGACAATTTGTCTCTACCCGATCTGATGTTTTGACTAATTGTTTAATTAAATCGCCTAGTTGCCAAGGAATTAGGGCAATTCCAGTTAAAATCATCAGAACTGTGAGAAACCTACCTGTTTGGGATATAGGGGTTACGTCACCAAATCCTACAGTTGTCATCGTCACCACTGAGAAATACACCGCATCCAAAAAAGTATGAAATACTTTTGGATTGATAGAATGCTCGGCTTGATAAATCAAACCGGAATAAACAAAAACGATCGCAAATAAAGTAAATAAAATTCTAGCAAATATAACGGTGTCTTCTGTGCCAATGCGACCAAATAAAGTTCTCCCTTGCAGAAAACGAACTAATTTTAAAATACGGAACCATCGCAGCAAGCGAATATAACTAAAGTTAACATCTACAATTCCTGAAAAGATTGGCAGAATTGCCATCAGATCGATAATAGAATAAATACTGAAAACATATTGCAGTCTATTTTCCGCGCACCAAAGCCGCAATAAGTATTCTAGAGTAAAAATGAAAATAATCAGCGTATCAAAAAAATCGAGTAGGCTGCGAATTGCAGGAGGAATTTGATATGTATCGGCAACAAAAATAGCAGAAGATAGTAGGACTAAACCTGTAATAATTAAAGTGGTTGTCCGACCTGCGGGCGTTTCAATATCTTCTAAATAAAATCCTACACGCTGTTTGAGTAACATGACACAGATGACACCTGAAGATTTTATGCGATTAGCTTTGGTAGAAGCAAAACAGGGCGATTCTCCTTACGGTGCTGTAATCGTCAAAGATAACGAAGTCGTAGCTAAAGGGTATAACACAGTTAAGCGAGATTGCGATCCTTCTGCTCATGCAGAAATGAATGTCATTCGTAGTTTAACAGCTAAAATTCAAACTCCATCTTTAGAGGGATATACGATATACGCTACAGGTGAACCTTGTCCGATGTGTGCGAGTGTTTGCGTATGGGCAGGTGTATCAGAAATTATAATTGGGGCTTCAATCGAAGATTTGATCTCGGTGAACCAATCGCAGATCGATCTAGCGTGTGATGAGATAATTGCTAAATCTTTTAGAAAGATTAGCGTGACAAAAGGCGTATTGCGACAGGAATGTGTGGATTTATTTAAATAGAAAAGTATTTGCAAAAATTGCAGCTTGAGTGCGATCGCGCAGATTCAATCGATTTAAAATATTCGTAACGTGATTTTTGACCGTTCCTTCAGAAATAAATAGTTTCTGAGCAATTTCGCGATTATTTGCCCCCGCTGCAATTAATTGTAAAATTTCTAATTCTCTAGGTGTGAGTTCTTGCAGTACTGGTGGAGGGGGAGGTTTTGGTACAGACAGAGGAGATACTAGGAGTTTTTTTACAATTCCCGGTCCCAATTGCGTATATCCTTTATGTACGGCATGGATAGCTACAGCTAATTCCTCTGAAGGTGTATCTTTGAGTAAATACCCCATAGCTCCGTGAGCGATCGCTGCTTGTACGTATTCGTCATCGTCAAAAGTCGTTAAAACTAAAACTTTTATCTGCGGAAGTTTTTGCAAAATTTCTCGCGTTGCTGCAACGCCATCCATCAATGGCATCCGAATATCCATTAATATGACATCTGGATGCAATTCTTCAGCTAATTGAAGCGCAATTTGTCCATTTTCTGCTTCACCAACGACTGTTAATTCAGGATCTAATTCCAATAATGCTTTTAATCCTTGGCGAATTAAGCTTTGATCGTCTACCACTAAGATTTGGATCATTTGAATTAGAAAAATAGTAGGGAGACAAGGGAGAAGTTGTAAGTTGTAAGTCGTAAGTCAAAAACCGGAGTACCGCTTGCCACTTCTTCTCACTCACTACTCATAACCCTCTTCTCCCTCACTCCTCGCTCCTTACTACATTCTAAGTTTCTTCATTGGTAATTTGACATTGGCGTAACAACTCTGATAATTCCTCTGTAAAAATCTTGGAGTAGGGAAGTTGACTTAGCATAGAAATTTCCTCAGCGCAGGCTGTTTGAATAATTGCTAAACAGCGATCGCGCTGCGCTCCAGGTGCGATATTTTTTAGAATATTAATTGCGATATTCAGTTTCGGTACAGTACTAGACAAATTTTGCTGTAATTGCTGCAAGACTTCATCTTTTGTTTCAATGTATTGTTGTAGCTCTTGTACTCTTTGTTTCAGTGCTTCTGCTCTTTTGTATTCTGCTTGGTATTGTTGTGCTATGGCTTGCTGTTTTGCTAGTCGAGTGGTAACTGCTCCTAATAATTCTTCCCTAGTAAAAGGTTTAGTTAAATAATCATCTGCTCCTAACTCCATACCTTGACGGACATTTGCTTTATCAGCCATTGCCGTGAGAAAAACAAAAGGAATTGTAGCTGTTGTTGCTTCTTCACGGAGAGCAGCGAGTACCTCATAGCCATCAATTTCTGGCATCATGACATCGCAAATAATTAAATCTGGTAGATACTGCTGCGCCCACAACGCTCCCATCAAACCATTTTCCGAACTAGCAACATCAAAGTCTTCTGACTCTAGCAGTTCTACGAGATTATTTCTCACATCTGGTTCGTCTTCAATCACAAGAATTTTAGCCATATTTTTGTACCTATACCTGCTTGTTTAAAGGAAGTACTACAGTGAAAACCGTGCCTAAGCCAACTGAACTTTCAACTGCAATTTTGCCATCGTGTAAATCGATTGATTTTTTCACGATCGCTAAGCCGAGTCCCGTACCAGAGATAGTTCCAACGTTGCTAGCGCGGTGAAAACTACTAAAAATTTCTTCTTGCTCTGCTAATGGAATCCCAATTCCTCGATCTCGAACGCGAAAAATAACTGTTTCGCCCTCGCTAATTAATTCAAAGTTAACTGGACTATCGACAGGAGAATACTTAACAGCATTGGAAAGGAGGTTGATAAAAATATGACGTAGCAATTTCTCGTCCATCATTCCAGTAATCCGATCGTCTGTTCGGCACTGAAAAATAATTTGGCGATCGCTAGCCGTTAATTGAATTTCTTCTACAACTTCGTGGCAAAAATGTTTTAAATTGATGAGCATTGGTTTAAAATCTAACTTACCTGCCTCCGCCTTACCAATTAAAAGTACGTCATTTAGCAATTGAGTCATGTGTTTTACAGATGTTTGAATTCTTTGTAAATGATTGAGTTTGCGATCTTCACTCCATTTATGACTGTAGTGTTCGAGCAATTCTGAAGAAGATAAGATTGTGGCTAGAGGCGTACGAAATTCATGAGAAGCCATCGTCACAAACCGTGATTTTAGTTCTCCTAGTTCTTTTTCTTTGGCTAAGGCAAGACGAATTTCTGCTTCCGTTCGCTTGCGATCGGTAATATCGCGAACAATTGTCATAACTTCATTTTCAGCACTAACAGCAATGCGTAATTCGTAATCTCTGAATTCATGATTTACAATCAGCTGACATTCTAAAATTTGCACTTCGGTAGTCAATAAAGTTTTTTGTATACAACTATCGACTGCTTGAGCGATTTCGTGAGGAAACACTTCAGATAAATGTTTACCTAAAAATTCATCTGCTGGTAGGTGTAGGCGATCGCCTTTTGCGGCTTTGAAGTTGACAAAAATTCCCGAACGATTGATGCGAAACATCAAATCTGGTATCGCATTGAGTAAAGCTCGATTTGTTGCCATACTGGAACGTAGGGCATCTTCAGCACGTTTGCGTTCGGTAATATCGGTAGAGATCCCACAAATCGCGTAAGGTTCACCGTGTTCGTTATAGAGAGGAAACTTAATGGAAAGATATGTATGTAAACCGTCATCTTCATGCGGTAACAGTTCTTCCCAATCGATCGGAGATTTAGCAGCTATAACTTTTCGATCGTTTTGTTGTAAGACAGCAGCAATTTCTAGAGGAAAAATGTCGTAGTCAGTTTTTTCTTTGATTCCAGCGCGATCGGGATAGAATAGAAGGCTAAACCAGACATTGACGAGTAAATATTTTCCATCTAAATCTTTGATATAAATTAGTGCGGTGGAATTATCTAAAATTGCTTGCAGCCATGCTTGACTTTGATATAGTGCTGCTTCTGCTTGTTGGCGTTGTAATAAAGTGCCTAGCTGGACGGCACTAGTTGTGACTAACTCGATTAAATGGGTATTTTCTGCACAAGATGCAAACATGAAAAATACCAACACTGCTAGGACGCGATCGCCACTATCAACAATTGGCATACCCAACGCTGTTTTGAATCCAACTCGATCTGCAATGAATTTGCGTAAAAATATAGTTTCTGGTTCCTGAGAAATGTGCAACCACTCAGGACGCTTTGACACCCAAACACGCCCAGGTAAACCGACATTGGCAGCAAATTGATATCGTTCACTGCTGCGGCGAAATTGTTCTAGGTCTGGGTCTGCACTGTACCAAGCAGGGCTATATGTTAAACTTTGTCCGTCAGAGCTAGGAACCCATGCTTCGCCAAACTGCCAACCAGTAAACTGACAGATTTTTTCCAAAGCGATCGTTAATGCAGAGTGAAAATCGTGAGATTCATTAATAGACTGGGTAATACTATGCAAAAATCGAACTTCTGCCTCTGCCCGTTGGTGTGCTGCAACTTGGAGCTGTAATTGTTCGTTGAGTTGTTTGAGGTGATTAATAGTTGCGCTTAGGGATTCAGGGGTTGGCTCTTGATTCATGATTCCTTGCCCAATTGCTAACCAAAGATAATGGAAATGGATGTGATTTCGCGATCGTTATTATTAGCAATAATGTTGACGAACCAAAAAAGTTTGTGAAACTCCAACTATATTGATTTGATGCATAAAAATTGCCACCTAGATCGATATAGTTATCATTCCCAATACCACCTGAGAACTAACATAAAAAATAAGAATATTGAATTTTTATTGATGTCTTATTATTGATGTCTGAAGCTAGGAATAGCGAATTTACAAATGTTAAAAAGTACTTCTTTAGATAGATGTGTATGAACTTACTAAATGATAAAAGCATACGACTCTACAATAATTCTGAATAACCGAAGATCCCCCAACCCCCTTAAAAAGGGGGCTTTATTTCCCCCCTTTTTAAGGAGGGCTAGGGGGGATCTTGCCTTAACCGAAAATTATTGTATTAGTTAGCATAACTGAGCGATCGCAGTTACCTTCAGCACCAGAGTCAAGCAGAATCCTTGCACTACCTTCTAGAACACAATCTGGGACTGTGGCTAAATTCTAGACGAAAAGTTTGATTTACGGGAGCAGCCGACTTGGTGAATGGATAGCGTTTGACATAGCGAATAGCGGCTTGTTGTACGGCGCTGGGACTATCTTTAGAAATCACGTCGGGTCCAATAACAATTTTGCCCGTGGGATCGGTTAGTGCGGCAATAATCGCCTCGCCACCATCGAGCTTTTTATTACATACAGGAACTCGTTTGCGGATGGGCGCAGCCGTGACAAATTGCGGATAAGCCTGTTGTACTTTTTGATACTGTTGCTGCAAGGCTTCAATTTGAGCAATTGTCTGTGTAGATCCTGATTCGGGTTTAGAGTCAGGTCGAGCGCCGATCGGTCGGGCAAGACGTTGCTGAAGTATTGCGAGACGAGAGGCGCGATCGCTATTTGGATTTGTGGCTGGAGGGGTAGTCGGTGTGGGATTGGATTGACGCTGTTGTCGCTGTTGGAGTATGGCTGCTAGGCGAGAGGCGCGATCGCTATTTGGATTCGGGGCTGGAGGGGTAGTCGGTGTAGGATTGGATTGACGCTGTTGTCGCTGTTGTAAAGAGGCTGCTAAGCGAGAGGCGCGTTCCTCACGTTCTTTGGCTCGTTGAACTTGCTGTTGCGCTGCTGCGTCCAAAAGCCGTTCGCGATCGCTCGTTGGGGAAGTATCGGCTTTGCTGCGATTTGCTGCCAACCGTTGCTCTAGGGCATTTTGCCGTGCCATCCTTTCCTGTTGAGCGCGATCGGGTGAGTTTTTGGGTGGTTGCGCCAGTGGTGGGCTAGGCTGTAAATCTTGCGTCCGAGGCAGATCGGGAATGGGTGGTAAGGCATTCGCTGGCGGCGCTATTTGCCGCATTTGGAGATTTTGATTTGCTTGATTTGGCTGTGGTGCTGGGGGCTGTCCAAAAGGATTTTGCGAGAGTAAATTTTGAGGTGGCGGTGGTAGGGGGATAGGCGCAGGTGGAGGTAAAGAATCGCTACTGGGCATTTGGTACATTGGCGTAGTCCCAGGCGGTGGTGGTAAAAAAGGTGATGGTGCGGGCAGAGGGGGTAAGATTTCTGACTGAAAACCCTGAGCAGGTGCAGGCGCTTGCTGTTGTGCAGTATTGACAGGCGGCGGGATAACAGATGGATCTGCTGCTACTTGAGGTACGCGGCTTCGTTCTTCGGGCGACAACTCCACGACTCCGATACTGCTCTGTAAGTTAACCTCTTGCGAATCTAGCGAGACAAAAGGCAGCCCTACCAACAGTAGGGTGTGAATACCGAGCGAACCCAAAATTGCCAGTCCATTTGTCGATCGCCATGCTTCAGGTAGAGCTTGAACTAGAGAGGAAGTAGACATCGGTAATTAGGGAGTAGGGAGTAGGGAGTAGGGAGTAGGGAGCAGGGGAGACAAGGGGGCAATGCAATTAATTAAATACTGATAACTGATAACTGATAACTGTCAACTGATAACTGTTCACTGACGACTGACTTGAATGACCAGTAAAGAAAAGTAGGGTAATTGTAGGTGCGGGCGATCGCTTAAATCTTTATATATTGTCATATTTGGTAATGTAGCTCGTTCTACTATCCAACTGTTTTGCAGTAGGGATTTGCGTTGCAAGACTTGCCATACTTGTTCGTATACGGAACTCACTTTCATCAGTACTACGACTTCTGCCCAGTCTAAAATAGATTCTAGTTCGTTGACGTTATAAATCGCTGGTAACACGACTAAACGCTCTTGGCGGATAGTTAAAGGCAACCCTAACGCCGATGCTGCTGCCATAGGCGAGCAAACACCAGGAACGTACTTGATGACGGCTGCGGGATGCATTTGTTGCAACGTCTGTGCCAAATAGGTAAACGTACTGTAGAAACTAATATCCCCTTCACAGGCAAAAGCTACATCTTGACCTTTCTGTAAATATTCCCAAACTTGCTTGGCGGCTAGTCGCCATGCTTTTGTCAAAACTTCAAGATCTTGCACGTAGGGAAAATGCAAGGGTAGCTGCTGTTGATCCGATCGCAGCCACGGAGCAATTATTTGTTGGGCAATGCCTGGTTTGTCTTGAATGCCTCTAGGAAAAGCAACTACAGAAGCTTGTTGCAGCGATCGCAATCCTTTGAGCGTTATCAGTTCTGGATCGCCTGGACCAACACTCACACCGTAGAGAATACCGTTCGCCATTGAGGAGTCATTTGTCGTCATTGGTCATTGGTCATTGGTCATTGGTCATTGGTCATTGGTAGTTGAGTGGTGCGCGATCCGTGTTGAGGGTGTAGGGTGTAGTGAGTGGTGCGTGGTGCGTGGTCACTGATAACTGATAGCTGATAACTGATAACTGACAACTGTACTATGCTTCCCACCGTCATTTTACCTGGATTTTTAGAAGCCGCGATCGCCTACCGCCCGTTGGAACAATTGTTACAACAGTTGGGCTTTCCTACCGTTACGGTTCCCTTACAACGGCAAGACTGGTTCCCCACATTGGGGGGTAGACCGATGACTCCAATTTTGCTGCGACTGCATCGCACAGTCGAGCAAGTTTTACGGCAATACAACACAGCTAAAGTGAATTTGATCGGTCATTCTGCTGGCGGCTGGATCTCGCGAATTTATTTAGGTGAAAAACCATACCTGGTTCGTAATGCGGCGATCGCTGCCATTCCCCCTTGGGAAGCTTACCGCTTTGTTGCCACGTTAGTCACGCTAGGAACTCCCCACATTAGCCAAGAACGCTGGACGCGCTGGAATCTCGATTTTGTCAACAATAACTATCCTGGTGCTTTTTATAGCTCACAAGTACGCTACGTTTGTGTTGCTGGTAAGAGCATTTTCGGACAGCGCCAGCGAGGAAGTTGGCTAGCATATAGTAGCTATCGCTTGACCTGCGGACAAGGGAATTGTTGGGGTGATGGCATTACCCCAATTGCAGCAGCTCATTTAGAGGGAGCAGAAAATTTAGTTTTAGAAGGGGTCAAGCATTCTCCCAAAGCCCCTGGAATTTGGTATGGTTCGCCTCAAGTTGTACCGAGTTGGATGTCTTTTTTGGTGTAGCAGTTATCAGTTGACAGTTGACAGTTAATCGTCAAGCATGAACCACTATCTCCACCCCTAGAAAGAACTCTTCAAATGAGTGGCTTGGTTAGCATCTTAAAGAAAGTACACACTTTGAGAGTACTGGGAAGCGGGAGTTATGAAGAATCTTTCCTATGAATTCGTTCTGAGACGGACGGCGACAATACTGTCTGTAGCATTGTTAACATTGTGCGCGATCGCGGCTGTGACTGGCATTTTGTTATCTTTTTATTACGAACCAGTGGCAGGTGGTGCGAATCAGGCTTTGCAATGGATCGATACGGAGATTCCTAACGGTCAAATCATTCACGGCTTACACGATTATGCTGGAACCTTACTAATTGGTGTAGCACTGATTCAAATGGTTGTGATGTTTTTAGGGAGGCAGTTTCGCCGCAGTTGGTTGACTGGCTGGATTAGCAATATTTTACTGATCCTCAATGCGATCGCCCTAGCTTGGACGGCGATGATTCTGGATTGGAGTCAAGTCGGTTACTGGCGCTTTCGGATCGAATTAAGTACCATCGAAGCCATTCCTTTGATTGGTTCTACCCTGCGAGATGTTATCACTGGCGGTGGTGCAGTGAATACAACTACGGTCGAACACCTCTACACCATCCACAGCTACATTATTTCTGGTAGCGCCGTCCTATTGGCGATCGTCCACTTACTCGGCGTGTTGTGGCAGGAAAAACAGCAAACACCTGCTGCATCTGTGACATCCGCAGAGTCAAAAACGGACGCACCACGGGAATTAATCAAAAATCCCTAATTTGTCTTTTGCCTTTATATTGTAGAGACATTTTGGCTAGGAAGAGGAATTTCTTCGACTTCAGGCAGTTTTTCTAAAGCAAGGCGTTTTGCTGGTGTCGATCCCGATAGCCGTTTCAACAGATTTGGTCTGGGATCGTGTAATAAGTAGATTAAGCGATCGCCTGGTTGCCATTGTTCGGTCGCAGGGACGACAAGTAACCGATCTTCGCGTTCTAGTAGTAACGGGACTAATTCTCCTGCCCAAATCAAGGCTTGCAGATGGGCTTGTTGCAAAGCAAAGCCTGCTTCGCTGAGAGTTGTCGTGCCTAATTTCACGCGATCGCTGTTAATATATTCATTCCAAGTTTTAATCGGTATATCCGATCCAAAAGCTCGATCGATCCGATTGCGATTTGTTGAGGTACTTGCCTGTGGATTGCGGGGAAAAACGGCTAGCACTCTTGGTGGTTGAAATTCTTCTACAGCCCTTTGTGCCAAGACGTAGTTAACTTCTCCATTATTGGTCATTGCCAAAAACGTTCCCATAGAGGCTAGTCCTGCCTCTTCTAGTACTGTTGTATCTAAAGCGCTGCTAGGAAAAACTTTCAAGCTCTGTGCCTGGGCTTGCTGACATGCTACGGGGTCGGTATCGATCATCGACACGGCTTCTCCCCGTTCTTGGAAGAGGCGGGCAATTAATAAACTCAAAGGGTTGCAGCCGACAATCACCACCCCAGTTGCTTGCGTAGAGTTGATTTGCAACCAATTTGCTACCCAGCCAGCAGTTAAACCCTGACAGGCGACAGTCATGATAATTGTTAAAAAGACTAATGCCTTGATTGAGTCTCCACCATTAATCCCCCGTTCGGTCAGGAAAATCGAAAATAACGAAGCGACAGAAGCGGCAACAATTCCTCTCGGCGCAACCCACGATAAAAACAGTTTTTGTCGCCAATTTAAATCGCTATTGATGGTGCAGATAGCGATATTCAGGGGACGGATGACAAACATTAACACGAGAACAGTGAATAAACTGCCCCAGCCTAAAGCAAAGACACTGGCAATGGATAAATCTGCGGCAAGCAAGATAAATAGTACTGACACGCCGAGAATCGTTAGCTGACCTTTAAATCGTCGTAATAATCGTTCTTCTGGCAAGGAAGCAGAACCCAAAACCACGCCTGCAACCACTGTCGCCATCAGTCCAGATTCGCTGCGACTGAGTTGGGCTAGGGTAAATAAACCCCATAAACCTGCTAAAACAACGAGATTTTTTAGTTCGTCAGAAATAAAGTGAGCGCGTTTGAACATGAGGGCAAGACACCAACCACCAGCAGCCCCAATGCTCCCACCAATACCTAGACGCAGCGTCAAGCCACTAATTGCCATCCAAGGGTCGGTTTCGCCATTTAAAACTGTATCGAGTACCACAACGGCGAGAATTGCCCCTACAGGGTCGATTAATACCGCTTCTCCTTCTAATAGAGTTCCTACCTGACGGTCTACTTTAATCGTGCGTAATAGTGGCGAAATTACCGTAGGACCCGTTACTACTACCAAAGAAGCATAAAGGAAAGCGATCGCCCAAGGAAACTCTCCCAGCCAATGCGCCGCCATACTCCCACCCAACAGAGTAATTAGAGTTCCCACAGTGACGAGATTTCTCAAACTCCCAGAAACTTTACCCAGTTCTCGCAGTTCTAGGTTCAAGCCTCCCTCAAATAGGATGACTGCGGTAGAAAGTGCTACGATGACTTCCAACCCAGCACCTAGAACTTGAGGATGCAGCACGTTCATCCCATCAGAACCTAATAAAATCCCAAAGAGTAACAAAAAGACAATGCTAGGGAGTTTGAGGTATTCTGCTATAACTTGGGCGCTAATCCCTGCAATGACAGCAATTACCATTTGCAGGGTAATTTCAAAAGATGCTTCCATATTAGAAAGTTAGCAATAGTGCTGTCCGAACCCTGGTGACGGGAGAAATCTCTAAAATAGGCGCGGCTCCATTATGCTGACAATTCTCTGCATCATCTATAGTAATCTATAGGCAATTTGTATTTTAAAATACAAGTTGTTCTTTACGTTAAAGATAAACAGAAACACTTCATATCATAACTAGGCTAGTAACTGGCTGTATGAGGTACTCAGTCAGAATAGTGTCATCAACTGTCAGTACGACTCTCGCGATCGCCCATTGCCGACATTCCTAGTAGAATGCGATCGCACCTAATACTTCTACTCCAACAAATTTAGCCCTCAACATTTCGGATACTGCGCCATGAATTTGTCAGTCCAGTATCATACACTACATGGCTTCCAGCCAAACCAAGGAAAAACCTCTCACCTACTCCCCCAGCTCAAGAGCAGCTCTCTTCTTTCCTGCTCCCTGCTCCCTACTCCCTACTCCCTGCTCCCTAACTGAGTAAGATAAAGAAAGATCGGTCTATTTTGTCGCTTCCATGACCTCAATTCTGCTCAAAACTCCTCCAATAGCCACACCCAAACTGCACCGACTTGCTAACGGGTTAACGATTGTGGCACAGCAAATGCCTGTAGAAGCAGTTAATCTCAGTTTATGGGTTAATGTCGGTTCAGCATTTGAATCAGATGCCATCAATGGTGTAGCTCATTTCTTAGAGCATATGGTGTTTAAAGGCACTCCACAACTGACAACGGGTGAATTTGAGCGTCGCGTTGAGGCGCGGGGTGCGATCGCAAATGCGGCAACCAGTCAAGATTATACTCAGTTTTACATTACGACTGCTCCATCAGATTTTGCAGCTTTAGCACCACTGCAAATCGATATCGTCCTCAACAGTTTAATTCCCGATGATGCATTTGAGTTAGAACGCTTAGTCGTGTTAGAAGAAATTCGTCGCTCTGACGACAATCCTCGTCGCCGGACTTTTCAACGGGCGATGGAAATAGCTTTTGACCGCTTACCCTATCGTCGCTCAGTTTTGGGTACAGTGGATGCGATCGCGCAATTACAACCGCAGCAAATGCGCGATTTTCACGCCACCTGGTATCAACCTCAGTCCATCACAGCATCGGTTGTCGGCAACTTACCCGAAGCAGAATTAATCGATATCGTTGCCAATAGTTTTGCTAGCGCAGACCAAATGTCTGTACGGGCGGGTTTGTCCGATCTTCCTAGAGGTGAACAAACATCCTCTCAATTAAACCCGTCCCTACCTAATACCCCCGAACCCCCCTTCACCCAAATCGTCCGCCACGAATTCGTCGATCCCAGCTTGCAACAAGCAAGACTCGTCATGCTGTGGCGAGTTCCAGGGTTAGTACAGCTAGAGCAAACTTACGCCCTCGATGTCTTAGCAGCAATTTTGAGTCACGGGCGTACGTCCAGATTAGTGAGAGAACTGCGAGAAGAAAAGGGCTGGGTTTCCAATATTTCTGTGAGTAACTTGACGCAGCACCTACAAGGGCTATTTTACGTTTCTGCCCAGATGCCAGTGGAAAACCTGGAGATGGTCGAGGCGGCGATCGCATCCCAAATCGAGAAGTTACAATCTACTCCCGTACAGGAATCAGAAATTGCTCGGATCGGCACTCAAGTTGCCAATCGCTTTATTTTTGCTAACGAAACGCCTAGCGAACGCGCTGGTTTGTATGGCTACTATCAATCTTTAACCGGAAACCTAGCATCCGCGTTGGAGTACCCAAATAAAATACAAGCTCTGACTGCTGCCGACTTACAAGCTGCTGCCGTGCAATATCTTTCTCCCTCGGCTTACGGTATCGTTACCACTAAACCCGAATAAGAGTATGTGGACGGAAGTTGCCCATCATATTTCCAAGATTTCAGGAAAAGAGTTTTTTGTCAATAGCCAGCGGACGGTAAGTGGCGGTTGCATCAACCAAGGCTACACCATTACCGATGGCGATCGCACCTACTTTGTCAAACTCAATTCCCCCTCCCAGACTGCCATGTTTGAAGCAGAGGCGCTGGGATTAAAACAAATGTTGGCGACGGCAACTATTCGCGTTCCGCAACCGATTTGTTGGGGAGCAACCGATAAGTCTGCATACATTGTGTTGGAGTGGTTGGACTTAGGACGTGGCGGAACTCCAGCTTGGGCGGAAATGGGGCGACAGCTAGCAGCAATGCACGATCGCAGTAGCAGTCAAGCATTTGGCTGGGATATAAATAATACGATTGGTTCTACGCCGCAGATCAATACTTGGACGAAAGATTGGGGAGAATTTTATGTCCAATACCGCTTAGGCTATCAATTTCAGCTAGCAAAACGTAGAGGCGGACGCTTTCCCCAACAGGAAAAGTTACTCGCGGCAATTGGGCAGATCTTAGCAGGACATCAGCCGTCACCTTCCTTAGTCCACGGGGATTTATGGGGTGGCAATGCTGCTTTTACCAGTGCTGGAGAACCCGTCATTTTCGATCCAGCAACATATTACGGCGATCGCGAAGTTGATGTTGCCATGACTGAATTATTTGGTGGTTTCCCAGCCGCTTTTTATCAGGGATATAACGAGGTTTTACCGCTAGATTCTGGGTACGAACGGCGAAAAATTCTCTACAATCTTTATCACATTTTGAACCACTTCAACTTATTTGGTGGAAGTTACGAGTCTCAGGCAAATGGGGCGATCGCGAGACTTTTAGGTTGATAGCGGTTTTCAATTGGATGCAATGCACGTCTGGTAGGGGCGCACAGCTGTGCGCCCCTACAAATATTATCCACACAACCGAGAATTGCTATGAAGGTATAACAACAATTAGATTCAAGGTTAATTGACTCTCCAGCTAACTAGAGGGTTGATAATAGATAAGTAGGGATAAATGCAGTTAGAGCAGTCGCCGTACATCAAAAATTGACTTTGGAGACGTATTATGTTGGTTCAAGAGCGATCGCTACTCATCGGTCAGGTAACGGCTATGAGCGGTGTCCCCATTAGAACGATCCGCTATTATGAAACTCTGGGTCTGTTACAATCTTCCAGTCGGACTGAAGGAGGCTTCCGGCAATTTTCCCCCGATGTCTTGACTCGACTATCGTTCATCAAGCGCGCTCAAAAACTCGGTCTGAGCCTGGAAGAAATTAAAGAAATTCTTGATGTTTACGATCGCGGCAATTTGCCTTGCGGTGAGGTGAAAGAAAAGCTGGAAGATAAATTGCGACAAATCGATCGCCAAATTCAACAGTTGATGACGTTGCAGGCTGAATTGAAGGGATTGCTTTCGGGTTGGGAGTCCGTTCCAGTTCCGCAGCCTGGAACAATTTGCCCGATTGTTCAGAGAGATAGAGACGATCGCCTGGATAGTGGGCGATCGTCAGATGATGAATAGCTCTCCTCCAAAAGCTTTAAAAATAGAACAATGAAGCAGACATTTTGCTTCTGCGATCTCACGATGTGGCAAATGCGAAGGTCGCTTCGCGAACCGCCGAAGGCGTCGCCTCTTTCTAATGGTATGGAGAAGATTTATGACTGTAGAGATACAGTGATTTCATCTTGATTTCATCCTAGTTTTGTAATACTTGAATCTTGGGACAATTCAAACTCTTTATTGAGCGAAACTTTTGTCTTGCATTAGCAGTCAGACCTGCTAGCAAAGACAACAGTTGACTCTCTAGTTAATTAGAGATCTCATAATTGAGATGGTAATTTTTAAGCTATTGAATGGATAGAAAGTCATTTATGCAAACTAATTCTGGAAAAACTAAAGTTTTGGTAATAGCTCTAACCGCGATCGCCACAATAACCAGTGGTTTACTAGCTGCTAGTTTTGGGATTTCGGCAAAAGACAGTGAAACTGCTAACACTACTGACGCTCATGTGAAGCAGAACATGCAACATGGGATGATGGGTAATATGTCGATGGATTTGGGTCCAGCCGATGCCAACTACGATCTGCGGTTTATTGATGCGATGAGAATGCATCATCAAGGGGCGATCGAGATGGCAAAAGCAGTGCAGCAGAGATCGAAGCGACCTGAGATGAAAAAACTAGCAGACAACATCATCACTGCTCAAAGTCGGGAGATTGCGCAAATGAATCAGTGGCGACAAGCCTGGTATCCCAAAGCAGGCAAGCAGATGATGGCTTATCACGCTCAAATGGGACACATGATGCCGATGTCATCAGACCAGATGAAAAGTATGATGATGAGTCAAGATTTAGGTGCGGCTGACTCTCAATTCGATCTGCGCTTTATCAATGCGATGATCCCGCATCATGAAGGTGCGGTGACAATGGCTCAAGATGTGCTGAAAAAATCGCAGCGACCGGAAATGAAGCAATTGGCAAAAGCGATTATTCGCGACCAACAAAAAGAGATTGCTCAAATGAAGCAGTGGCGCAAAGCTTGGTATAACCAGTAGCTCGCACACATTGTATTGCTAACGTAGGGGCGCACAGATGTGCGCCCCTACAGTATCCTGTATCTCGGCGATCGCAATTTCATCTTGATTTCATTTGTATAGGAGAAACTAAAGACTGAGTAGTGCAGTTGTAGCACTCGTTTGCTCTGATGGTACGCGAGGACATTTCTATATAAATAATGCGCAAATTACACCTGAAGCGATCGCCTGCAATGCCTTGTCGCGTCTCGGGGGCGATTGTTAGCCTAGCGATCGTGATGGCTCCCGTAACTGTGTTAGCTCACGGCGGACACGGAGATGAATTTCACAGCGGAAGTGAGGCAACTCAAACGACTGACTCGATTCAAGTCGATGCCCAAACTGTCAAGCGTTTGGAAATTAAAGTAGAACCAGTAAAGCGACAACAACTCGCTGTAGGGCTACAAGCTACAGGACAAATTGAAACTTTGCCCAATCGACAAGTAGAAGTTACGACACCGATCTCAGGAGCTAAGGTAGCCAAATTATTAGTGCAGCCAGGGACTTACGTGCAAGCAGGTCAACCTGTCGCCATTTTAGCGGCTCCCGACTTAGTAGAATTGCGCGTAACTTCCCAAGAAAAGCAGGCGGAGGCACGAGCAGATTTACAAAAAGCGCAAGCAGACTTGAGATTAGCGCAACAAAACTATCAGCGTTTCTCACAAATTGCCACAGCAGAAATTGCCCAAGCACAAAGTCAAGTGGACTTTGCTCAAGAAAAATCTGACAAAGACCAGATTTTGTTAATTCAAGGTGCAATTCCCCGTCGCCAAGCCTTAGAATCACAAACTCAGCTAGCCGAAGCCAAAGCTAAACTAACCGCAGCAGACAGCCGCCGAGATGTCATTGCAGCCGAAGCCGATCTCAAACGCGCTCAATCATCCGTGCAAGCGGCTCAGTCGCATTTAAGTCTCAGCGACACAGCATATCAAACTCGACTACAACAACTTGGCGCAAAAGCTAATGCGCAAGGACAGGTAACAGTTACAGCTCCTATTTCAGGTAGAGTAGCCGATCGCGAAGTCAGTCTCGGTCAATCCTTCGAGGATGCAGGTGGCAAGTTGATGACAATTATCAACGACAGTCGGGTTTATGCCACAGCCAACATTTATGAAAAAGATTTAAATAAAGTCAAAAACGGTCAACCAGTCAGAGTTACAGTTGCTTCTATGCCTAACCGAAGTTTTACTGGACGAGTTGCGGTTATCGGTTCGGTGGTGGAAGGCGAAGCGCGGGTAGTCCCTGTCAAAGCCGAGATCGATAACTCTGGCGGAGTTCTAAAATCAGGGATGTTTGCCCAACTAGAAGTACTCACAGACAGGACAGCGACAGCTCTGGCAATTCCTAGCTCGGCTGTGGTAGAAGCAAACGGCAAACAGATGGTTTACATCCAAAATGGGAATGCTTATCAACCTGTTGAAGTGATTTTAGGTCAGACCATTGGGGATACGATTGAGGTGAAAAGCGGGTTGTTTGAGGGGGATGCGATCGTCACTCAACGCGCGCCTCAACTATACGCACAGTCTTTACGTGGAGACGGGGAGCAGGGGAGGAGAGGAGCAGGGGAAGAAAAAACTTCTGCCTCTACAACAACAGGATGGCAATTTCCTGGGTGGTTGATGGGAGCAACAGGGGGATTGGCGATCGGTACGGTTGCTTTCGCAGCAGGTGCTGTTTGGTCTAGTCGTCGTACCAAGTCTCAGGTCGTGCCAGCATCTACAGAATTGGCTGACGAAGTGAATGAGTATCGAAATGGTAAAAGTTCTAGCAGATCGACCGATCCTGCATCCGAACCAGGCGAGAGCGGAGAGTCTGTTTTTGGTGACGAATCAAATTCGATGAACGACAACCATCATCTGAGAAGCCAGCAGTCAGAGATCGGAGATTGGAAGTAAAGATATTTTTGGTAAGTCAATGCTCAATTCCATCCTGAAGTGGTCAATTATTCAACGCTGGTTGGTTGTTCTGGGAGCAATTATTGTCACCATATTAGGAATTTACAATTTAAGGCAGATGCCCTTAGATGTTTTTCCGAATTTTGCACCGCCCCAAGTTGAAATTCAAACAGAAGCACCAGGACTAGCTCCTGAAGAAGTCGAATCTTTAATTACATTACCAATTGAAAGTGCGATCAATGGTACGCCTGGAGTGACGACAGTACGCTCGTCTTCTGCGGTTGGAATTTCCGTTGTCAAGGTCATCTTTAGCTGGGACACTGATGTATTTCAAGCTCGCCAGTTGGTGACAGAACGATTGCAGCAAGCCCAAAGCAAGCTACCTCAAAACATCGAGCCACCACAAATTTCTCCAACTAGCTCTCCCATCGGTACGATGTTGCAATATGCGTTTACTGCTGAGACGACACCACTGATGGAAGTGAGGCGGCTGGTCGATCGCGATATTACTAACCGCCTGCTGGCAGTGCCAGGAGTTTCTCAAGTCATTGCCTATGGAGGAGATATTCGCCAATATCAAGTGTTGACCGATCCGGCAAAGTTACAAGCCTTTAACGTGTCTTTGGCAGAAGTTACCGAAGCAGCACGAGCGGCGAATACCAATGCTGCTGGTGGCTTTCTTGTCAACCCAGATCGAGAACTGTTAATTCGGGGCATCGGGCGAATTTCATCAATCGAGGAGTTAAAACAATCGGTCGTTACCGCTCGTAACGGCAAACCTGTATTACTCAGTGATGTAGCCGACGTACAAATCGGTGCAGCCTTGCAACGGGGTGATGGCAGTTTCAACGGTCAGCGAGCGGTTGTCGTGATGGTTAACAAACAACCTCAAGCTGATACTCCGACCGTGACAAAAGCGATTGAAGCAGCGATCGCAGATATTCAGCCTAGCCTACCCAAAGATGTTAAAGTTACCGTTTCTTTTCGCCAGCAAAACTTCATCGATGACGCGATAAGAAATGTTGAAGATTCCCTGCGGGATGGCATCATTATTGTTTCCGTTATCCTAGTGCTGTTTTTGATGAATTGGCGTACTGCCGTTATTACTCTCAGCGCTATTCCTTTATCAATACTGATTGGACTGCTAATTTTGAATTGGTTTGGTCAAGGCATCAACACGATGACTTTGGGAGGACTAGCGGTAGCAATTGGCTCGGTGGTGGATGACTCAATTGTGGATATGGAAAATGCCTACCGAGGGTTGCGAAAAAATCAGCTAGCGGGAAATCCGGTTCATCCGTTTCAAGTGGTCTATGACACATCAGTAGAAGTGCGTGTTAGCGTGCTATTTTCCACAGTCATTATTGCTGTTGTTTTTGCCCCCATTTTTACGCTGACAGGAGTTGAGGGTCGAATTTTTGCCCCAATGGGCGTAGCTTACTTAGTCTCTATTTTTGCTTCAACTCTAGTAGCAATGACGCTCTCGCCAGCCTTGTGTGCCATCTTGTTAGCCAACCGCCGATTACCAGAGGAAGAAACTTGGGTTTCGCGTTGGTCTCAACGGTTGTATCGTCCCCTACTCAGATTTTCCATTCGCGTTCCGAGTATCATTTTGACGATCGCAGTGGCTTTATTTATCGCCTCCGCGGTCGTTTTACCGTCGTTAGGACGAGTGTTTTTACCGGAATTTCAAGAGCGATCGCTTGTCAATGCTATGTTGCTATACCCTGGCGTTTCTTTGGAAGTCACAAACAAGTCGGGAATGGCAATTCAAGAGGCGCTTAAGGGCGATCCTCGGTTTGAGTCCGTGCAGTTACGCTCTGGACGTGCGCCAGGAGATGCAGATGCGGGTGGTGTCAACTTGGGACACGTAGATATAGAAATTAGCGATGAAGGAATGAAAGATCGAGCAGCGACCATCGAAAAGATTAGAGCCGAATTTGCGAAACTACCAGGTGTTGCTCCTAGTATTGGTGGTTTTATTTCTCACCGCATGGACGAGGTATTATCTGGGGTCAGAAGTGCGATCGCGGTAAAAATTTTTGGTCCTGAACTGGATGAATTACGCAGTATTGGTGCTGAAGTTCAGGCAACAATGAGCAACGTCCAGGGGATCGTAGATTTGCAGCTAGAACCCCAAGTTCCAATCAAACAGGTACAAATTCAATTCGATCGCCCTGCTGCTGCTCGTTACGGTCTTTCAGTCGGTCAACTATCAGAAGCGATCGAAACTGCCTTAAATGGACGAGTCGTTTCTCAGGTATTGCAAGAACAACAGTTATTCGACTTATTAGTATGGTTAAAACAGAGCGAGCGCAATAACTTAGAAACTATCAGAAATTTATTAGTCGATACTCCCAACGGACAAAAAATTCCTCTGGCATCTGTTGCTAAAATCGACTACGGTACTGGTCCTAATACCATTAATCGGGAAAATGTATCGCGATTAATTGTTGTTTCTGCTAATGTATCCGGTCGAGATTTAGGTTCTGTTATTGAAGATATTCGCACTAATATTAAACAACAAGTGCAACTGCCTTCCGGCTATTTTGTTCAATACGGTGGTCAGTTTGAATCAGAGCAACGAGCCACTCAAAACTTACTAATATTCGGTGGTTTAGCTATTGTCGTCATTGCAGTTTTGATGTACTTTGCTGTCAAGTCCATATCTGCCATGTTGATGATTCTAATTAACCTACCCCTGGCTTTGGTAGGAGGCATTTTTTCTGTGGCTTTGGGTGGTGGTGTCATTTCTGTGGCTTCAACGATCGGATTTATCACTTTATTTGGAGTCGCCACGCGCAACGGTTTACTATTAGTTGAAAACTACAACGCCAAGTTAGCGCAGGGAATGCCGTTGAAGGCAGTCCTATTTGAGGGTTCTATGGAACGATTGGCGGCCATTTTAATGACAGCTCTTACCTCAGCACTCGGCATGGTTCCGCTAGTTATTGGTAGTGGAGCAGGTAAGGAAATTTTGCAACCTTTAGCGATCGTGGTGTTAGGTGGATTGTTTACTTCCACTGCATTAACCCTGCTAGTTCTTCCAGCTTTATATGCTCAATTTGGTAAATTTTTGGTTTCATACACTTCAGTGACAAACGATAGAGCCTCAAGTATCCCCCCTAGCTCCCTATATGATTCAGTTAAAAGTATAAGATCCTCGAAGATCCCCCCTCGCCCCCCTTAAAAAGGAGGGAATATTGCCCCCCAATTCATCGGGGGTTGGGAGGATCGAGTCTTATCTGAGCTGTATTGCCCTAGCTCCCCTTGGAAAAGGAAGAATCATAGCCCCCAATTTATCGGGGGTTGGGGGGATCGTCCGCTGTGCAACCTATGAGTTTTTATTTCCCAAAAAGACTGAGCTAGTGTCAGATTTAGATATAACTCAACGTTCCGTCATGTAGAAGCGTAATTGCTCAAAATATTCTTGTTTACAAACATTACATCAATTGGATTTGAATCATGAAAACATTCCATTCAAACTTATTATTTTTAGGTGTTGCAGGATTTATTGTCTTAGGGAGTAGCGATCGCAGCTCAAACGTTATAGCTTCAAAAATTAAAGCGCAAGCTGAAATCATTAGTGAAATAGCAGGTGTAACTAAAGAGAGTAAAAGTAAAAAAGGTGGTCAAGTTGTAGAATCAGGAGCCTATCACTTAGAGTTAGTTACTCTAAAAGAAGATAAGGGAACGCATTTAGATTTCTATCTGCAAAGAGGAGATAGTCACGCAGCAATTCCCAATGCTAAAGTGACCGCTCAAATTCAAATGCCCGATGGTATGCAGAAAACACTTCCGTTTCAGTACGACACTAAGGGTCAACACTACACGGCTTTGCTTGCGGGAAACAAAACTGGTCAATATCAATTGAAAATGACTGCTGATATTAAAGGTGAAAAAGTCAACGGGCGTTTTAGTTTTAAGCAGTAATTTGTATGCAACAGTATGAGAGTGCTACTAGTTGAAGACGAACCAGACTTAGGAACTGCCATCAAGCGCACCTTAAACCAAGAAAAATATGTGGTTGACTTGGTTTTCAACGGTACGGAAGCTTGGGATTACTTAGAAAACCAGCAGATGCAGTATACGCTAGCTATCTTTGACTGGTTATTACCTGGCATGTCAGGTATAGACCTTTGTAAGCGGTTAAGGAGGCAAAACAGCCCGCTACCAGTGTTAATGCTAACTGCTAAAGATAGTGTCGAAGATAGAGTTGCTGGCTTGAGTGCAGGGGCAGATGATTATTTAGTCAAGCCATTTAGTATGGCGGAACTGCTAGCAAGAGTTAAGGCACTGCATCGGCGATCGCCTCAACTTCAACCCCAACAACTACAAGCAGGTAATTTAATTTTGGACTACGATACCCGCAGTGTCTATCGTCTGGAACGATCGGGAGGTAAGCAGTTAGTCGAATTAACGAATAAAGAGTTTCAGCTGCTAGAGTATTTCATGAAGCATCCAAACCGGATTGTCACTAGCGAGCAGATCCGCAATCAACTTTGGGAAATCACGGCGGATACGACAAGTAACGTTGTCGCAGCTCAAATTCGCCTGCTCAGACGACGATTAGCAGTAGTGGATAGCGATCGCGCGATCGAAACGGTCTCTGGTAGAGGCTATCGCCTGAATATTGCCAATGCAGCAAAATAAGCTTTTTTCTCAAACTCGCTGGCAACTTGTCATCTGGTATGCGTCTGTCATGAGCTTTATTCTCGGTTTGCTTGGCTTTGGAGTCGATCGGGCAATTATCCACGCTCATTGGCAAACTCTTAACCGAGAGATAGAAGTTGTCGCTGGTACGCTACACGATGATGTTGAGAAAGATTTACGACAACCAGGACGTTTAGAGCCAACAATTCAACAGCTTTTGCCACAGATACCACAGAGGGACAAACACCACATTTTAGGGGCAATTCACCAGGGTGACTACTATGCTAGATTTTTAAGTCTTTCGGGAGAAAATGTTGCTTTTTTAGGTTTCCTGCCAGATGGTTTACCTTTAACGCCAGGAAAACCGATGTGGCAAACTTTAACTGACAGCAAAGGAAATCGCTACCACCAAATTTCTCTGTCGCTGCATACTCAAGACAATCGCCCTTGGGGATACATCCAAGTGGGACGCAGCCTCAGCGATGTTGACGCTTATTTAGCTAATGTCAAGTTAGTTTTGTGGCTGGGGTTGCCGATCGCCATCATGCTCGTAGCGGTTTCGAGTTGGTGGCTGGCAGGTAGAGCCATGCAGCCAGTATACCAGTCCTATCAACAGATTCAACAGTTTACAGCTGATGCCGCTCACGAGCTGCGAACTCCACTAGCTGCGCTGGCAGCAACCGTTGAATCGGCACTGCGATCGCCCCACTTGCCCGAACCAGAAGCACGCGAGATTTTGCAAACTGTCAACCGCCAGAACCAACGACTCACGGCATTAGTTGCTGATTTGCTACTCCTATCGCGTATGGAACGTCAATCTTTACCAGTGCGACACCAACTTTGTTGTCTTGACGATATTATTAGCGATTTGGTAGAAGAACTGGAATCTTTAGCGCTTGCCGCAGCAGTCGCGCTGAAAGCTGAAATTAAAGTCTGTAAGCCATTACAGATCGTTGGGGATGAAGAACAGATGTATCGTCTGGTGACTAACTTGATGGTTAATGCCATTCAGTACACTCCTTCCGGCGGTTGTGTGAGAGCGATTTTAGACAAAGAGGACGATCGCGCCGTCATTCGAGTTGCAGATACAGGTATCGGGATTGCACCAGAACATCAGCAGCGGATTTTCGATCGCTTTTATCGCGTGAATAGCGATCGCTCCAGAATGACTGGCGGTTCTGGTTTGGGATTAGCGATCGCGATGGCGATCGTTCAAGCACACAAGGGAAGCTTGGAGGTACACAGCGAGGTGGGCAAAGGTAGTACCTTCACCGTTCGATTACCAGCATCACTTTAGTAGGGAGCAGGGAGCAGGGAGTAGGGAGAGGGGGGAGACAAGGGAGTCGGGAGTTGGGAGTAGATATATAACCTCGCGATTACGATTTGCCGTCACCTGAAGTATGGGAATGGCGATCGCCGTTATTCTGCCAACGTGCCAGCATTTGAGTTAAAGCTGACTCGACTTGTGGTGAAAGTCCCACCGTTCCAGAACGCAGGTGGAGATCGTGCTGCGGAAAAGGAATCTCGATTTCTTTCTGGTTCAGCACGTCGTAGATTTGATAGTACAGATCGCTGGTGAGTAAAAATTGCCGTTCCGGTTCCTTAGTCCAAACCAATAATTCAAAATCTAGGGCGCTGTCACCAAAGCTTTTAAACAGCACTTGCGGCGGGGGAGACTTTAACACCTTGGGATGGTTGCGAGCGGCTTCTAGTAAAGCGGCTTCTACAGCTTTGGCATCGCAACCATAGGCAACGCCAACGGGGAGATGGAGGCGCGAGATCGGGTTATGGTGGCTCCAGTTAATCACTTCATTTTCGAGAAAGCGAGAATTCGGCACGATGATCGAAACGCGATCGAGGGTGCGAATTTCAGTGCTTCTGGCTCCGATCCGCTCGACAGTTCCTTTATAGTCTCCCACTTCGACAAAATCTCCTACCTGAATCGGGCGCTCGAACACCAATACGATCCCGCTACCGAAATTTTTGGCAATATCTTGCAAGCCGAAACCAATTCCTACACTTAAGGCACTAGCAACGATCGCCAAAGAGCTAATATCCAGTCCCCAGACTTGCAGCAATACCAGCGAGCCAACAAAGATCAAACCGTATTTGGCAAGAATAGCGATCGCTTCCTGAGCGCCGCGATTGATGCCAGCATACCGCAGCACGCGAGAGCGAAACAGATTGGTGACAATTCCAGCACAGATGACTAAGCCAAACAGCAATCCGGCTAAGACTACCAAGTCGATGACAGAATAAGAGTTATTGCTCAACGTCAGGATGGGTGAGGCAAGGCTAGTCGCAAGCACGCTAGCAATTTGGTAACTCCACTGCCGCGTAAAGGGAAACAAGTTCGTGATGTAAAGGACAACGCCTACCCAAAGTCCAATTCGCGCGATCGCTAACACGAGTTTGAACAAAAATTCTAATATGCGTAGCGGTTGGCGATCGGCATCAGCTTCCGTACTAGCAGTTAATTGCTCTTGAGCCGCTTGAAAGAAACGATGCTTAATCCATCCCAATCCCCACGTTAAAGCAGCAGCTATCAGGACAATTCCTGCTGCTAAAAGACTAGTTTGCCAAAGATAGGCTGTCGTTCTCTCGGTTTTTGCTCGCTCTAATGCCTCCTGAATTTGCTGTACCCACTGACTTGCTTGTTCTTGTGGCGTGCTACCTGGAATTGCATCTCGTTCTGTAACTGTCAGCAGGTAGCGATCGTTTAATAAAATTGTCGGTAACTGGTTGCGCTGTTCGATTTCTACCTGAATTGGTCGATCGGCTCGAACTGCATTTTGTAGTTGTTTAGCGATCGCTTCCGCTCGTTCCCGAGCGCCGTACTGTCCTGAATTGCTGACTTGAAAGATGGGCTGTCCGTCTAGCACGACAGGGACTTTTGCAGGTGTCTGGGCGATCGCGGGCAGCCACAAGCCCACAGCTAGGACTATAGTAAAAATTGCGCTTATTAGGTTAGATACGAGTCGAAAACGGCGAGAACGAACCATGCAAATCTCTATAGAGTAATTTAGAAATCTACGTAGGGTGCGTAACGCTAAAGGCTAACGCACCCTACCCATACTGAGCGATTTATTAGGCGATCGTTTGATACAGTTAAATGAGTATTTTTTACACAGAAAATTTATACTACTGTTTAATTAATGACATCTTCCTTAAGAAAGACAGTGCAAGTTTTATCAAATAGAAAGAGCTGTAGCGATCTCTCTAGGCTGGATGAGCGGGTGAGTGCGATCGCGTAAATTCGCTCGGATAAGGGTTTAAGTTTTTCCTGACAAAAAGCTTGAAAGCTGTGACGTTTGCTAAGATTAGTATTTGGCTATGATTAAAACCGTGTCGAAGAACTGACAGCTATTAAAATTTTTTACTCCATCAGTGCAATCAGAAAATGAGCATGGCGATCGCGGGTTATACGCTACTAGAAGTTATGACTGAATGCACTAGCACGACTGTTTATCGTGCTTATAGAGATACAGACAAAACCTCAGTTATTATTAAAACTCCGAAAGCCGAGCGTACATCTATAGAAGAGCTGACTTACTTAAAACACGAGTATAACATTCTTCACGATCTGAAAATAGCAGGGTTCCTTCAACCATTAACTTTAGAAAGTTATCGAAATGGGTTAGCGCTGATCTATGCAGACTTTTCAGGAATATCTTTAAAAAAACTGCTCGAATCGCAAAAACGATTTGAATTGAATAGCTTTTTATCAATTGCAACTCAATTAGTTTCAACCATCGCTCAGCTGCATCAACACAACATTATTCATAAAGATATTCAGCCCTGCAATATCCTAGCGAATCCCGAAACAGGTCAAGCGCTGTTTATCGATCTCAGCCTTGCTTCACGCTTGCCTATAGAGAATCAAATCGTTCGTCATCCCGATCTATTAGAAGGCAATCTTGCCTATATGTCACCTGAGCAAACAGGTAGGATGAACCGGGCGCTCGATTATCGAACTGACTTTTATTCGTTAGGCGTGACTTTCTATGAAATGCTGACAGGACAGCTACCATTTCAGGCAAACAATCCACTAGAACTCATTCACTCGCATATTGCTAAAGCCGCTGTATCGCCTAGAGAATATCAGCCAGAAATTCCGCCAGCGATCGCGGAAATTGTGATGAAATTACTAGCAAAAACGGCAGAAGACCGCTATCAAAGTGCGTTGGGTTTGAAGGCTGACTTAGAAACTTGTCTGAGCATGTTACAGACGACTCAAAAAATTTCTTCCTTCCGTGTAGGACAGCTCGATTTATCCAGTCAATTTTCAATTCCTCAAAAACTTTACGGTCGCGAACGAGAAGTTACAACTCTTATAGATGCTTTCGATCGCGTCAGTCGAGGCGCGACCGAGATGATGTTAGTTAGCGGTTATTCTGGGGTCGGTAAATCTTCTTTAGTCAATGAAGTTCATAAACCAATTGTGGGAGCGCGGGGATATTTTATTTCGGGTAAATTCGACCAATTTAAGCGCAATATTCCTTATGCTTCTTTAATTCAAGCATTTCAAGAATTAATCCGGCAATTACTGACCGAAAGTCGCGATCGCATTGCAATTTGGCAAGCCAAACTTTTGGCGGCTTTAGGTTCTAACGGTCAGATAATTATTGACGTTATTCCCGAAGTCGAACGCATTATTGGCGTGCAGCCAGTAGTTCCTAGTTTAGGAATAACTGAGTCTCAAAATCGATTTAATCGAGTATTTCGACAATTTATTCACGTATTTACTCAACCAGAACATCCGCTAGTTATTTTTTTAGATGACTTACAGTGGGTCGATCTAGCTTCTTTAAAACTGATTCAGTTGCTTGTATGTGACTCGAATAGTCAATATTTATTATTAATCGGAGCTTATCGCGATAATGAAGTTAATGGCTCTCATCCTCTAATGGTGACTTTGGCTGAGATTCAACAAACTCATGTCGTAACGAATGATATTGTCCTTCAACCTTTACAAATTACCCACACTAACCAATTAGTTGCCGATACTCTCCGCACGAACACTACTACAACCAAGTCGCTGGCTGAGTTAGTGTTTAAGAAAACTCAAGGTAATCCTTTTTTCTTAACTCAGCTACTAAAATCTCTATATCAAGAAAAACTGTTGACATTTGATTTCGATCGCGCTGGCTGGCAGTGGGATATTCAGGTGCTTCAGGAAATTGAGATTACTGACAATGTTATTGAATTAATGGTTGGTCAAATTCAAAAATTATCACCAAAGACGCAGAACGTTCTTAAGTTTGCTGCCTGTATCGGAGATAAATTCACATTGGATGTTTTAGCTATTGTCAATGAGAAATCTTTGTTAGAAACAGCAAAGGATTTATGGGAAGCCTTACAAGCAAATCTAATTTTACCCCTTTCTGAAGCATATAAAATTCCGCTAGCGATCGAGCCAGATACCTCAAGAATATTATTAGTTAAACCATTAAAAGTTAGCTATAAGTTTTTGCACGATCGCGTCCAGCAAGCAGCTTATTCTCTGATTCCAGATCCACAAAAACAAGCAACTCATCTAAAAATCGGTCAGCTACTACTCAAAAATACCGCGATCGAAGAACAGAAAGAAAATATTTTTGCTTTAGTTAATCACCTAAATTATGGCTCTGACTTACTCACTTTAGATGCGGAAAAATACGAGCTAGCCGAACTTAATCTCTTAGCTGGTCAGAAAGCGAAAGCAGCAATGGCGTACGAGTCTGCTATGCGCTACTTTAAATTGGGTTTGGGATTATTAACAGCAAATAGCTGGCAAAATCAGTACGAGCTAACACAGGCACTCTACGAGTCAGCAGTAGAAACAGCTTACCTGAATGGCGACTTCGAGCAAATGGAACAATGGGCAACGATTGTCTTAAAACAGGCAAAAACGCCAATTGACAAAATGAAAGTTTATGAAGTCAAAATTCAAACTTGCATGGCGCAAGTCAAACAACTTGAAGCGATCGCCATTGGATTACAAGCACTGGAACTGCTAGGTGTAAAATTACCCCAGTCGCCTAGTTCCTTAGATTTGCAACAAGCACTCAGTCGCACAGCAACAAATTTGGCTGGGAAAAATATAGCAGAGTTGATTAATTTACCGTTAATGACAGAGGTAGATAAACTAGCAGCTATCCGAATGCTAACTAGTTTAGGTTCTCCTACCTATCAAGCTGCACCGATGCTCTTTCCCCTGGTTGTCTGCGAACAGGTAAATTTATCGCTTGAATTTGGCAACGCACCTTTTTCAGCTTACGGTTATGTTTGTTACGGCGTGATTTTAAACGGCATAGTTGAGGATGTTGAGTCGGCTTATCAATTTGGCAAGTTGGCTTTAAACTTAGTGGAGCGATTCAACACCGTAGAACTCAAGACAAGTGTATTTTTTGTCGCCGGATCGTGTACCATGCATGGAAAAGTAGACGCTAGAGAAACTTTACCACTGCTACTGAATGGATATCGGAATGGATTGGAAAACGGACATTTTGAATATGGTGGCTATGCTGCCATGCAAAGATGCCAATATTCCTATTTTACTGGTCAAGAACTGGCAAATCTGGAGCGCGACATGGCAAACCTCAGCGATGCTCTGCTTCAGTTAAAGCAAGAAAATGCCTTAAGTTGGAATCAAATCTTTCAGCAGTCAGTCTCTAACTTACTCGAACCAGCTCAAAATCGGTGCTGTTTGTTAGGTCAAGCATACAACGAAGAGCGATCGCTACCGCTGTTAGAGAAAGCCAACGATCGCACTGGATTGCACTACCTTTATATCAACAAACTGATTCTTTGTTATTTATTTGGCGAGTCCGAGCGAGCATTAGAAAATGCAGATCGAGCCGCACAGTATTTAGATGGAGTCAAAGCATTTCTAGTTGTGCCGGTCTTTCATTTCTACGATTCTTTGGCACAACTAGTAATTTATCCATCAGCATCGCGATCGCAACAAGAACAACTTTTAGACAGAGTACTCAATAACCAGAAAAAGATGCGGAAATGGGCGGGTTATGCCCCGATGAATTTTCAGCATAAGTACGAATTGGTAGAGGCAGAGCAAGCGCGGATATTAGGTCAATATTGGCAAGCAATGGAGTTTTACGATCGCGCGATCGCTGGGGCGAGAGAGCATGGATACATTCAAGAAGAAGCATTAGCAAATGAATTAGCAGCCAAATTTTATTTTTTACAAGGCAAAGATAAAATTGCGCAAGTTTACTTAGTCGAGGCTTACTACGGTTATCTACGGTGGGGAGCAGCGGCAAAAATTAAAGATTTAGAAGCAAAATATCCTCAACTACTGGCTCAAGCTCCAAAGCAAGAAAGCCCATTTGAAGAGATTAACCAAACTGCAAACTCTACTCCACTTAAAAGCTCCAAAAACCTAGATTTAGCAACTGTAATGAAAGCCTCGCAAGCGCTTTCAAGCGAAATTGTTTTAAACAATTTGCTGACTAAACTCATGCAAACTGTGCTGGAAAATGCCGGAGCGGAAAAAGGATTTTTACTTTTAGATAAAGCAGGAGAACTTTACATCGAAGCAATTGGAGGGAGTAGTTTAGATGAAATTGCTGGACGGAAAGTACTTCCTTTCAAAATATTAGAAACGTGCGAAGATTGTCTGATTCTACCGATTTCGGTTATCAATTATGTAGCCAGAACCCTAGAATCTATCGTTTTAAATAATGCAACTGTTGCAGAAATTTTTGCTACCGATCCTTATATTGTCGATCGCCAACCAAAATCGGTTTTATGCACGCCAATTCTGCACCAGGGGAAACTGACGGGCATTCTCTACCTAGAAAACAATCTCACAACTGGAGCTTTTACACCCGACCGCCTGGAAATTTTACAACTGCTATCTGCTCAAGCCGCAATTTCAATCGAAAATGCTCGTCTTTATCACGATTTAGAAAACTATAACCAGTCTTTAGAAACTAAAGTAGCGGAGCGGACGCTAGAGCTACAAGCAAAGAACGTACAACTGCAACAGGAAATTGGCGATCGCCAGCGAGCAGAAATAGCCGCCTCAGCTGCGAGTCAGGCTAAGAGTGAATTTTTAGCCAATATGAGCCACGAACTCCGCACCCCGCTCAATGGCATTTTGGGTTACGCTCAAATTCTCAAGAGAGAAAAAGCTTTGACCGAGCAACAAAAGAATGGTTTGGATATCATTTATCGCTGTGGGGATCACTTGCTGACTCTAATCGACGATGTTTTAGACATCTCCAAAATCGAAGCTCAAAAAATGGAACTTGATTGTCACGATTTCAATTTTTTAGAATTTCTAGCGGGGATTGTCGATATCTGTCAAATTCGCGCCGAGCAAAAAGGCATTTGTTTAACTTACCAGCCGTCTAACCTACCGCAATTCATTCGTGCTGACGAGAAACGACTGCGACAAGTCTTGCTCAATCTGTTGGGCAATGCCGTCAAGTTTACCGAAAAAGGTAGCGTGACTTTCAAAGTGAGCGATCGCGCTGGAAAGCTGCGGTTTCAAGTAGAAGATACCGGAATTGGCATGGCAGCAGAACAGTTAGAAGAAATTTTCTTGCCATTTCAGCAGGTAGGCAAGCATCGTCATCACGTTGAAGGAACGGGATTGGGTTTGGCAATTAGCAAACAGTTAGTGCAAAAGATGGGTGGTGACATCGAGGTCAAGAGTACTTTGGGTCAAGGGAGTGCTTTTTGGTTCGAGCTAGAATTCCCGAGAATTTGCCAATTAGCTGAGGTTACTAACACGAGTAAACGGAGAATTATCGGTTTTAAAGGCGACAGATTGAAAGTGTTGGTCATAGACGACAAATGGTCGAACCGTTCTGTCATAGTCAATATGCTGGAGCCACTGGGGTTTGAAATGTTAGAAGCGATCGACGGTCTTGATGGTTTGACTAAGGCACAGGCGTTTCAGCCTGATTGCGCGATCCTAGATTTAGTCATGCCTGGGATGGATGGCTTTGAAGTGACTCGTCATCTCAGAGCATTGCCAGAGTTAGCAGGTGTAGTGGCGATCGCGATCTCAGCTAGCGTGTTCGATTTCGATCGGCGGCAGAGTCAAGCAGTCGGTTGCGATGATTTTCTGCCGAAGCCAGTTCGCGAGACAGATTTATTAGAAAAATTAAGGATTCACTTAGGTTTGGAATGGATTTATGAGGAAGAATCGACAATTAAAGCTTTAGATAATTCCCCACCAAGAGAATTGGCAGCAGGAGCGATCGTTTCTCACTCTTCCCTGCTCCCTGCTCCCCGCTCCCTGCTCCCTGACCCAGCAGCAGCAGGAGCGATCGTTCCTCCCCCAGTTGAGGAGATGGCGAAGTTGCTCGATTTGGCAATGAGGGGTGATATTCGAGGCATCTTGGAACAAGCCGCTAGAATTGAAGCATTAGATCGGCGGTTTCTACCATTTGCGCTGCATCTGCGTCAACTCGCTAAAAGTTATAAAGAGAAACAAATTCTGGAGTTTGTGAAAAAATACTTAGAGACTTAGAGGCATGAATGAGCGTGGCTACTGCCGAACCAGGCACGATCCTAGTGGTCGATGATACTCCTACTAATTTGGAAATCCTATTCGATTTCTTAACTAATTACGGCTTCAAAATTTTGATCGCTGAAGATGGTGAAAGCGCGCTCCAAAAAGCAGCATATGCCTCGCCAGATCTGATCCTGTTAGATATTTTGATGCCAGGGATAGATGGTTTTGAAACTTGCAGCCGCCTCAAAGCGAATGAATCAACGCGGGAGATTCCGGTAATTTTTATGACTGCCTTGTCTGAAACAGCAGATAAAGTGAAGGGTTTGCAGGTGGGAGCAGTCGATTATGTAACGAAGCCATTACAGCATGAAGAGGTGTTGGCAAGGGTGCAGACGCATCTTCGGTTGCGATCGCTAGCCAAGCAACTCCAAGCGCAAAACGTACAGTTACAGCAGGAGATCGAGCAGCGCCAACGGCAGTATCAGCGATCGCAATTATTTGCGGAAGTCGCGCTGAAAATTCGTCAATCTCTTCAGTTAGAGGAGATTCTACAAGCGGCGGCGATCGAAGTCCAGAAGATTCTGCAAGCGGATCGAGTTTTAATTTATCGCCTGCGATCGGATGGTACTGGTAGTGCAGTTGCTGAGGCAGTGCTACCTGGTTGGTTCTCAGTTCTGGGACAGCAATTTGCTGCGGAAGTTTTTCCAGAGGATTGCCATCAGCTTTACTGTCAAGGGCGAATTCGCGGCATTGCCGATGTGGAACGGGAAGAAAACATTGCGCCTTGTTTAGTTGAATTCATGCGGCAAGTCCAAGTTAAAGCAAAACTGGTCGTGCCGATTATTATCAAAGAAGAACTCTGGGGTCTCTTAATTGCCCATCAATGCAGTAGTCCGCGAGATTGGACTGATTTTGAGACAGAGTTGCTGGGACAGCTAGCCGATCAAATTGGTATTGCCATAACTCAAGCTCAACTTTTAGAACAAGAAACTCGCTACTCTCAGGAGCTAGCGCGATCGAATGCCGAATTGCAACAATTTGCCTCGATTGCTTCGCACGATCTGCAAGAACCGTTGCGGAAGATTCAGGCATTCGGCAACAGACTTCAAGAAAAATATGGCGAAATCTTGAGCGAACAGGGGGCTGATTATATCAGGCGGATGCAAAACGCCGCCCAGAGAATGCAGATTTTAATTGACGATTTGCTCGTATTTTCACGAATTACAACTAGGGCGCAACCTTTCGTTGTCGTGAATCTTGCCAAGGTAGCAAAAGAGGTACTATCAGATTTAGAAGTGTTAATTCAGCAAACTGAGGCGCGCGTGGAGTTGAGCGAGCTACCAACCATTCATGCAGACCCATTACAAATGCGTCAGTTATTGCAAAATTTGATTGGCAATGCCATCAAATTTCGGCGAAAAAATGAACTTCCTTGCGTGAAGATCTACAGTCAAATTATCGATAATCGCGAACAATTAACTGAGAATTTGCTAAATACTTATCTTTGTCAAATTACAGTTGAAGATAACGGTATTGGTTTCGATCGAAAGTATTGCGATCGCATTTTTCAAGTTTTTCAACGGTTGCACGGTCGCAGCGAATACGAAGGCACGGGCATAGGTTTAGCGATTTGCCGTAAGATTGTCGAGCGGCATGGTGGCAGTATTACAGCCGAAAGTACGCCAAGCCAAGGAGCAAAATTTATCGTGACGCTACCCATGCATCAATCCATAGATTGAGGGGGTTTTGTTCGTGTCGCCGGGATATGCGATCGCTTGGTGGTGTAAGCTAGTCATACTAATTCTGTTTACCTTCTAGTTTTTCCAATGGAACTTTCGAGCAAATCTGAATATGCACTGCTGGCGCTGCTAGAGTTGGCGAATGCTTATCAGAGCGCTCAGCTACTCCAAATTCGACAGATAGCAGCTAGACGAGATATACCAGAGCGTTATTTGGATCAACTGCTGGCGATATTGCGGCGAGGCGGATTGATTAAAGGTGTACGTGGAGCTAAGGGTGGTTACATCCTGGCACGAGAACCACGCCAAATTACGCTGCTAGATGCTTTGCGTTGTATCGAAGGATTAGACATTGTTTCTTCAGGAGAGAAGAATGCTCCTGAAGCCGCAGAAAGAGGTGCGATTGAGGAAGTTTGGCAATCAGCAGAACAGGCGGCTAACACAGTTTGGCAAAACTATACGCTCCAAGACTTGTGCGATCGCGTTTCCGCTCGCAGGCAGTTAGATTATATGTACTATATTTAGGCTTAGCAGCTAGTTTCTGTTCGTATCTTTGCCTAATTTAACCTCTGGTTTCGATATCATACAACTTGCATAAAGTAAGGACTTTTTGCTTGAGGCGATCGCGCATACTCTCCGGCGATACAATGACGCAATCTTCCCAATACCGTGCCACTTCTCGAATTAGCCAGAAGGGATTAGCGACTCGTCGCACTACCTGACGTACATCACCGATTGTGTCATCTTCAAGATCTTCTTCCTTCGGTTGATAAGCTTTAATTAGCCCACCCCGAAAGTGTAATTGCACTTCTATGTAATCGAGTTCGTCTCGCCAATCCCCACTAGTAGCCACGACAGATTTAATTCTGTCAAAGCTCAGGCAACGGTTGTGCCATAGTTCGGGCAGTTCTGGGATATCATCTTCTACGTCTGCTGTCTCGTCGCACCAAATCATCAAATGGAAGCGTTTTTCAAAAAATCTTACTTGAGCGTGACGGACTTTATAATCTAATTCCCGATCTTGAGAGTTTTGATAGAGCAGGTAAAAAGGCTGCTGTGTTTGAATTAGTTCTTCTATCCTACTCCTCCATTCTCGAACGGGTTGACCGAGTTGTTTCATCAGCGATTGACGCAGTGGCGCTTCGAGATTGCCGCGTTCCAATAAGAGTGCAAGTACAGTTTGTGCTTCTCCTATGTGACCTGCATCGTTGAGGGCTTTTATCGCCTGCTGTAAAGCGTTAATTTGGTTAGCGTCAAGCGTGAAGGGCTTTCCAATCTCTACAGAGTGTTGTGCGATCGCCACGATTAAGCCAGAAACACTGGCTTCTTTGCCCCAAAGGATATTGAGGCGACGGGCTATTTCTTCGAGTTTTTCCTTAGTCCCTGGCGGAATTGACAGTGTAATCGTATCTTTTTTTCTGGGCATTTACAGTAATACACTTGCACTTTCTAAAACGTTATGTCATATTCATAAATGTAATTATAAATAGTCTGATTGCAAAAAGTGCAGTGACACAGCTTTAACTTGCAAGATTGTCTCCGTATAAGCACTCATCTCAAAAGTTGGCTCAGCAACCTAGACTTGATTTTGGATTGAAATAACTGTATATGATTAAGCGCAATAGGCTTTTAAATCGCCCTCCCAAAAGTTTGGAGGAGCGTTATTTCAGTGAAATTCGCCCTCAACTATACGAAAATCACGCACACCATCATCAGTATGGGGTAAGGAAAGGAACAACCCTTGCAGAGCATTT
This sequence comes from Scytonema millei VB511283, assembly GCF_000817735.3. Classification (NCBI taxonomy): domain Bacteria; kingdom Bacillati; phylum Cyanobacteriota; class Cyanophyceae; order Nostocales; family Scytonemataceae; genus Scytonema; species Scytonema millei. Next base: position 109,728 of record NZ_JTJC03000007.1, on the reverse strand, counting down.
AGATTCTGCCTGTCAATTTATTTTGACGGTAAGTCGAATAGCAGGAGTATCTGAAGATAAAAGACCATTGCTGCTAGCTGCAACGGCTGTTCATGACTTGAATAAATTAGATACTGAAGGGCGTAATGTCAAAACTCTAGCCAGAAATAAGGACTTTTTAAGAGAACAGCTTGAAAGGGCTTGTGTACTAACTTTTGTGGTGACAGACGATGACTTTGAATTAGTCAGAAAGCTAATTGAACGACATTCAGGTCACAACATCAGCGATGCGGCAAGATTTTTACCAGAAGACCCAGACATTGAACGATGGGCGGCGATGCTGACGGCTGCTGATTTGTTTGATTTAGGAATTCCAGATGAAAAACGTTTTCGCAAACTAGAAACGGAATTAACTGTTGCTTTTGGGCGAAGCTGCAACCTGCTTAGATTACGTTTAACTGAAGATAAAGGTTATATTACAGCCTTACTATTAGGTGCTTGTGAAGAAGTTTTACAAAAGCATGGGTTGAATTCTTTAGCAATTTTTCCTGATGGCGAACTGTTTGAAGGTGAAGCCCTACCAAAAGTAAATTTGACAAAAGAAATAGCGGGTGTTTGGCAAAGTAAAATCGACTTAGTTTTTGGGAATAATATCGAAAGACTTGTTAGACCTACTAAGGATGGTATTAAGATTACTCATCAAGCTATTCAGCAAAATATAGAGGAAGTATTAATAAATATTGAGGCGCTTCTAGAAAAGAAAAAAGCTAGTTATAAATCAGACAAGATTGCTAAAGATGTGACTAAGTGGGGCGATGCGGCTGGTGCAGATGCAATAAACAAAGCGACTGAAGTTGGTTTAATACCTGTGAGTAATGCAGAAGAATTTGCCATATCTGAGGGATTGAAAGCAGCTTATCTCAGCTACCGTGAGGTAGGATTAAGTCCTAAAGAAGTTTGGGACAAAATTGCTTGTCATACTGGTATTTCTGAACAGCAACGGATTGCTCTTGAACCATTTAATGGTCAATATGGGCGACCTTTATTTGCTGCAAAAGCTGCTATTAATGGAATTGAAGGTATTCAAGAAGCTCTCAAAGAATCTTTCCAACTTAGAAAGAAAAGTACACAATCCTCAGAGGACATAGAGGTATCTGAGGAAGTGATTGCAGCCGTTAACAGAATGGTAAATTTACCTTTTGCTATTCGGTTAAATGGAGTCAATGATTTAAATGCTTATATAGAAGCAAATCCTAGACAAAGATGCTCTTTAGGCTCCACTTCTAATAATATAGATGAGCTAATTTCAGATAATATGCCTCCAGGTACGAAAGTCCAAGCTTTTTCTAATCGCTTACCAGGTGGTATCAATGCAGAGCCTAAAAGACAAGCAGATTCAATTGCAGCTTTAGCTTATCAATTGATGTCGGTTGGGGCAAATTTCCCATCTGTTAAAAAACAAGACCCACTTTATTTACATTTAGCATTACCTAAAGGTTCTGCACCTGAATTATTAAGAATTTGGCGCGAACTTCTACAACAACTCGCAGCAACAAATGCTGAGGGTGGCACTGTCACTGTTGATGAAATTCAGCTATATCGAGATAACATACTTGAATTTAAAGCTAATAAAGTAGTTGGTGCAGCGTTACCGAAGCGTCCAGAATTTGTACATACAACAGTGATTATTCCTATAGTGTGGGGAGAAACTAACGCTTCTTTAGCATTACTTAAATCGCTGAGACTCGGTTTAGAAATATCTTTGTCTTTAGATATTGGCTTTCCTTTTACTCTTAGTAGCAACTTAGAAGTCGAGTTATTTAATGATGTTTACGGACGAGTAGAAGGAATTCCTGCTGCTCTGCAACCTTTACTAGGGAATGGACAATATCAAGAACGTCAAGATGCAGAAAAAATTCTTGAGCGTCTACGTTGTATTGGCAAACTAGCAATATCTGTAGCAAGTATTCAAAAAGCCGATGATTGTTTGTACGATTTAGCTCGTGCTTGTGCGAGACCAATAGAACTTTATTATGTTTTACTACGTTGGATTTTACGAGAACAAGATGAACCAAATTTGAGTGCAATTTGGAGTCGGATTTGCGAATCATTAAATACTTTATTGAAGAATCTTATGCCAAATGAAACCGCATTATTGACTCAGTATCTCAAAGAAGCTGCTCAAATAGCAGCGGAGGCGAAAATCTGGGGAAGCTCTTTCAAACGTACTGCTCAAACAGAACCTTTCACAGCTTTTATTGCTGCTATTCGCACTCAAAAATCTCATTTAGATTTAGAGATGATTTTTGCAGCTTTGATACAACAATACCACACCCGTTTAGATCGTATTCGCGAACACGGTGTTGGTGCGACGAAGCTAGAACAAGTTAAGCGTTATTACGAGGTTTTGCGAAAGCTATATGAGGAAGTTTATTCAGCACGTCCTGAAAAGTTTCTATCTGACCGAAAAACTTTAGAAGCTGCCTATTTATTCTTTCTTGAGGAAGCACGCAAGCAACTAAAATCTCAATCTCAAGACGATTCAGATGAAAATACTACCAATACTTAATTAATAGGAGTTAATTATGTCGATTCAAAAGCTTTCTTCAGTTCTTGCAACCACTTACGAAAATTTTCCTAAAGGACGTTTTATCACTTTAGTAGTTTTAAGAACAACTCATTCTGAAACTATTTTTCGTACAGAAGGTTCTGGCGAACCAATGTGTAGTGAGTTTGTCCAAGCAGGTTTAGAAGGTGAAAATCAAAAAACTATAATTCAACGCTTGGTAATGACTAAGCGTAAGCAAATAGCACCGGAAAGACGCTATGGTAGAGAGCATTTAAGAGCGCATGAGCTTTTATATACTAATAGTAAAGATGGCTCTCTTTGTTCTTTAAATACTAATTCACCCTGTGAAATGTGCGTAGATTGTTTCCTGTATGGTTTCGCTGCTGGTGGTGGTGGCGCACAAAAAAGCCGTATTTGGACTGAGGATGCTTTTAGTATTTTACCTGCTAGTGACGTTGTGGGCGATCGCACAATTAACGCTATTTATGAAAATGGTACGATGCGCGATGAAAAAAGTAACGCTTCCACAGCTTTAAATACGAGCGAATATATCAAACCAGGCGTACATTTTTTAGATGTCGTCACTCTCAAAGATGTGACTGCTGATGAACTACGATATGTCGTCGGTAATATTTTATTCACCAGTCGTTACGGTGCTGTGTCCAGTCGTGTGGGACGCATGGAAAATCAAATATTAGGTGTATTTGGTAGTATTACTGAACTACCAAGTTCTTTAGAACTCGTACAAGCTACTTACGATGTTTTAGGTAAACCTTTAGAACACCCTCTGAATTCTAACCAATTAATTACAGCTAGCCAGCAAGCCATTGCAAATTGGAGAAATAGAAGAGGAGTATCTGTGCATTTATCTGAAGCAGAATTAGTCAATTTAATTGCTGATGTAGAGACTCATTGGTCAGAAGCAGAACGCGATAGTTTTCTCAAACGCTTAAGCCAATCCTATGAATCTTTCCGTCAGGTTGCGGCTGAAAAGAAAAAGACTAAAAGTAAAGGAAAAAATACTCCAGTTGAAGTAGAGAGTTAGATTATGTCAACAATTCCTTTTCAGCAAGCAAAACTTATTGAATTATACTGTCTCGAACCAGTTTTTTTTGCCTCTAGGGAGTTGTCTGATACCTATTATACTGAGGGGGTCATTGGGAATTACGCTCTTACCTATGCTTTAGGTTTAGTAAATTCCCCCTATCGCCTCCAAGGTCAGGCTACAGGACGACCAACCTACAAAGAAGATTTACAACCAATAGCACGAGATTTTTATATCTTACCAGCTTCACCTCTAGATAAAATTGCATTCAGATTTGAACGTTTTAATGCTCTTTCTGATGCTTATTGGTATTCAATGACTAATAATCGGGTTGCTACTGCAAGAGAAGATTTACCATTACAGCGCCAAGGGAAAAAACCTAATTCATTTAGACCAAGTAATTTTCCCCAAACTGGAAAACTGCGGATGATTGAACGCGGTAACAGATTTCAAACTTTGGTGTTTGGAAATAGCCAATTACCCGATTATATTCGTCTTGGTAAATTTATGAGTAAAGTTAAAGTCAACATACTCAATGAATCATCAGTTAATTTACTACCGGAAGGTGAATATCAAAGTCAACATTATCTAAATGCTACCGATTTACCACAGCAACTAGAAACTTTAGCTTTTGATTTAATTTCTATCCCTCCCGCACCCATTATTAAAAATCTACGTTTTCGAGGTTGTGCTTGGCAGATTGATGAAACAATCATCCCAGCAGACTTACATTTTTGCGGTAGAGGCAGTAGCAATGAATAATCAAAGATTAGTTACCAGGCTAGAACCTCGTAGTATTTCGGTTTGTGTAAATTTGCCAGAAGAAATATCTTTCATGACAAAAGCACTTCAACATCAAGTTGATGTGTTTGAACAATCAAAAAATGCCGATATTATTCTCGATTTAGCACCAACTGGTACGGGTAAAACTAAAGCAGGGTTGACAGTTTTAAAACATCAGCCACATAAAAGTGCTGTTTATATCGCACCAACTAATGCTTTAATTGAACAGCAAACAGAAGCAGCTAAGCAGTTTGTGCGTGAGGCTAACTTACCTCATATTGTCAAATCAGCTTCGGCTCAAGATATTAAAAGCTGGTCTAACGATAAAGTTGGCAGTCGTTCAGGAGAAAAACTATATAATGTCTTGCGCAATCCTGCTACAATTTTTGATGATGTTGGAGCAAATACACCAATTCTGTTAGTAACGAATCCTGATATTTTCTACTATGCAACTTTTTTTGCATACAACAAGCTAGACAGAGATAATATTGCTGCTAGTTTTTACACTAAATTCTCTACAGTCATCTTTGACGAATTTCATCTCTACGATGCTAAACAGCTAGTAGGAATGCTGTTTTATCTAGCATACTCTCACGTCTTTGGCTTTTTTCAACATGGACGGAAGATAGTATTGCTGACAGCAACACCAGAACCAGCTTGTGAATCAGCATTAGAAAATTTAAAACAGGCAGGGGTGAGGATTGCGAGAATTGATGGAGAAGCAGCTAATACTAATTTTGTCCCATCACAAACAGCAGTCAACTTAGAGTTAAAACCGAAGCCAGACAGTAAAGAAGTGTGGATAGCAGAATTAGCTACAGAAGTTGTTCATCGACTTCGAGAAAGTCCAGATAAAAATGGTGCTGTAATTTTGGATTCTCTGGATAATATTAATCTTCTCAAAAAAGTTTTAGATAATCGAGGACTCACTGATTATATCGGACGCATTACGGGACCTGCACCTAAACAAGATAGACAAAAGGCTATGCAGTGTCAAGTTATTTTGGCAACTAGCACTGTAGATGTAGGATTTAACTTTGAAAGGAACCCCGAACCAACACGACAGAATTTAGACTGGTTAATTTTTTCGGCACGCGATCGCGCTGCTTTTTGGCAGAGAATAGGTAGAGTAGGACGTGTTTTAGGTAAATCTGAAACTAATATTGATTCAGAAGCTATTGCTTACTTGCCTGCTAATGCTTGGCAAGAAGGTTTAAATACTCTTAATACGACTGGAGGTCGTACCGCGCTAAAAGATTTACTCAATATACTTCCCTGTTTAGACAAGCCTTTTTTAACAGCTTATTGGCGTTCAGAAGCATCTCTAGAAATCGCACGTCCTTTATTAGAACTGGAAAAAAATTCTGAAAACTTAGCACTTGCTGAATTAATTCCAAAATTGTTTGGTACTTTAAAATCAATTCTTGGGGGAAATCGCACTTGGCAAGACTATCGCTACAGAATGAAAGTTTTGCAAGGTGCTGAAAATATTGCTCAAATGTCTTTAGATAAACTCAAAAAAGACTGGAAGTATATCAAAGGTGGGCGAGCTTTTGTTAAAAACTATATTAGAGTAAAATCACCTGAAGAGTGGGATGATTTACAAGCTGGACGCACGACAATAGATGCATACGAAGATATTTTTAAACAAGATGACATAGTAGCTGAACTCAAAGAGTTTGCTGAAATTTTTAGTACAAGCTATGCCCCATTATTTACTTTTCGCTATAGTTTATTTGAAAACCTTCCCATTCGCGATCCATTCGGTTTTATCTTAGATGAAGCTGAGAAAAGTCAAATCGATCCTTTTCATCTATTGCGCTATTACGAATTTGTTCAAAACGGTGATTTTATCGAAATCAGAACTCGTGCAACTGAGACTTATAAACTGAGTTTTAGAATGCGATATCTTGATAGTCAACAAGAGTTTATCAACACGGAACTGAATAAATTAACAGCTTTTAAAAATTGTCAAATTATTCGCAGCGTTGGAGGAGCAATACGTCCAACACCTGAATTGCAGACATTATCAAAAAATCTTTTGCCAGGAGTCATTATTTGTCCTCGAACTAATGCTGCTACTCTTTTCCAGTTACATAAACAAGGAATTGTTTCGTATCCTATAACTATTGCTTGCAATGATGATGAAAGACAATACGAGTTTTTAGCAGGCTTATCAGGAATTTTAACAATGGCAATGAAGTTTAAACAGCTACGTCTTCCAGATGATGAAGTTTTTATTGTTTAATCTCCATTAAGTCTAAACTCACTATGCCTCACAGCCTCGTCCTCAACCTCATTCCCCAATCTCCCATATACCCAGAATTCCTCACTGGTAGACACTATCACGCCTTATTTCTCACTCTGATTACTTCCGTCGATAAAACCTTGGGAGATTATCTACATTCCTCCAACGCAGATAAAGCTTTTACCCTCTCACCCTTGCAAATACAACAGCACAAACATCACCATACCTTACAATTTGGTCATCAAAAACCCATTCCCGCAGGAACTTCCTGCTGGTGGCGTATTTCCCTACTCGATGACACTCTATTTAGCAAATTAACCCCACTGTGGTTGAATCTTAATCCACAACACCCTTGGCATTTAGGTTCCGCCGATTTGTACGTTACCAGCATTCTCGGTACTCCCCAATCGACACAGCCTTGGGCGAATGCTTGCACCTATGCCCAATTATACGAACAAGCTAGCGATCGCGATCGCACTCTGAATTTCACTTTTGCTACACCTGTAGCCTTCCGTCAAGGTGAATATGATACGATTCTTCCCGTGAAAGAATGCGTCTTCAACAGTCTTTTAGGGCGATGGAATAAATATAGTGGAATTGAATTAAATAATATCTCATTTGACTCAATTTATCCAAGTTTTGTCAAGATTCATACGGAAGTTCTTAGTAATTACGACAGTAAATTTATCGGTTGTATTGGTGAAATTAGCTATCGTATTCTTGGAGATGTCGAACCGATCGCAATTAAGCAAATTAATGCTTTAGCTGACTTTGCTTTATATACGGGTGTAGGACGTAAAACAACAATGGGTATGGGCATGGTGCGCCGCCTATTAGCAATTGATTCGCGTTCTTCAAATTATAAAAACTATGGACGATCTTGAATACATTCCTATTGCTGCATTAAATCAATATATTTACTGCCCACACCGCTGCTGGCGAATGTTTTGTGCGGGAGAATTTATTGATAACCAATATACGATTGAAGGTACGAGTTTGCACGATCGCGTTCATACATTAGGAGAAGGAAGTCGAGAAGAAACTTGGCAAGTTCGGGCAATTTGGCTGAAGTCAGAACGATACAAGTTAATCGGAAAGGCTGACTTAATTGAAGTAGAAAATGGTCAATGGTATCCAGTTGAATACAAGCGAGGACGCAAAGGTGAATGGGATAACGACGAACTGCAAGTTTGCGCCCAAACTTTGTGTTTAGAAGAAATGACTGGACAATCTATTAGTAATGGCTATATTTACTATGCCCATTCGCATCAACGCCAATTAGTCGAAATTACTAATCAACTGCGTCAAAGTGCGATCGCAACTATTCAAGCCGTTCAAACCTTGCTAACGACAGGAGAAATGCCAAAGGCTGTCAAAACAAAACGCTGTGATGGTTGTAGTTTATTTTCACGTTGTTTACCTGGTGCTGTAGATAAGGTTGGACGCTATCAAGAAGCCACGTAATTTTAGTTTTATCATTCTAATTTATCAACTATAGATGCAAACATGGGTACAGTTTATATCACTCAGGAAGATGCTTTTATTGGCAAAACAGATGAACGCCTTCATGTCAAATTTGATAAAAAAACAATTTTAGATGTGCCGTTAATTAAAATAGATGGTGTTGTAGTTATGGGACGTGCTACAGTTTCACCAGCGGCAATTTCCGAACTGCTGGAACGTCATATACCTCTGACTTTTCTCACAGAAACAGGTCGTTATTTAGGTAGATTGGAACCAGAAGTTAGTAAAAACATTTTTGTTCGCAAGGCACAATGGCAAGCAGTTGGTGAGTCAGTCCAAGCAATTCATGTCGTTCAAGGATTTGTGCGCGGTAAGCTGAAAAACTACCGAAATCTACTTATCCGTCGCCAACGGGAATTTCCAGACTTAGATTTATCAGCATATATTACACGTTTAGAGCAGGCGATCGCACCAATTGACACAACTAACAGTATCAACTCGCTGCGGGGTTTGGAGGGTGCTGGTAGTGCGGCTTATTTCAACTGCTTCCACCAACTGATTCGGGCTACAGAATTTACTTTTACCACGCGCAGCCGTCGTCCGCCGACTGACCCAGTTAATTCTTTACTCAGCTTTGGCTACTCATTATTGCGGCATGATATTCAAGGGGCGATCGATATTGTTGGGTTCGATCCATACTTAGGATATCTCCACTGCGAACGTTATGGTAGACCAGCGCTAGCATTGGATTTAATGGAAGAGTTTCGTCCCTTGATAGTAGATGCAGTCGTGTTATCTGCATTAAATAAGCGACTTTTGACACCCGTAGAATTTGTGACAGAACCATTAAGTCATGCGGTATCCCTGACTGGGGAAGGGCGAAAAACATTCTTGCGCTTATACGCGCAGAAGAAGCAATCTGAGTTCAAGCACCCAGTTTTAGGACGTAAATGTAGTTACCAAGAAGCATTTGAACTACAAGCGCGGTTACTGGCGAAATATTTAATGGGTGAAATTGAGAAGTATCCGCCGTTGGTTTTGAAGTAGGCGTAAGGGTAAAAAGTAAATATGAATGTTATCGTCTCCTACGATATTTCCGAAGATAAGCGCCGTACCAAAATCCATAATATTCTTAAGTCTTACGGGCAATGGGTGCAGTACAGCGTGTTTGAGTGCCAGTTGAGCGATACTCAATATGCTAAATTGCGTTGGCGTTTAAATAAGTTAATTAAGCCGGATACTGATAGTATTCGATTTTATTTCCTATGCGCCTGCTGTTTTGGTAAAGTTGAGCGTATTGGTGGTGAACCAGTTTATGATGACACTGTTTTCTTTGCTGAGTGCGCGGATGGGTAGGTGTTGGTACGGAGAGTTTGAAAAAAGATGCTGGAGGTCTTACGATTCAAAAGATTACAGGAATAATAGCTGAGAACCTACCGCGCTCTTTGCTACAACTGGGTTTTAGCAATTTGTACCATGCATTAACCAGCTTTTGTCATGCTATTATTGCTCTATCCGCGCTCTCGAACCTTGAAAACTACATATGGATTAGTTTTCAGGCTTCAGCCGTTGAAATTTAATTGTCTCCCTATTAGGGAGTGAAACTTTTGGTGACAGTCTGCGAGGAGGAATAGTAGGTACTGGTAGTTGAAATTTAATTGTCTCCCTATTAGGGAGTGAAACCTATTAACTGATTAATTGCCAAAAGCTGCGTGACGATGTTGAAATTTAATTGTCTCCCTATTAGGGAGTGAAACAATACTCAAAGGCTGCCACCATCAACTAAAGCTCGGTTGAAATTTAATTGTCTCCCTATTAGGGAGTGAAACCTATTAATTGATTTATCGCTAAAAGATGCGTGACGAGTGTTGAAATTTAATTGTCTCCCTATTAGGGATTGAAACCTTAATGCAAACTACGCTAGGGGCTTTAAGAGGAGTTGAAATTTAATTGTCTCCCTATTAGGGATTGAAACAATTGTGTCTCTAAAACGGTACTTTTGAAACACTAGTTGAAATTTAATTGTCTCCCTATTAGGGATTGAAACTACAAAGATAAACGCTGGATAGGCAATTCTAGAGTGTTGAAATTTAATTGTCTCCCTATTAGGGATTGAAACAATGAATTCAGCAATACCAGTCAAGCTGAAGATAGGAGTTGAAATTTAATTGTCTCCCTATTAGGGATTGAAACAGGTAAATAAGTCAGCAATATGCGATGTGGATTAAAACGTTGAAATTTAATTGTCTCCCTATTAGGGATTGAAACCAACGCTGCGGCTTTAGAGCTAGCCAGCGCTAAGTTGAAATTTAATTGTCTCCCTATTAGGGATTGAAACCTGTAGAGGTAGAGATTAGCCAAGCCATGCTTCACCTGTTGAAATTTAATTGTCTCCCTATTAGGGATTGAAACGAATTGATTCTGCTTATTAGCTTTACTTCCTAGCAATAGTTGAAATTTAATTGTCTCCCTATTAGGGATTGAAACAGCAATATCAATCCTAGCAAGGTAGAGAGAATTCTACAGTTGAAATTTAATTGTCTCCCTATTAGGGATTGAAACACGTTCCCAAAGCAGGTGGCAAAGCTCGGATTTGATGGGTTGAAATTTAATTGTCTCCCTATTAGGGATTGAAACATATATGCTTATTTAGTACGGATATCTATATATACAGGGTTGAAATTTAATTGTCTCCCTATTAGGGATTGAAACGAAATTACCCCGGTTTTAAATTCATTGGGAACAAGTTGAAATTTAATTGTCTCCCTATTAGGGATTGAAACGGTAGCGGCGGGAATAACGGTTAGCGGTGAGCATGTTGAAATTTAATTGTCTCCCTATTAGGGATTGAAACTTAAACCTTATTTCTGGAAGTTGGAAAACGGGAGTTGAAATTTAATTGTCTCCCTATTAGGGATTGAAACTGTAAAGAGTATCGTCAGAGCTAGGGGAATTACGTTGAAATTTAATTGTCTCCCTATTAGGGATTGAAACACAAGGGACTAGCAAGAGAAATTTCAGCATTGACTGTTGAAATTTAATTGTCTCCCTATTAGGGATTGAAACAGGGCGATCTCTCAAGCATTTGATTGATACAGTTGATGGTTGAAATTTAATTGTCTCCCTATTAGGGATTGAAACGCGATAAATTACTTTTGGTGGTGTTGAGACTGTGGTTGAAATTTAATTGTCTCCCTATTAGGGATTGAAACCGTCCCACGCCTGAGTTAACCGCCCAATCAAAGTGTTGAAATTTAATTGTCTCCCTATTAGGGATTGAAACGTGTTAGCAATTGTTGATGTCGCCCCACGGCAATAAGTTGAAATTTAATTGTCTCCCTATTAGGGATTGAAACAGATTGCAATTCGAGCGATTAATCTGTACAAATGGCGTTGAAATTTAATTGTCTCCCTATTAGGGATTGAAACATCACGATATGCACCCGCTCTAGCTCAGGGGCGATCGCGATGTTGAAATTTAATTGTCTCCCTATTAGGGATTGAAACTAGCATTCTCAAACGCAGATTGTAGAATTCTCTCGTTGAAATTTAATTGTCTCCCTATTAGGGATTGAAACTTAGGCAGATTTATGATTACACTACTAGTTGTTTCCCACGTTGAAATTTAATTGTCTCCCTATTAGACCTGTCCGGAATATTATTTAAGTGCTAAAAAAATGGTAGAACGAAATTTTGTCGCTCTACCACTATGAAAAATCCTCTTGATTATATCCAAGAGAATCCGCATCGGACAAAGCAAATACTGGGAATTACACATGACCAGTTTCGAGACTTGTTGAGCCAAGCTCAAAGGCATCATCAAAACCAGCAAGTAGACAGAGAAAGTAAAAAAATCCGGATAAATCAGAAAGGAGGAGGACGTAAACCGAAACTCAATGTTTCCGAGTCGGTATGTTTGTGTCTGTTTTATTTAAGACAGATGCCAACGTTTGAGGTTTTAGGGATGCACTTTGGGGTGTCAAAAACTGAGGCAAATGATACGTTTCATTACTGGTTAAGAATATTCCGAAAAATTTTACCTGCCAGTCTTCTTGAACAAGTTGAAGAAAAGGATGGTGATTACGCGATTGCTTTAGAATTATTGAGGGAATTTCAGTTAATAGTAGATAGTATGGAACAACCAAGAGAAAGACCTTCAGACTATCAGAAGCAAAAAGAGTATTTTTCGGGCAAGAAAAGGCAGCAGACATTTAAAAATCAATTCATTGTCTTACCGAAAGGCAAAGATATTGTAGATATAGAGGTAGGTAAAAAGGGTCCAACGAGCGATATTAGTTTGTTCCGCGACCAACAAAAAAAGTTTGAGAATGAGCAAATGTTTGAAGGAGATAAAGCGTATCAAGGAGGAGAGAAGATTACGACTCCTCAGAAGAAACCACGAAAAGGAGAATTAACGACAAAGCAAAAAGAGGAAAATAAAAAATTATCCAGCCGCCGTATCTTTGTCGAACACGTAATTAGACTCGTCAAAATTTTCCGCATCGCTCAACAACGTTTCCCCCTGAATTCTCAAATTTATGAGCAGGTAATTCTTACCATTTGTGGGCTGGTTAGGTTAAGAATTGGCGCGTTAATATTACCAGTTTCATGAAAATTGTAAATTGGAGAATAGTTATGCTTTAGCCATGAATATTTTTACAGATAGTTGCTATTAGTAACTCTCTCAAAGCCTTATGATTACGTCGGTTCTGGTTTCATGCTAATGCTGTGCAAAGCCAGACGTGGACTGCTTTGCAAATTTCCGGACGAGTCTATTAGGGATTGAAACCGCAATACAACAAAGAAAATATAAGTACGCCAATGTTGAAATTTAATTGTCTCCCTATTAGGGATTGAAACATAAGCAAATTTATCGGCATTCAATGCAGCGTGGAGTTGAAATTTAATTGTCTCCCTATTAGGGATTGAAACGTAATCTGATGGTGGTGGCTCTGCGATCGATGTGGTTGAAATTTAATTGTCTCCCTATTAGGGATTGAAACATAGCCATCCTTGACTATCTGCTCTATCGTGACGGGTTGAAATTTAATTGTCTCCCTATTAGGGATTGAAACGATTTCTTTGGTTTTTCTGCCAACGAAGCGAGTTGTTGAAATTTAATTGTCTCCCTATTAGGGATTGAAACGGAATCTGGGCTAGGCGAAGGACTGGGAGATGGCGAAGGTTGAAATTTAATTGTCTCCCTATTAGGGATTGAAACCAAAATTGCTTCAGGATTAATCTTTACTTTTTTACGTTGAAATTTAATTGTCTCCCTATTAGGGATTGAAACTGCGGTGGTAAAAGCTGTCATATTCTCGGGTCAAAGTGTTGAAATTTAATTGTCTCCCTATTAGGGATTGAAACTAAGCGCGATGGATCTCCCGACTATCAGAAATATTTCAGTGTTGAAATTTAATTGTCTCCCTATTAGGGATTGAAACGTAAATGCTGTAGATACAGTTTTAGATATTGTTGGGGTTGAAATTTAATTGTCTCCCTATTAGGGATTGAAACAGTTGGGTTCCCCATCAGAAGCAGTGAAGATTTTACTCTTAGTTGAAATTTAATTGTCTCCCTATTAGGGATTGAAACTTTGCGCTCGATGTCGATTGGCTCACCAGTGATCGGTTGAAATTTAATTGTCTCCCTATTAGGGATTGAAACCGAGCGTGATGCTGCTGTTACTTTATTGCCTGAGTGTTGAAATTTAATTGTCTCCCTATTAGGGATTGAAACATGGGTGCGGGAGTCGCCTTAAGAGCCAAACAGAAAGTTGAAATTTAATTGTCTCCCTATTAGGGATTGAAACCGTACCGTAAATCCTCACCCAAGCTTTTGTATTACAGTTGAAATTTAATTGTCTCCCTATTAGGGATTGAAACTTGACAGACTATGGCTTGGAGGTTGCCGCAATCGTTGAAATTTAATTGTCTCCCTATTAGGGATTGAAACCAATCTAATTCATCCCCCAAAAGCTCAGCACAACGCAGTTGAAATTTAATTGTCTCCCTATTAGGGATTGAAACTTGCGAAACTTGATGCCTATCTTATCAAAGGAATTGTTGAAATTTAATTGTCTCCCTATTAGGGATTGAAACGGGATCTGGGCTAGGCGAAGGACTGGGAGATGGCGAAGGTTGAAATTTAATTGTCTCCCTATTAGGGATTGAAACTTTGACCTGCTCCCTGAGAATCGCTACATCCTTTGTTGAAATTTAATTGTCTCCCTATTAGGGATTGAAACTACAACGATTATCGGCGCAGCAAAGGATTAGCACCGCGCAGCGTGTTGAAATTTAATTGTCTCCCTATTAGGGATTGAAACCGGCTGTAGCAAGCGAGTATTCTTCGCCGATACGTTGAAATTTAATTGTCTCCCTATTAGGGATTGAAACGATTTAACTGGAGTTGGAACTAACGTAGTCGTTAGGGTTGAAATTTAATTGTCTCCCTATTAGGGATTGAAACAACGTCAGGTTTCGCTATGCTTACGCCACGATCAAGTTGAAATTTAATTGTCTCCCTATTAGGGATTGAAACGTGCGCTTTGAAGAAATCGTTCAACTCCGTACGCAAGGTTGAAATTTAATTGTCTCCCTATTAGGGATTGAAACAAGATATTCTGAATGCTTTGCACAAATCAGAGATGTTGAAATTTAATTGTCTCCCTATTAGGGATTGAAACGCGGTAGAATTCAAAGTAATAATTTTATGTGACTTTGTTGAAATTTAATTGTCTCCCTATTAGGGATTGAAACCTCTGCCTTGATACTCAGCTAACACTGCCTCAACCGTTGAAATTTAATTGTCTCCCTATTAGGGATTGAAACCATCACAAAGAAGTAGCTGCGAACGCACCAATTGACGTTGAAATTTAATTGTCTCCCTATTAGGGATTGAAACAGAATAAAATCTGATGGCGATACTGTAGCTTTGCAGCCGTTGAAATTTAATTGTCTCCCTATTAGGGATTGAAACAAGTTCAAGGTGGCAGGAAATAGTGCCGCTCCTAAGTTGAAATTTAATTGGCTCCCTATTAGGGATTGAAACCCGCTTCAATTCTCGCCGAAATTCCCATTCGCGCGTTGAAATTTAATTGTCTCCCTATTAGGGATTGAAACTTCTATCCATTTCCTTGTCGCAGGATAGTTTGGGTGTTGAAATTTAATTGTCTCCCTATTAGGGATTGAAACAAATTTCCTTCAATCCGACAGACGACATTCGAGCCAGTTGAAATTTAATTGTCTCCCTATTAGGGATTGAAACTTATTTATCGGACTCCTTATTTAGAGTTTTTGGAGTAGTTGAAATTTAATTGTCTCCCTATTAGGGATTGAAACATGACTAGAAACTGGTAGTAAGAACGGCGGATGCTGTTGTAGGCTGAAATTTAATTGTCTCCCTATTAGGGATTGAAACACGAGGCAGAACATTGCATCTCCTTGCTAATCCAAGTTGAAATTTAATTGTCTCCCTATTAGGGATTGAAACTAGCTATCTCTGTATCACGGAATTAAGCTAAACTGGCTTCTGAGGTTGAAATTTAATTGTCTCCCTATTAGGAATTGAAACTTGGAAAGTCTCTAATGCAAGCAACGCTAGGGGTTGAAATTTAATTGTCTCCCTATTAGGGATTGAAACTTACTTGCCGCTCTTGGTGCTTTAACTGTAACTGGTTGAAATTTAATTGTCTCCCTATTAGGGATTGAAACGTAAGAGAGGCTTTCTTATTAACCTATCCACAAGGGGGTTGAAATTTAATTGTCTCCCTATTAGGGATTGAAACATTATTGGAACTATACGACTGGTATTGCGAGAGCAAGTTGAAATTTAATTGTCTCCCTATTAGGGATTGAAACAACAACGCTTCGGGTAGCGGTACGCCACCGCAGAATGTTGAAATTTAATTGTCTCCCTATTAGGGATTGAACCTGCAATGAAACTAAAGGAACAGGCTACACAGTGCATGTTGAAATTTAACGATATTCCTATTAGGAATTGATTTTTTTTTCGGAAGTATTGGAATAAGATCGCCTGCTGCGCTATGGTTGAAATTTAGTTGTCTCCCATTAGGGATTGAACCTAGTACAGACTGGACACTCTCAATGCACTACCGACGATTTGGCAAGACGAACCTCAATCTTTCGGCGTTTTCGTTAGGCACGATGCGTTACTTGGCTTCAGAGGAAAATGCCTATCAAACGATCGATCGCGCAGTTGCACTAGGCATCAATCACATTGAAACAGCTAGAGGCTATGGTGACAGCGAATTATATCTGGGTGCAGCACTCAAAAAAGGTTTATCCGTCCCTCGTTCCCAGCTTCTCATCACAACCAAAATTCCCCCTACGACAGATGCGGACTCAATGCGTTGTTATATCAATGAGTCTTTAGAACGTATTGGAGTCGATTATTTAGATTGCTTAGGAATTCACGGAATTAACACTTGGGAACATCTCGATCTCGTACAACGATCGCATGGTTGTATGCAAGCAGTACGGGAGGCTGTTGCTGATGGACGGGTAAGACACGTTGGTTTTTCCACGCACGCACCTTTAAATGTGATAATAGCAGCGATCGCCACCGATCTATTTGAATTTGTCAACCTACATTATTACTACTTTTTTCAACGTCATGCCCCAGCAATAGAACTCGCCCATACTAAAGATATGGGTGTATTTATTATTTCTCCTGCGGATAAGGGAGGACTCTTATATAGTCCACCAGAAACGCTGAAAGATTTGTGCCAGCCTTTTTCTCCATTAGAACTCAATTATCGCTTTTTACTGAGCGATCGCCGTATTACTACCCTCAGTATTGGTGCAGCTACCCCAGCAGAATTAAGCGTCCCTTTACAAGTCGCTGACTGCGATACACCCCTAACTGATGCAGAAATTGAAGTTTTACAGCGTTTAGAAACTCATGCTGCCACAACTTTAGCCAGCGATCGCTGTAGTCAATGCTACAAATGTTTGCCTTGTCCTGAAAAAATTAATATTCCCGAAGTTTTGCGCCTGCGAAATCTGACGATTGCTTACAATATGCAGGAGTACGGCAAATATCGCTATCAAATGTTTGAAAATGCCGGACACTGGTTTCCTGGCATGAAAGCAAATAAATGTACTCAATGCGGTGATTGTTTACCGCGCTGTCCCGAACAATTAGATATTCCACAATTATTATCTGATACTCACGATCGCTTGAATGGATCTCCTAGACGTAGGTTATGGGGATAATAGATTGTCATTCGTCATTTGTCATTAGTAATTTTATGAAAGTTTTTTCGCGAGATGGATGGCGATCGCTGCAACAACCACAGTTTTGGTTAATGGCGATCGCAGGTGGTATAGCAACTATTCATACAAGTTTAATCTGGCGGAGTAATGCCGATTCAAATCAACTCATTCTCAGTTTTCTTTGTTGGTTCGCTGTGGCAACTTTGTTATGGGAAAAACGACATCAATTAATTTTACAAAGCGATATTTTTTCTAGCTTTCTCGGTTTCAGTCTTCTCGGGTTTGTTCTTCTCAGAAGCCTATGGATGACTAGTTTTGACAATCTCTTTCATTTTATTCCCTTTATCGCCGCTATAGGATTGTTCTTACTTGCTTCTGGAGCAAATAGGTTACATCAATATTGGCAAGAAATACTCATTATCTTTGCTTTTTCGATTCCCGTAGAGTTACTGATTAACCGAATTGGTATTCTAGCTCTATACACGGCGAATTTTGCGTCTTTGATTTTAACTTATCTAGGAGTAGAGTTTTATCGAGAGGGAGTCAATATTATTTTGGCTAATGGCAAAGCTGTAGAGGTAGCCGCTGGCTGTTCTGGTTGGGAAAGTATATTTCCTTTATTAAAACTATCTGTCTTGTTTTTAGTCATGTTTCCGACTAAAACAATTCAAAAAATCCTCGTTCCTTTAGCCGCAACTGCGATCGCTTTTGTTGTTAATGGATTCCGAGTCGCTATTCTAGCTATTTTACACGCTTACACAACCGAAGCTACATTTAAATACTGGCACGTCGGTACGGGTTCGCAAGTCTTTTTTCTAACTTCTACTTTATTATTCGGGGGATTCTGTTATTTAACTAGTAAAAGATCGCTTTCCGAACATTCAGACAAGAGAGAACTTTCTGAACTATGAAGCTTTGGCAGCGTTGGCGAACACCGCTATTAATTTTCACATTTGTCAATGTATTGTTTGTATCTAGTCGAGTGTTACTCGATTCAAACATTGGTAAGCGAAAAGTTACCCCTTTTACATTTCCTGCTACAGTCCCTCTTCCACAGTGGCAGCAAGTCGCAAGTCAACCGCTACCAGATCGAATTGTAGAACAAGAACCATATGGTAAGGTAGCTTTTCCAGGTAAACGCTATCAATACAAACAAAACAACTTGCTACTCGATGTCGATACGCGCTACGAATTAAATACTGTAGGAGATGGACAACAAGCGATCGCAGATAATCTTAATCTATCATTTCCAACCAATCGCTCTCCACTCCAAATTCGTCGCGATCCGCAATTAGGTGATTACGCAGTTTTCGTACATCAACAAAAAGCATATTTAAATGCATGTATTAATTCTCGTGGTGGAAGTACGTTTACTCCTTCCCAATTTGATTCAAACCGCTTGCGCTACGACTTCCAATTTCCACGCATTGCATTATGGTTATTAGGAAGACAAGAATTAAGAGATAACCGTTGCATTTGGACTCATTTATCTTTACCTTTAAAACAGCCTGTACCTGAAGCATACTCCACTTTAGAGCAGGCTTGGTTTTCTTGGTATAAGTGGTGGAGTTCTCGCTTTTCTCTTTAACAGTTATCAGTTATCAGTTATCAGTAAAGAGTGACTAGTGGTTGGTGTCTAGTGACTAGAATTGCTCCTCTGCTTCCTTGTCTTCCCCCTCTGCTTCCTTGTCTTCCCCCTCTCCTTTGTCTCAAAGAAAATAGTACAACAGGTCATTCATCTTGTGGCACAGTCGCACAGTCATCTCGAACCCTTATTTCGTTTAGCAGGCTATACTTTATTAACTTTATTTTTACTAGATCTGCTAGCACTTCTTATTCCTTTTAATTTTACTAACCCTGCATGGGAGTTTCAGCTAGCAAATCAAATTGTAGAACGCGCACCCGTTCCAATTTTAGGATTAATTTTTGTTTTAATTGGAGAATCTCAATTTCGGTTCTTTAAATTTTTGTCCTGGCTGAGCTTATTAGGAGGAGCTTTGTACCTTTTGCTCGTCCCATTATCTATTAGCGCTATTGTCAGAATCGACCAACAAAGTTCAGCGCAAATTGCTACAAGATTGGAACAAATCCAGCAGTTAAAAGAACAGATAAATAAAGCCCAAACCTCAGCAGATATAGCAGCAATTTTAAGCCGTATTAATCCTCAAGCTACTCCGCCAGAAATAGGAAATCCACAAGTAGTCAAACAACAATTGCTAGCGAGCTTATCTCAGAACGAGCGATCGCTTCAAGCCCAAGCCGCTAGCCGCGAAAATAATCTTGGAACGCAAATCAAAAATACAATCAAGATATGCTTGGGAGCGCTAATTTCTGGAACGTTTTTTCTAGTTATTTGGCAGAAAACTCGCAAAATCCTCAATCAGTGACTAGTGACTAGTGGCTAGTGACTAGTCACTCACAAATAACGAATGACCAATGACAAATGACAAATTTACTTGCCATTAAGTAGGAATTATGTTAATAAGGTCGAGATACAAGTTAAAGTAGCAGCCAGCAGCAAGGGTGATGAATTCATTCTGGAAATTGTCAGGAATTTTAGTGGGAATCAGCTTGGGGGCGATCGCGCCATTGCCAAACTCAAACTCCACGTTACAAATGGTTACAGCTCAGCCCTCTCAAGCTCTGCTAGAACTGGGTTTAATGCGAGCGACAATTGACCAAAGCGATCGCGCGATCGCGCCCAATACCACACCTCAAGACACTGCATCTCAAGACACTGTGACAACTCCCAGTTTGTGGTGGGCAAAAGAGCAATTTGGCGGAGATTTGCTGAGTCATTGGCTGGCTTATCCCGCTCAACAAAATGGCGATTCAGGACGCATCGACTTGCATGTAAAACGGCAAAATTGGAATTCTTTAGACTACATTCAACAATATGAATTCGTGCATCATTTTGGTACTGATGCTATGGATCGCGGCTACAATCTGAGAGTTTTCAACGAGCAAAAGCAACTTCTAGCTTCTTACACTTGTGACTTCAGTGCTATTCCAACTCAATGTCAGATCGATCTTGATGCCAACAGCAAATCGATGATTCGTGGCGGAAGCCAGTTTGGGATGATGCGATGATTTGTAATTGGCGATCGGTGACATGCATTTTTTCCTTACTGCTCCCTGCTCCCTACTCCCTAGTACGGGCGCACAGCAGTGCGCCCCTACCGACTCCCTACTCCCTACTCCCTATCTATTAAAACGCATTAATTCTCGCCCCAACGTGAGCAAGCCTGTCACGCCTAAAGAGACAAAAAAGACGTAAGGATACCAGTATTGGTGAATTTGCTGCTGGTGGGTAAGTTGGGGATGCAGAGTATCAATAAATAAAGTTAGTAAAGCGATCGCCAGTGCGCCAAAACCCACAAAACTCAAGCCAACTAAGATTCTAGCTGGCTGTAACTCCACATCGCTAATTGCGTCAAGATCGATTTCTGCTAACACGCTTAACGAGTCTTCCGCAACCTCTGAAGCCGATTCGATTTTAGCTGCTAATGGCTGCGATACAACTGGGACGATCGCGGCTACAGCTTGACGGCGGATTAATCCTTCTGTATCTCGTAATATTTCTAAAGGTTTGCGATCGGTAATTTCAATCGATTCGCGATCGCTGACTTGATACCTGACTTTTCGTCTAATAGGCTGGTATTTCGGCTCGAAGTCCATAAGACACGCTGAAAACTAAGCTGAAAAAATAACTAGAGACATGACATGGCACGTCTCTACACTTTAGCTTTTATAGCAATTCTCGATTGCGTGCGTGGCATTTGTAGGGGCGCACAGCTGTGCGCCCCTACAGATCTCGTGTTTTACCCAATTGAAAAGCGCTATTAGACAGTGTTTTTTTGTAATTCCTCTAACCGTGCTAGAACTTCCGTGCTGTGAATGGCAGGGTTTACCTTCACAAAAGTTTCGCGTAAAATCCCATCTGGGTCGATGAGAAAACTATGGCGCATCGAAACAACACCAATCCATGAACCGTATGCTTTACTCACTTCCCCTGTAGTATCTGCAAGCAGAGGAAATTTTAACCCTTCTGAATCGCAGAATTCAGCATGGGAATCTATGGAATCAGCACTCACACCAATAATCTGAGCCTTTTTTTCGATGTATTTGGGTAAGTCTTGTTGAAACCGCTTGGCTTCTAGGGTACAGCCTGCTGTAAAGTCCTTGGGATAAAAATAAAGTACGACCCACTGACCGCGCAAGTCGGAAAGCGAAACTTCCCCATCTCCCGTATTGGTAGGTAGAGTAAATTGCGGTGCGGGTTGGTTCACTGGTGGTAGCTTCCCCCCAAGCGCTAAGGCTGGGGTGGTAAAACCACACCAAACCAAAATAGACAGGCAGCACGCAAAAACAGAGGTTAAAAAAGTTCGACGAGATATCATGATGTCAACTGAAAGTCCAGTTAACATAAGTTTACATTAATCATCGCTGCGATCGGCATCCGCAGGTGAAGATGGTTCCACATGAGATGCAGGTGGTGATTCTGCTTCTGATGTGATGCTCTCAATATATTGGCTATCGAGCAGAAAAGTACCGCGATCGAACCGGACGACCCAATATCCCCCAGGACGGCGATCCGTGACTATCCCTTCTTCCCGAAGGCGAATTGTATCGGGCGGGCGCAGCATCGGCATCGGCTCGGCGGTTTTAATGTAAGGCGGTAAGGCGACAACTCGGACTGTTTCGCCGATGGTGAATTCTTTTGTCATTAGCGAGTCGGGAGTCGGGAGTTGGGAGTCGGTAGGGGCGCACTGCTGTGCGCCCGTACTAGGGAGTTGGGAGCAGGGGAGCAACTACTAATTACCCATTACCTGTTACCAAATCCATTATGGAACTTGCCAGATTTTTTGATGATAGTCTACCGCATTAGCGTAAGGATCTACAGGCGGGTGGTGATGGTCGTGGTGATGATGGTGATGGTGGTGATGGCTGTCGTGGTTGTGGCCATGAGAATGCGTCTCACCTGCTACAGCTGCTAGGCGAAATTTGCACATCTCGCAATTCATCTGGACTTGACCTAAATGAGTTTCGATTTCTCTTTCTCTGAGAATGCTAAATAGGAGGGGATGCAGTCCTATTTCAGGTAAACAGGCGATTTCAATTTGGGGATATTTTTGTTGCTGTTGAGCTGCGACATCAAAAATCTTTTTAACGAGCGTACCCGTAAAGAGAAAGTGAGGTAAAACGACAATCCGTTTGGGCTGATAGAGTAAAGCACGTTGGAAACCTGCTTCTAAGCGCGGGTGCGTGATACCGATAAAGCAGGTTTCTACAGTAGTATAGCCGCTACCTTCCCAGAGAATACGAGCGAGTTTGCAAGCGTCGCCATTGGCATCAGGATCGCTAGAACCGCGACCGACAAATAATAATACGGTGTCTGCACGCTGAATTTGAGGATGGTCTATTTCTGCTAGACGCGATCGCCACAAATCGAGAATTCCAGGCGTAATCCCAAAATGCCGTCCGTAGTAAAATTTGAGCTGTGGATGTCTGGCTCTAGCGCGATCGAGTTCGTTCGTTACATCAAATTTGTTATGCCGTGCGGCAAACAGCAAAATTGGCAGCACGGAAATTTCCGTAAAACCCTTCTCTACGCATCGATCTACCCCTTCCTGAATTGTTGGTTCTGTCAATTCCAGAAAGCAGGGTAGAACTGGTCTAGAGGTATCTAAAGCTTGGTATGCAGAGGCAAAATCTAGCAAGCTCTGCCGTCCAGATTCATCTCTAGTTCCATGACCGATCAGTAATAGAGGACGCTGTAGCGGCAGAGGTGGTAATTGTAGAGAAATATGTTCTAACGAAGTTAAATGGCGATCGCTAAGCATTGAGATTTTAGCTCCTTTCCCGTGCGACGCGGGAAATAGCGTGAGCGGATAACAGCACAGGCATTCTGGCTTACGCAATTTTGAATTTTGGATTTCCGATTTTGGATTGGCTTGTCATCTAAAATCTAAAATCTAAAATCTAAAATCCGTTTACAGCTGCGGCACAGCCTCGGACTTCAACCGATGTTTCCCTATGCTGTTACAGTTCACTTGTGCCTAGATATCTTATCAGTTATCAGTTATCAGTTGTCAGTTATCAGGGAGCAGGGAGTAGGGAGTAGGGAGAAGAGAGCTGAGGAAGCGCCAGGTTGCTGAGGGAGCTGAGGGAGCAAGACAATTCACGCATTCACGCATTAATTCCGAATTCCGAATTCCGAATTCTCTCCACTACACCCCACACCCCGCACCCCACAACCTCTTTACGACTTAGGACTTACGACTTACGACTTACGACTTCTTAGAGTTCGCCTCTTCGTCCCTTCCAGCCTCGTTCTTGTCTCATTTGCTGTAGTTGTTGTTGCTGTTCTGGGGTTAGTACTGCGTCAAACTGAGATTTGGCGGATTGACGAATTTGTTGCAGTCTGGTTTTCTGCTCTGGAGTTAGGTTGAGAGAAGCTAACGCTTCGCGGCGGCGTTGCCTGCTTTCTCTAACGGTTTTGAGTTGTTCCCGCTGTGCTGGTGTCATGACTGCTTCGATTTGGGTGCGGGTATCGCGACGGATTTCAGCAATTTTATCTTTTTGTTCCTGAGTCAGCCCCAGTTTTTCAAATCGAGGCGGAACTTTATCTTGAGCTTGAGCGATTGTTTGTGACGCGGAAGTTGGCGATCCAGGTGCAACGGGTTCAGCTTGAGCTTGAGCTACTAGCGTTACAGTGGCAATACTCAAGGCGATCGCGCTGGCTAATACAGGAATATGTTTTAATTTCATGGTGATAAATTGCATGAGATCGTTCTCTGGCGTGACTGAGATTTGATGTCACTATCATAAGAATGGAAAAATCGCGATCGCCTGTGGAGAAAGTAACGAATGTAACTATGACTTTAGTCATGAGGAGTGAGGAGTGAGGAGCGAGGAGCGATGATAACCGACAACTGACAACTGATAACTGATAACTGATAACTGACAACTGACAACTGACAACTGATAACTGACAACTGATAACTGACTCCATTGGGTGCAGTCCTGCGGTAGTCTAGATCGAGTGACTCAGATTTAAGCTATAAATGCTGCTTTAGTATGTCCTCTAACGCCTCACCCACGGTTTCCAGCCCTGCCCGCACAATTCGCATCGGTTCGCGCAAGAGCCAATTGGCTTTAGTTCAAACTTATTGGGTGCAAGAACAACTGCAAAAAGCTTTTCCAGATCGCACGTTTGAAGTCCACACCATGTCTACTCAAGGGGATAAAATTCTCGATGTTGCCCTTGCCAAGATTGGTGATAAAGGGTTATTTACAAAAGAGTTAGAAGTGGGAATGCTCAATCAGGAAATTGATTTTGCCGTACATTCCTTGAAAGACTTGCCGACTCGCTTACCGCAAGGGTTGATGTTGGGAGCGGTTACAGAAAGAGAAAATCCGGCAGATGCTTTAGTTTTACATTCTAAATATAAAGATAAACAATTCGATACATTACCAGAAGGAGCCGTCATCGGGACTTCCTCTTTACGCCGACTGGCACAACTACGCTATCACTTCCCCCACCTAGCATTTAAAGACGTGCGTGGTAACGTGATTACACGCCTGCAAAAACTCGATGCGGGAGAATATGATGCCCTAGTATTGGCAGTAGCGGGGCTACAAAGACTAGGATTAGGCGATCGCGTCGATCGGGTCATTCCAGCAGAAATCTCCTTGCACGCTGTCGGACAGGGCGCTTTGGGAATAGAATGTCGTGAGGGTGACGAAGAAGTCTTATCTTTAATTAAGGCGATCGAAGACGTACCCACACGCGATCGCGCTCTTGCAGAACGTGCCTTTTTGCGGGAATTAGAAGGTGGCTGTCAAGTGCCTATTGGCGTTAACACTAGCCTAGAGGGAGATGTGCTAACTCTTACGGGTATGGTAGCTAGTTTAGACGGGCAAAGATTGGTTAAAGATACCGTAACTGGTGCGCCTACAGAGGCAGAAAAGCTTGGCATCGAATTAGCCCAACGCCTTCGTCAACAAGGAGCGCAAGAGATACTAGCCGAAATCTTCGCGCAAATTCAACGCGGACAGGTATTGTAGAGACGTTACGTGGAGAGGCGTTACATGTAACGTCTCTATACCGAGCGACCTCTACCAATCTACTCACCACTCACTACTCACTAAACATGCGAATTTTGTTTGTTGCTGCAGAAGCAGCGCCAGTCGCCAAAGTTGGCGGAATGGGCGATGTCGTCGGAGCGTTACCGAAAATTCTCAGAGAAATGGGGCATGACGTACGAATTTTTCTGCCCTATTACGGCTTTCTACCAGACAAAATGGAGATTCCCCAAGATCCAATCTGGTCTGGAGCTGCTATGTTTCAGGAATTTAAGGTTTACGAAGCCGTGCTGCCTGGAACGGATGTTCCCTTGTATTTGTTCGGGCATCAGGCATTTGCACCCCGTCGCATTTATTCTGGGGAAGACGAACACTGGCGTTTCACCTTATTTGCTAACGGCGCAGCAGAATTTTGCTGGAACTATTGGAAACCCGATATTGTCCACTGTCACGATTGGCATACAGGGATGATTCCCGTTTGGATGCACCAATCTCCAGATATTACTAGCGTATTTACGATTCATAACTTGGCTTATCAAGGTCCCTGGCGCTGGTATTTAGAAAAAATTACGTGGTGTCCTTGGTACATGCAAGGACATAATACAATGGCGGCGGCGGTGCAATTTGCCGATCGCGTGAATACAGTTTCTCCGACTTATGCCAAACAAATTCAAACGGCAGCATATGGCGAAACTCTTGAAGGTTTAATGTCTTTTATTAGCGGTAAATTATGGGGTATTGTTAACGGCATTGATGTTGATGTCTACAATCCAGAAAACGATAAATATATTGCTAAAACTTTCACAACAGAGACCTTAGAACAGCGGAAGCCAAATAAAGTTGCCATTCAAGAAGAAGTGGGATTAGAGGTTAACTCTAAAGCTTTTTTAGTAGGTATGGTGACGCGGTTGGTTGAACAGAAAGGAATCGATTTGGCAATCCAAATTTTGGATCGCTTTCTCTCGTATACCGATGCCCAAATTATTATTTTAGGCACGGGCGATCGCTATTATGAAACTCAATTATGGCAGATGGCATCGCGTTTTCCCGGGCGGATGGCAACGTATTTACTCTACAATGATGCCCTTGCCCGTCGTATTTATGCTGGTAGCGATGCCTTCTTGATGCCAAGTCGATTTGAACCCTGCGGTATCAGTCAAATGATGGCGTTGCGTTACGGTTGCGTGCCAATTGTACGTCGTACTGGCGGCTTAGTTGATACTGTTATTCATCACGACCCTGAAAATAGTGTCGGTACGGGTTATTGTTTCGATCGCTACGAACCCTTAGACCTTTATACTTGCATGGTGCGTGCTTGGGAAGGTTTCCACTACAAACCCAATTGGCAAAATTTACAACAACGGGGAATGCGACAAGACTTCAGTTGGTATCAGTCGGCAAAAGAATACGTGAAAATGTATAACTCAATGTACGGCACTACTGAGGAAGTAGAAACACCCCAACCACAAACAGAAGAATTAATTCCGAAATAGTTACCTAATGTAGGGGCGGGTTCACCCGAAATATTGACTCTCATCTGAAAATCTCAATAAACCCGCCCATCCGAGGTTATGTATTAATCAACCCGCCCCTACCAAAATAGTCGTATAAAAATGTATGCGATTGTAAATCTCATGAGGGCGGGTTTAGCAAATAGATTTTTGATGGTAGGGAAATTCTCGGTTAAAACCCGCCCCACAATAATTCTGATTATTTCACCGATTACCAATTACCAATTACCTACTCTTCCTTATCCTGCTTTACCCCTCTACCTTCCATCGGAGTCACTAACACTTTATCTACCCGATTACCATCCATATCCATCACCTCAAATCGCAAAAGCTCCCATTCAAAATGATCCGTAGCGGCGGGAATGCGACCGAGATGAGTAATCACAAATCCGCCTAAAGTTTGATAACTGCCTCTGTGTTCTTTAGGAATTTCTTCGATATCAAAAATTTCAAAAAATTCATCTACAGGTAACATTCCATCCAACAACCAAGAACCATCTTCTCGCTGCACTGCCATCGGTTCTTCTAAGTTACCTGCGTTAGGAACATCACCCACAATTTCCACCATGATGTCATTCAGCGTCACCAAACCCTGGATCACGCCATATTCGTCTACCACCAATGCCATGTGAATGCCCGTTTGTTTAAATAGTTCTAGGATTTTTAATCCCCTAGTACTTTCGGGAACAAATATGGGTTGTCGCAACGATACGGTAAGGTCGAGGGATTGACCGGACAAACAACGCTCTAACATATCCGTAACGTGACTGATTCCCAACACGTTATCTAAGCCTCCTTGACAAACTGGAAAGCGGGAATGACAGCTATCGAGGATTTTTTGGCGATTTTCTTCAGCAGTGTCCTCTAAGTCTAGCCAGACAATATCAGGACGGGGTGTCATTAAAGCACTAACGGGGCGATCGCCTAACCGAAATACCCGTTCTACCATATCCTGTTCGGCAGCTTCAAACGTCCCCGCTTCCGTACCCTGCTCGATCAAAACGCGAATTTCTTCTTCTGTCACTTGTGGATCGGTAGAAGGTCTAATCCCCAACAGTCGCACGACAAGATCGGTTGAGGCACTCAGCAAATAAACTATAGGAGCAGCAATTTTTGCCAGAAACCGCAACGGCATGGCAACAACAGTTGCAATCTTCTCTGGATAGTTGAGTGCTAGTTGTTTTGGTACGAGTTCCCCAATAATCAGCGTCAAATAGGTGACGAGTAAAACAGCTGTTACAGAAGCGATCGCGCTGTTGTATGCCGCAAGTCCAGGTACTAAACTCACAAGTGGAGCCAGCCTAGTTGCTACAGCCGACTCTGCAAAAGCACCAGATAAAATTGCTAGTAGCGTAATGCCAATTTGCACGCTAGCTAGAAACTGATTGGGAGCATTTGCCAGGTCTAGAGCTACACGAGCTTTTTTATCCCCCTGGTTAGCCAGACTTTGTAGCCTTACCTTCCTTGCCGAGACGATCGCTAGTTCCGACATCACAAAGATGCCATTGGCAAATATCAGTAGGAGAATCGTCAGAACTTCAAGAGAAATGGAGGACATTAGTTTTAATTGTTGCTGCTACTCAGGGCAAGCGGTGCTGAACGTTGGCTACCTATTATCCAGTATCGGAGATCTTTTCATCTCCAGTTTCTCGCTTCCAAGTCATGATGCAACAATTCTTCACGCACCACTGATAACTGTCAACTACCGATTACCCTTCCCCCTAATTTTGTTGAGAATTTTAGAATGGAGAAATAGCATCTATCCCGTTATAATTTTCCGTCTGCTGTAGCTAATAACTTATGGCTTTTTCTTCTATCGTGCGCGCCTTAGGGCGATCGCCACTGTCTACTGAACTCATATCTAAACTCAATCGCCAGCAGGTTTGTTCTCTCAATGGCGTTTCGCGCCTGCCTAAAGGATTGGTGGCTTCAGCTTTAGCACAAGCACAACAGCATCACCTCCTGGTTATCTGCGCCACTTTGGAAGAAGCCGGACGTTGGACGGCTCAACTCGAATCGATGGGATGGGATCGAGTCCATTTTTACCCCACTTCAGAAGCATCGCCTTACGAACCCTTCGACCCCGAAACCGAAATGACTTGGGGACAGATGCAGGTGTTGGCAGATTTGATTGAGGAAACGGGAAATAAGAGAGCTGAGGGAGCTGAGGATGCTGAGGGAGCTGAGGGAGAAAATACTACTTCCCGCCCCTCACTCCTCGCTGCTCGCTCCTCACCCCTCATCGCAGTTGTGGCGACAGAAAGAGCCTTACAACCCCACTTACCACCAGCAGACGTGTTTCAACCCTACTGCTTGACCATTAGTAAGGGGATGGAATTCGATCTAGGTGACTTTGGCGATCGCCTTGCAGCAATGGGTTACGATCGCGTACCCACGGTAGAAACTGAAGGACAATGGAGTAGGCGTGGTGACATTGTAGACGTGTTTCCCGTCTCTTCCGAATTGCCCGTGCGTTTGGAGTGGTTTGGCGATGAAATCGAACAAATTCGCGAGTTCGACCCAGCGACTCAACGCAGTTCCGTGGGTGGCACGGCACTTGACAAGATATCACAAGTCGTGCTTACACCAACCAATTTTGCTCCCATCGTCAAAGCAGCACTAACGGAGGAACAAACAGAAATTGTTAAAACCTACCTTTCCCCAGAAGAACGAGAACTATTCGACGCAGGAAATGACCCAGAAGGTAGCCGCCGCTTTCTGGGTTTAGCTTTCCCCCAACCCGCATCCCTTCTTGACTATTTACCCAAAGATACGATTATCACCATTGACGAACTAGAACTATGTCAAGCGCACAGCGATCGCTGGGTGGAAAATGCAGAGGAACAGTGGCAACAAATGGGAATTCGGAATTCGGAATTCGGAATTCGGAATTCGGAATTCGGAGTTAACTTGCCAACAACCAACAACCAACAACTAACAACTAACAACCAACTACCAAAAGTCCATAGAACATTTGAAGACTCTCTCGCAACAGCCCAAGGATTTCAGGAATTATATTTATCGGAATTAGCAGTTGAAGAAAACCCCTCACTCCTCACTCCTCACTCCTCACCCCTCAATCTAGCCAGTCGTTCGATTCCCGTCACTCCTCATGCGTTTGGGAAGTTAGCAGAGACAATTAGACAAGAACGCGATCGCGGTTTTTCGACTTGGTTAGTTTCGGCGCAACCATCCCGTTCTGTTGCCCTGTTGCAAGAACACGATTGTCCCGCCCAATTTATCCCCAATCCTCGCGACTACCAGGCGATCGATAAGTTGCAAGCTCAACGTACACCCGTGGCGTTGAAATATTCGGGGGTAGCAGAATTAGAAGGTTTTATTCTCCCTACATTTCGTCTGATGGTGGTGACTGACCGCGAATTTTACGGTCAGCACAGCCTCGCTACCCCTAGTTACATCCGCAAGCGTCGCCGCGCCGCCTCGAAGCAAGTCGATCCGAATAAGTTGCGTCCGGGGGATTTTGTCGTTCACCGAAATCACGGGATCGGCAAGTTTTTGCGGCTGGAAAGTCTGACAATCGATCGCGAAACGCGAGAATATTTAGTCGTGCAATATGCCGATGGTTTGTTGCGCGTCGCTGCCGATCAACTCGGTTCGTTGTCAAGGTTTCGCGCCACTGATAGCAAGCCGCCAGAACTGAATAAAATGTCGAGTAAGGCGTGGGCAAACACGAAAAACCGCGCCAGAAAAGCGATCAAGAAACTGGCGGTGGATCTGCTGCAATTATATGCTCAGCGATCGCAGCAATCGGGTTATGCTTACCCAATTGATTCTCCTTGGCAGGTAGAATTAGAAGATTCTTTCCCCTATCAACCGACAACAGACCAACTCAAAGCGACTCAAGATGTCAAGCGCGACATGGAAAGCGATCGCCCGATGGATCGCTTGGTCTGCGGTGATGTGGGTTTTGGTAAAACTGAAGTAGCAATTCGCGCCGTTTTCAAAGCTGTCACCGCAGGTAAGCAAGTTGCTTTGCTTGCCCCTACCACCATTCTGACGCAACAGCACTATCACACGTTAAAAGAACGCTTTGCCCCTTATCCGGTTAATGTCGGCTTACTCAACCGCTTCCGCAGTGCGGAGGAACGGAAAGAATTACTCAAGCGATTGGCGACAGGTGAGTTAGATATTGTGGTCGGGACGCACCAACTATTGGGTAAAGGTGTCAGCTTCCGCGATTTAGGGCTATTGGTAATCGACGAAGAACAGAGATTTGGGGTGAACCAGAAAGAAAAAATTAAAGCCTTGAAAACTCAATTAGACGTACTGACTCTTTCTGCAACTCCCATTCCTCGCACTTTGTATATGTCTTTGTCGGGAATTCGGGAAATGAGTCTGATTACTACGCCGCCTCCCTCCCGCCGACCGATTAAAACTCACCTCGCACCCTACGATACTGAATCAATTCGCAGCGCTATTCGTCAAGAACTCGATCGCGGCGGACAAGTTTTTTACGTCGTTCCGCGTGTGGAAGGAATTGAAGAGACAGCGGCAATTTTAAGAGAAATTGTTGGCGGGGCGAGAATTGCCGTTGGACACGGACAATTGGATGAAAACCAATTAGAATCAACAATGCTTTCCTTTAGTAACGGGGAAGCCGATATTCTGGTTTGCACCACGATTATTGAATCGGGCTTAGATATCCCGCGTGTAAATACGATTCTAATTGAAGATGCTCACCGCTTCGGTTTATCCCAACTCTACCAGTTGCGGGGGCGTGTCGGACGGGCGGGAATTCAGGCTCATGCCTGGTTATTTTATCCCAAACAACGGGCGCTATCCGATACGGCAAGGCAGCGTTTGCGGGCAATTCAAGAATTCACCCAACTCGGTTCTGGCTATCACCTAGCAATGCGCGATATGGAAATTCGCGGTGTAGGAAATTTATTAGGCGTAGAACAATCCGGTCAAATGGATGCGATTGGTTTCGATCTGTATATGGAAATGTTAGAAGAAGCCTTGCGCGAAATTCGCGGTCAGGAAATTCCTCAAGTGGAAGATACGCAAATCGATTTGAATTTGACGGCGTTTATTCCCACAGATTACATTACCGATTTAGACCAGAAAATGAGCGCGTATCGGGCTGTAGCAGCGGCGAAAACCAAAGAAGAGTTAATCCAACTTGCCGCAGATTGGAGCGATCGCTACGGGGCAATTCCCACAGGTGCAACTCAATTATTGCGCGTCATGGAATTGAAACAACTAGCGAGAAAATTAGGATTTAGCCGCATCAAACCCGAAGGTAAACAGCACGTAGTTTTAGAAACTGCGATGGAAGAACCTGCTTGGAATTTGATGATCGCCAACTTACCCGATAGTTTGCGATCGCGCTTTGTTTACTCGCCTGGTAAAGTCACCGTGCGCGGTTTAGCAGTTCTCAAAACCGAACAGCAATTGCAAACGTTAATTGATGCTTTGAGCAAGATGCAAGGTGCAGTTCCAGAAACGGTTATGGTTTGATTGGTCATTGGTCATTGGTCATTGGTCATTTGTAGGGGGTGGGTCGATCTCAATACGGTTCAGATAAGACGATCCCCCCTCGCCCCCCTTAAAAAGGGGGGAGTCGTAGCCCCCTTTCCAAGGGGGTTGGGGGGATCTTCGAGGATCGATCGCTTTTAACTGAACTGTATTGGCGTCAATCGTGTATTTTTTTCGGTATGAAAAACCCGCCCTGCTAGGATTAAAAGCGTCTGTAGGGGCGGGTTTTTACCTAGCTTCTTCGTACAGGCAAGAATCACGCGATAAACCCGCCCTCACCATATTTGCGTTCGGTAGAATTCTTTCTGAGGTTGCCATACGTGCATATTGGTTAGTAACCCACTGTATAAAGATATCGAATGGTTTTAGGGTAGGGAAATTTCTTATCTTCAGTTTGGCAAGCGATAACTTCGTTCAGCTTCGCTAACGCCGTATTTAAACACGATTTCAGTATTTTTACTTACAAAATATGGCTCGAAGAAAATTTAGTATTCCTTGAGACAATTTTGCCATTTTGTTAATAAAGTGAAACTTTTTGTAATGAAGTTAACAGCAGTTTGAAAAATCCAAATTATACTATAAATATGGATTGTTTTTACGAGTAAATATACTCGGGGATCGAAAATAAAGGATTAGTTTTCTATGCAAAAAGTACTAAATTCAAAAAAATTAGGCTACGACTTATTATTTACATTACAAAAGGCAAATTTTATTAACTTAGAAGAGTTGCAGCGCTTTTTCCAAGATTTGCCAGTAGATCCATACATTAAGGGTAACTATCGCCGCCGCCGTTTATCCCGTTTTAGCATAACAGACGGAAAAGTGGTGAAATTACCTCACGGTCGCTTATTTCAAAGCAAAGAATATAATCCTGTAGTAGGAGATATTCAAAGAGAGTTTCATGAAATTGATGATGCTCTGGTAGTGCATGAAGATTTTACAAGATTGCTGTTTGCTTTTAATGATGCTTGTAAATTGTATTCTGACTCTCGGGAAATTGGCGTGCATCAAATTAGAACGACTTGTTCTGCAACCAATTTTGGCAATCCAGCACCAGAGGGAATTCATCGAGACGGGACAGATCTGATTGCGATCTTTTCTATCGGTCGTAATAATGTCCAAGGGGGAGAGACACACTTATACAGATCTAAAAAGGAAAGCCCTGTGTTTAATAAAACTCTTAACCCTGGAGAACTTTTACTACTTAACGATCGCGAATTTTTCCATTACACGACTCCCGTTAAACCTCTAAATGATGAAATAGATGGAACGAGGGATGTGTTTGTATTAACTTGTCCGAGTCTGCTGTCATAGTCGTTGTCACTTGTAGGGGCGCTTTCTCTGTGCGCACCTACGCATGTATTACACCTGCATGGGAAACGCTATAGTATTTATTGAACTATTATCAACTTAGATGAAAAGCCGATTTAAGCTAAGCTTAAATCGGCTTTCGCAAATTTTTTTAAGTCGGAATAACTTGCAGATCTCGATTTTACTGACTTTACATAAACCTTGGATTTATTTGACAATTTTTTGGTTTGCTCCACATGTTCTTGAAGTTGCCTTACGTTTGCCTCTGTTTTCGTTCGAGATGCTTGCAAACGCTGAGACATAATCATTGCATTTTTATGTTGCTGCGGCAGTTCTATTAATTTCCGAGCTACTTCCTCTTGAAATTTCATGAAACTAGCTTGATTAGCAATAAACTGTAATCCAAGCTCTTTGAATTGAGAACCAAGTTGCCGTGAATGAACTGTTAATTCTTTTGAATTATTTAAGATTTGCTGAGCTACTATACTTGGTAATATAGCAGTACTTTTGTTTGCCTTTTCTACCTCCAGTATCTTTGCAGGGATGGCGCGATTGCAAGTAGTATTGAATAGTGCAGCTAAAGACTTGCTGACTGAAACTTGCCGATCGAGGGCTTTACCTTGGTAATCTTCTACTGGGGTAATCTCTTGCTGCTGTGGGACGAGTGCGCGGCACAATTCTTTGTTTGTTTGTTCTAATTCTTGCTCTAGCTCTTGTATTTGTTGCTGCTTGTCAAGCGACTCTGAGTTTAGACGTTCTACCATTCGATGCAAAGACTCCATCTGTTCGCGGAGAAACTCTACTTGTTCGCGGAGAAGATCTACCTCTTCTGAAGTAGATATCAATGATAGTTCCATGTTGGTATCGATCAAATGCTCTGGATCAAATGCAGCCAT
Source organism: Scytonema millei VB511283 (assembly GCF_000817735.3). Classification (NCBI taxonomy): domain Bacteria; kingdom Bacillati; phylum Cyanobacteriota; class Cyanophyceae; order Nostocales; family Scytonemataceae; genus Scytonema; species Scytonema millei. The sequence continues at coordinate 75,096 of NZ_JTJC03000007.1, read as the reverse complement.
AGTTACATTTCACTTACCTTAAGTCTTAAGTTAATACCCTGTGTTAGTATAAGCAATTGCTACATAACTTAGCATTATCTTTCTTGTAGGGGCTACTATCGGGCGAATACAATTGAAAACCCATGAGTTATTCTGATTCCTTTTTACAATGTTGACATTTGAGTTATTCATGCAGAATTACAATTATTAAGTTACTGAAAATTTTAAATGCGATCGCAGTATTTACTAGTCTCAGATCGAGTTAATAATTACGTAATAACATTAAATCTTATTGGCGATCGCTCAAATAGGGTGTGTCTAGCTATCAAAACTTGATTAAAAAACTATAAGCCGATCGCATAAGTGCGATCGCTGGTGTATAGTTCGTTAATGATGAAACAGACAGTAGCACTATTTGCCCTAGTCCTGGCTCAATCACTGTCGGCAGAAGTTACAGGTAATGCTTCTACAATTCATGCTAGTGCTGCCACAGTCCAGCTCGTACCTGCTAATATACAACAAAAATCAGATCGCTTGGGTTGGGACGAACAGATTTGGGGTCAAGGTAAAAAAGGCGATCGCCAAGCTTTACTCAAAGCGATCGATAACAGTTTGCGATATTTGAGATCGCCGCAAGCAATTGCAGCTTATCAACAGTATCCCCTACGCGAGATTACCCGCGATCGCGTCTGGCGTAGTTTAGTGCGATTTCGCCAGTTGGTGATTAACTCCCGTTCTCCAAAACAACTACAAGCCGCCGTCCAGCAAGAATTTGAACTGTATCAATTTCCGGCACAAAACGGTAAGAGTGAAGTACTATTTACTGCATACTACGAGCCGATCTATCCTGCCAGCCGCGTTAAAACGGCTGAATACCGCTATCCTCTTTATCGACTCCCACCTGACTTTGCTGCGTGGACTGAACCCCATCCTACCAGAGCTGAATTAGAAGGCGAGAACGGTTTATTGGGAGCGAAAAGTCGGCTGCACGGACGAGAACTGGTTTGGCTGCGCGATCGCCTAGAAGCCTTTCTGGTTCACATCCAAGGTTCGGCACGCCTGCACCTGACAGATGGTAGTATCATGACTGTTGGTTATGCTGGCAAGACTAAATTTCCTTATACCAGCATCGGCAAAGAACTGATTAAAGATGGCAAACTTCCCGCCGATGGGTTAACTCTACCTGCTGTACTACAATACTTTCGCCAACACCCGGCAGAATTAAATACGTATCTACCCCGCTACCGTACATTTGTCTTTTTTCAACCCACAAACAACGCTCCACCTCACGGATACCTGGGAGTACCAGTCACAGCCGAGCGATCGATCGCCACAGATAAGTCACTTACGCCGCCTGGTGCTTTAGCGCTGATTCATACCCAAATTCCTTATTTCGATCGGCAAGGACAGCTAGAACAGCGTACTGTTAGCCGCTACGTCCTCAATCAAGACACGGGTAGCGCCATCAAAGGAGCAGGTAGAGTCGATTACTTTATGGGAACTGGCGATCTAGCAGCAAAGCGTGCTGGAGTTACAGTCAGTAACGGACAACTTTATTATTTGTTGTTGAAGAAAGCAGTTGATGGTTGACGGCTAACGGTTGATAATCATCAGTCCTTTCACTGTCAACTGTCAACTGTCAACTAATTATTGCGTTGCCTGTGCCAATTCCTGCCGAAATAAATTTAAATCTATTTGAGGATTGCCAGTATTAGTTAACAAGCGATCGCGCCATGCGGTAATCCGCTCTTGCCTTTCTTTTAACCGGGCTAGAACATGATTATTATACTTAAGATTTGTTCCTTGGAGTGCAGATAAACGATTCACCTGACTAATAATTTGACCTAGCTCTCGATTCATTTTAACTGTAGTACAAGCCGTAATCTGATTGATGCTAGGATTAGAATTTGTGGACGCTTGTGGTCGATTTTCTGTTAGTTGAATTGTTGTATATTTTTCTGCCTCGATTTTCTCTTGTGTCCGTTCAAAAGCAGTGTTGAATTCATTAGCATCGCGCGCTAGAAAGTAATCGCCTCCGCCAGCTTCAGCTATGGCTTGCAACTGCTGCTGCGTGGTTTCATCTTCATCTAAGCCAATTACATTTACCGTAATTTTTGCCGGAGAATCGTGCAATTCTCTGGCTGTGGCTACAGCATCACCATTACAATTGTCTGTCCCATCAGTAATTAAATAAATAATATTTTGATTGCTAGCCCCATTGCGATCGCTTAGAATATCGTTGAATCTTGATAGGCTTGCCGTTATTGGTTTATAAATTGGTTTAAATTCAGCCTCTAAGGTGGGTTCGTTGGCTGGTGCTAAAATTAAGCTGCTCAACTGTACTAGAGAATACATAGTTTCGCTAGCAGCACATACAGTAGTCGGATCTGGTGTTGCATCGGCGCTACGATCGCCAAATATATTAACTCCAACTTGAGTTGTAGAAGGAAATGTACTGACAAAACGAGCGATCGCAGCTTTAGCAATGTCGAACTTCGTAGTACCACTACCTGTAAACACTCGCATAGAATCCGAAGCGTCTAACACAAAAATTTTATTTTGCTGCTTCATTTTAGTGATTTTTTCTGTGGGATCTACCTCAGAAGCATTTGAGTTCGTAACCGAATCGAGATTAACTGATACAGGCTCTAAACACTCTTGATAATTTTCCCCATATTGTGCCAATAGCTGCTGATAGTAGGCTTCTGCTGCATACGGATCGAGTTCGGTAGATCGATCTGATTGTGTTAAGTTTGTCTTGATTTCTGTAGTTTGAGTAGTAGAAGTTACATCAGAATTATTTGCATAATTGTTTCCTTCAGCATCGCAGCCGCTGATAGCAAGCGATAAAGGAGTTAATACCAAAAGTAGTGAAGCGCAAACTATTTTTATTTTCATGTCTATCTTGGACTTACTACTTATATTTTTTGATACTTATATTGCCAGTCCTGTTGCAAGTTTACTATGGCGATCGCACTAAGTTTGTTTATTTTAGATATTAAGATTTATCGTGCCTAAATAGCAATAAGAATAGCCAGAAAGTTTTCTCTGAGCCAATCTGCACAATCCTGCGCGATCAAAAAGATCGCTTTGGCGTAGTCTAATACCATTTTACTTTTTGACTGCGACAAGAGAGATCCCCCCAACCCCCCCTTAAAAAGGGGGGCTATAGAAGCTTTTCTAAAACCAAATTTGAGTGAAAGACACGACGTGCAACTTTCTTTGGTTTCCCCCTTTCCCAAGGGGGGCTAGGGGGGATCTGGCGAGGAGGTAACTGAGTTCTTCGATCCTCTAACTCCCTTAAAAAGGAGGGCTACAGAAGAGCTTCTATAACCGAATTTTAGAGAAATGGTATGAGAATAACAATTCTCGGAAATTGGGAATTATAAGTTCGTATCGCCATAAGTCAAGCTTTCCAGCTATTTGTGACGACACATTTCTCAAAACTCCAGAAAATATCTAGAAAACGCGACTTTTAGGAATGAGACAGAAATACTTAATTCGCCACAAGCATTTACGAACAGTCAAAATAGCTTTATTTGTATTTTTACTAGTCTTTGGGTTTGTTTTATTTCAGATAGTCAAACCCAAAACACACTTAGAAATTACTCAACCGCTCCCTCAAGACTCTGCTATTCAAGTTTATTTTAATCAAAATCAAGCCGCTTCATATCAAGACCCTTATCGGCATTTTATACGTCTAGGGGACAATTTAGAACAAAAAGCGATCGATGCCATATCTCAGGCTCAATCGTCAATAGATTTAGCAGTGATGGAATTTCGACTCCCTCTGGTTGCAAAAGCACTCGTTGCTAAACAGAAAGCAGGTGTAAAAGTCAGAATAATAATTGATAGTCAATATAATAAAACTTTAGCAAATTATACTTCAGCGGAAATTACTCGCATGAAGCAACACGATCGCCGAGCTTACGAAGAACTAAAACGATATCCAATCGATGCCTTAGCTTTGTTGCGATCGCATGGCATTGAAATTAAAGACGACTCCGATACTGCCAAGGGTAAAACTAGAGGCAGCGGCTTAATGCATCACAAGTTTTTAGTTGTAGATAATAAAACCACAATTATATCAAGCGGTAACTTTACAACTTCCGATATGCATGGAGATTTTCAGGTTCCGGCAAGTCGAGGTAATCCAAATAATATGGTCGTCATTCCCAACAATCCTCAAATTGCTCAAACTTTAACAGATGAGTTTAATTATATGTGGCAAGGATTATTTAAATCTCATAAGCCCCGCAGACAGCCTTTAACAATTTTAGTTGGAACGGGTCACGTTACGCTAAACTTTTCACCCGCTCATCGCACTGAAAGTATTGGCATGACTAGCAACGGTACAATTTCTTACTTTGTTAAAACCGTGAAAAAAAGCGTACATGTTGCTGTTTTCGTGTTTTCAGATCGAGAAATTAGCGATAGTTTAGCAACAGTACGCGATACAGGAATAGAAGATATTAAAATCCTAATAGATCCAGATTTTTATCGACAATCTTACTCTAAAGCTTACGATGCAATGGGATTATGTCCGACTCGTCGCAAACAGGGTGTTAATAATATCAAACCTTGGTATCGTCCAATTAATACAGTTGGTTTTCCTAAAGCAATAACAGGCGATCGCGGCGTACACAGTAAAATGGCAATATTAGATGGCAGACAAGTCATTACAGGTAGCCATAATTGGTCGGAAGCAGCAAATTACTCCAACGATGAAACCTTAGTTATTATCGATCATCCCACAGTTGCAGCCCACTACGAACGGGAATTCGATCGCCTTTACCGCACGGCAATATTAGGAAAAGCGAGTATGCCTCAAGCAAAACCATGCCGTTAAATCAGTTATCAGTTGTCAGTTATCAGGAGTTGTAGGGGCGGGTTTAGCCAGCAGATTCACGCTTGGTAACGATAAATCTTTGTCCAAAACCCGCCCGTACAGAAGTCAGGAAATTCTGAGTTGCGAATTGTTTGTAAATTGGTATTGTTCCCCTCAACTCCCGCAGCAATTACGCCAGATCGAAAAGTAAGATTTCCGCATCGCGATCGCTGCTAATTTCCAACAATTCAGCGGCGCTGGTTGCTACTCCATCTCCCGCGTTCAAGCTATGACCGTTGAGCGTCACTGCACCCCGCGCTACTTGCAACCATGCATAACGATTTGGTTGCAATTGATAAGTGACCCGATCTTGCGGTTGCAATATGGCTGAATACAAATTCACGTCTTGATGAATTGTCACAGCACCATCGCGTCCATCTTTAGCGGCAATTAAGCGTAATTTTCCCTGTCTTTGGGCAACTGAAAATGCTTTTTGTTCGTAACTCGGCTCTAAGCCTTGGCGATCGGGCAGAATCCAAATTTGCAAGAGGTGAACTGGTTCGGTAGCAGAAGGATTGAATTCGCTGTGCATAATTCCCGTTCCAGCACTCATCCTTTGTACTTCTCCGGGTCGGACGATCTCCCCATTCCCAATACTATCTTTATGTTCGAGTGCGCCTTCAAGAACGTAGGTGAGAATTTCCATGTCCCGATGTCCGTGAGTCCCAAACCCTTTTCCTGGCTGGACTCGATCTTCGTTAATCACGCGCAGCGATCGAAACCCCATGTGAGAGGGGTCGTAGTAATTTGCAAATGAAAAGGTGTGATAGCTATCTAACCACCCATGATTCGCATGTCCCCGTTCTTGGCTTTGTCTGAGTGTAATCATATCTTTCCTCCAACTTGGTTCGATCAATTAGTTCAATATCGATTAATTCAATATTAAATTAACTAGCTAAAAAAAGAGAACCGCCACCATGTACGGCTTTCCTCACAAAGAAAGTGGTGCGTGAATCAATTTTAGATTTGAGATTGACGATTTTAGATTGAATCCAAAATTCTTCCTCAGCTCCCTCAGCTCTCTTATTTAGGTCGATCGAACTGCGAAGGAGGACGGAAATTCTCAACTGGCGTATTTTTTAAGGCTTGAGACATAAACGATCGCCAGATCGGGGCGACGAATACGCCTCCTGTTGCACCCTTACCGACAGGACGGTAGTTGTCGTTGCCGACCCAAACAGCTGTTGCTAATTGTGGCACGAAACCAACAAACCAAATATCCCGTTCTGAAGATGTGGTTCCCGTCTTACCTGCGGCGGGGCGACCGATTTGGGCGGCGGTTCCCGTACCGCTAGTAATGACCCCTTTCATCACATCTGTTAAGGTAGCGGCTGCCCAAGGTTCTAAAACGAGTTGGGGTTTGGGCGAGTTATCGAGGATAACGTTACCACTACTATCGGTGACGCGGGCAATAATCGTTGGTTTGGACTGCCATCCGTAATTAGCAATTGTCGCGTAGGCGCTTGCCATTTCCAGAGGCGTGACACCGATCGCGCCTAATGGTAAAGATGGAACTGGTTCCATCGGGCTGTTGATGCCTAAGATGCGGCACGTCTCGACCACCTTATTCAAACCCACAGCACTACCTAGCTTCACGGCGGGGATGTTACGCGACACTTCGAGCGATCGCCTCACTGGCATGGGACCGTTGAAAGAGTCATCGTAATTTTTCGGAGTCCAAATTCCCCCAGGGATGCGGTAACTAACCGGAGTATCGTTGATAACGCTATTGGGCGTAAATTTTCCTGAAGCAAATGCCGTGTAATAGACAAACGGCTTAAAAGAAGATCCTGGTTGGCGGCGGGCTTGAGTCGCGCGGTTAAATTCGCTTTTTTGATAATCTACCCCACCTACCAATGCTTTAATAAATTGAGTGCGCGGATCGACTGACACCAAAGCCATCTGGTCGGCGCGGACTCCCTGAGAGCGAATAGTTTTATGCCATTTTGCTACGGTTTCTTCAGCAAGCTGTTGCATTCTGGAATCAACGGTAGTTTGCACCCGCAGCCCGCCTTTTTGCACGGCTTCTAGCCCGTATTCCCGTTCTAACTCTTGAGCCGCAGTATTAGTGACGAAGGGCATACTACTACGTTGGAACGAGCGAACTTTCCCCAGGGTAATTTTCGTTTCTCTCGCTTTCTCGTCTTCCTCTGCCGTAATCCAGCCCAAACTTCGCATTCGGTTCAAAACAGTTTCTTGGCGTTGTTTCGCCGTTTTCATGCTGACAAATGGGCTGTAGTTTTGCGGTGCTTGAATGATTCCTGCCATCATCGCCGCTTCCGCCAAATTTAAATCTGCGGCTGACTTGCCGAAATAGCTTTGAGCTGCTGTTTCTACACCATAGGTGTTGTGTCCCCAATACACTTGATTGAGGTACATTTCTAAAATTTGGTCTTTGCTGAGAATTTGTTCTAAACGAATGGCTAAGACTGCTTCGGCAACTTTGCGGCTAAATCGGCGCTGCTGCGTCAGAAAAATATTTTTAACCAGCTGCATCGTCAGTGTCGAGCCGCCTTCTGCAACTGCCCCGCGTTGCCAGTTGACAATTGAGGCACGCCCGACGCTACTAATATTTATGCCGTTGTGGGAATAAAAATGACTGTCTTCGATCGCCAGAACTGCTCGTTTTAATTCTGGAGAGATTTTATTTAAAGGTATGACTTCGCGATTGGCTTCGCCGTGAATGCTGGCAAGAACTTTACCGTTTATGTCATAAAAATAAGATGTTTCGGAAGGAATATAGTTACGCAGGACTCTGACATCGGGTAGGTTGCGGAAGCTAATTGCTAAGCCGACTAGTCCTCCAGCTACAATGGCACTAGTCAACATAATGACTGCTAGAAGGGTTCCGCCTGTCACCTGACTGACTTCTTTAATAAATTTCCAGCCAGGTGATGAATATCTCAGTTTTTCTCGGGCAATGCTAGAAGACACAGCGGTTTGATTTCCTCATGGAACAAGTGATTGGTAAGTCGGAAGTCGGAAGTGGGAATTAACTGATAACTGGTCACTGATAACTGATAACTGATAACTGATTACGATCGCGATCGCCAAATCAGCGGATAATTTTGTCACTATAGTAGTCTGTCAATTAAGCGATTGAGAAGGTTGCGAGTGAGTGTAACGAATTTATCATCCCCAAGGCAAGAGCCAAGCTCTCAATTAGCCACCGCGACACCCGATCCAAATTGGCTACGGCGCGGTGTCAGCGAAATCTTTCCAGACCAGCCTGATTCTAGCAATCCTGAAGAAAGTCTGGAAAAATTGTTAAAAATGACAACTAGACCCTTGCGTGTCAAGTTCGGGATTGACCCCACTGGCGCTGAGATTCATTTAGGTCATAGTATTCCAGTCCGCAAGCTCAGAGCGTTTCAGGATGCCGGACATAAAGCAGTTTTGCTGATTGGCGATTTCACGGCTAGAATTGGCGATCCGACTGGCAGATCGGAAGTTCGCCGTCAATTGAGTGCAGCAGAAGTTGCCGAGAATGCTAAGAATTATTTAGATCAGGTACGTCCAATTTTAGATTTTGCTCCCGACAAGCTGGAAGTTCGTTACAACTCAGAATGGTTGTCAAAACTCGATTTGACCAAAATTCTAGAATTGTTGTCTACGATGACTGTCGGGCAAATGTTGGCAAAAGAAGGGTTTGCCGAACGTTACGAGAAAGAAAATCCCATTTACATCCACGAATTTCTCTACCCCCTAGTACAGGGATACGATTCTGTAGCGCTAGAAGCAGATGTAGAGTTGGGTGGAACAGACCAAAAATTTAACATTGCTGTAGGGCGAGATTTGCAAAGACATTTCGGACAAAAGCCACAGTTTGGCGTGCTGTTACCAATTTTGATTGGCACGGATGGCAACCAGAAAATGTCTAAGTCGCTGGGAAATCAAGTGGGACTGCTAGAAGACCCGCTATTGATGTATTCTAAGCTGGAAAAAACCCCAGACCATTTGCTAAAAGATTATTTCGAGCTATTGACAAATTTACCCTTAGATGGATTGCCGGAAACTCCCCGCGATCGCCAAAAACTGCTTGCTTTAGAGGTTGTCAGTCAATACCACGGCAAAGAAGCCGCTCAAAACGCTCAAAAAGCAGCAATGTCACTGGTACAAGGCAATACAGCCGATACTTCAGCCGTACCAGAATTTTCACTAGCTCAAATCAAATTTCCGGCGAAATTGTTTTACATTGTCAGCGCCAGTGGTTTGTGTCCGACTAGTTCTGAAGCCCGTAGGCAGGTTCAAGGCGGAGCCGTTAAACTAGATGGCGATCGCCTCAACCAAGTAGACCTAATCTTCAATTCTCCAGATGAATTGGATGGTAAAGTCTTACAGGTTGGCAAGAATAAATTTGTCAAATTGGTAAATGGTAATGGGTAATGGGTAATGGGTAGTTGGTAGTTGGTAGTTGCTCCCTCTGCTCCCCTGCTCCCCTGCTCTCTTGCCCGACTCCCGACTCCCGACTCCCGATTTCTATGCTTTCAGACAAAATCATTGTCCCCCTAGACGTACCGACAGAAGCAGAGGCGATCGCGCTTCTGGATCGGTTGCCGCAGGTCAGCTTTTGGAAGGTAGGGTTGGAATTATTTGTGAGCTGTGGCAGTGGTATTCTCACTACGTTGAAACAGCGGCAAAAGCGAATATTTCTAGACCTCAAGTTTCACGATATACCGAATACGGTAGCTGGGGCATGTCGAGCAGCAGCAGGGTATGGAGTCGATTTAGTGACGATTCATGCGACTGCTGGTAAAGAGGCTTTGTCACTGGCTCAACAAGCAGCGCAGGAGGGAGCAAAGATAGCAGGTGTAGCACCACCAAAATTAATTGCGATTACTGTTTTAACGAGCCTTTCTGCCCGTCAGCTTGCCTTTGAGTTAAAAATTCCCCTAGAACTACCAGAATACGCCTTAGAGATGGCTTTATTGGCACGGGAAGCAGGGTTAGATGGGGCTGTTTGTTCGCCGCAAGAGGTGGAACAGTTGCGGCAGACTTGCGGCGATGATTTTCTCTTAGTTTGTCCTGGGGTGCGTCCGAGCTGGGCAGCAAAAGGCGATCAAACGCGATCGCTGACTCCTGCGCAGGCAATTCAAGCAGGGGCAGATTATCTCGTCATCGGTCGTCCAATTACTGCTGCTGCCAGTCCAGAGGAGGCGTGGGAACGGATTTGTCAGGAGATAGCGGCTGAATGAAGAGAACTGAGGGAGCTGGGAAAGTGAGGATTTTACAGTTTCTCTGGATTTTTGTTGCCTTTTTATCCCCACTTCCTGCTGTCTCGACTACCCCAGCCGGACGCACAGCCGTGCGCTCCTACCAACTTTTGTACGGGCGGGTTTACCGAGATACTTCACTAATAACAAATATCTTGGGTAAACCCGCCCCTACTAGGATTTACCCAACTCCCGACTCCCCTGTAAGGGCGGGTTTTGAACCAAGATTTCCGGGTGAGGTGGTGAATCTATTTGCTAAACCCGCCCCTACGACTCCCGACTCCCGTTGTTCTACTCAAGATATTAAAACTCTGACCGATCGACTTCTCAGAGATTTACCGGGATATGCCAATCGCACCAGTCAACGCGCTCGTAGGTTGAGTCGCAGTACAGACCTTTATACGTATGTATTGATAGCAGGGAATCCAGAGTTTGAACCTTTAACGACCGATCCTGGTGTTTACCAGCCTAAATCGCCGCAGGCGGATGGTGAGGACGTGCAGCAGGTCTTTTTTACTACCCTAGAGCGACAGTATTTGAGCGATCGCGCCGTAGAATTGCAGGGGTTTCACTGGGCTTTTTTCACCAAAACTGAAGATGGATGGCGTTTGGCTAGTATGTTTACTCGCATTGGCGATCGCGCTGGCAAAAGACCCCCCACACCACCAGAGGAAACGAGTGATGGTATTATTGCCCAGGCGATTGAAACTTGGTTGCGCGATTGTCGAGCCAGAAGTCGGGCGCGAGATACGAAGGAGTAGGATGCGTTATTTAACGCACCCTACTGGCGCATCTCATCCAGTTTTTTTCTCACTTCTTGAATATCCTGCCACATCAACCACTTAGGACTACCTTTTTCGCGAGATTGGTTGCGTAACAAATAAGCAGGGTGGAAGATGGGCATACACAAGCGTCCTTGCCACTCCAACCACGTACCACGAATTTTAGATATCGCTCTTTTTTCGCCTAGCAAACCTTTGAGTGCTGTTGCGCCAGTTAAAAGAATAATTTTTGGATCGATTAGGCGAATTTGTTCTAATAAATAAGGCTTGCAAGCCTCTACTTCATCAGTCGTGGGGGTACGATTTCCTGGTGGTCGGCATTTATTGATATTGCAGATATATATGTCTTTGTCTGTATCTAATTTTACAGAATCTAAAATTTTATCTAGAAGTTGTCCGGCTTTCCCCACAAAGGGCAACCCTGTCTCATCTTCGTTTTGCCCTGGTGCCTCGCCAATAATCATAATCGGGGCTTGGGGATGACCTCGCCCAACTACCGCATGATGGCGCGTTTCTCCCAGTTCGCAGCGCTGGCACTGATTGCAGTGCTGTGCCAATTCAACTAGGCTGGGGTAAGTCCCTATGGGAATGGGAATTTTCGCATCTGTAGGAATCAGATCCAGTTGCGGCGGTGCGACTGGTTCGACGACATCTGAACTTGCAAATAAGCTGAGTTGGTCTTCGCTAGACATGGAATAAAAATTGTAGCTGCGCTAGCAAACCTTCCAATTGTAGCGAAATTGTGACTTCTTTAACTCTCTTTCTAGCTACTTATCTCCCCTACAACTCCCGACTCCCGTACCGACTCCCGATTAAGACTGAAAATGAGGAAACTATTACCAAATAAATCTTGTTGCATTTGCTAGCCGATTGGAAAAAAGCCTGTAGAACACAGTTAAACTGCGGAAACATCCTTGAAGATATAAGCAGTAGCCGTCCTCAGCCGAAAGTATGTCAACTGCTATATTGTTTCGCGATCGCGTTGCTGCTGGAGAACAACTAGCACCGGAAATTCATCGTCTTCTGGACAAAATTGCGGCTGTTTCTAACGTTGCCCCTTATCCGATTGTTTATGCTTTACCACGAGGGGGATTGCCCGTAGCAGTGCCAGTAGCGCGGCGGCTGCGTTGTCCGATAGATATTGTTGTGGCAAAGAAGATCGGTCATCCCCAAAATCAAGAACTAGCGATTGGAGCAGTTACAGCAGATGGTAACGTCTTGTGGGCAGGACAAACATCAATCGCGCTGCAAAATTCACCAACGGGAAAAATAGCGTTGGAAGCAGCCTTGAGCAAGGCAAAATTGCAGATGGCAGTCCTCAATTCCGGTCGTCCACAACAAAGCGCGATCGCCCAACAAACGCGAGATACGATTGCAATCTTAGTCGATGATGGCGTTGCCACTGGAATGACCATGGCAGTAGCCGCCCAAACGCTGCGATCGCAAAATCACATCGCAGTTTGGCTCTGCACTCCCGTCGCACCTCAAACCTTACTACCTTGGCTAGAGCAATGGGGCGATCGGATCGTCGTCTTGCACACGCCCAAATCTTTTCTGAGTGTCAGTCGCTTTTACGAAGAATTTCCTCAAGTAGAAACAAGAATCGCCCTTGCTTGTCTGCAACAACAGAAGTTGTGGTTAGGGCGTTAGAAGTCGTAAGTCGTAAGTCGTAAGTCGTAAGTCGTAAGTCGTAAGTTATTTTCCTCCTGCTCCCTGCTCCCTGCTCCCTGCTCCCTCAAAAATTTTAATAAAAACTATTGTCAATAACTCGATTCATGTTGTAATCTGTTCTCTCAGACTGTTGAATATTATTCTCAATAGGAGGCACAGTGACAACTGTTGCTACAAGTCCGTTATCGGTGGAGCAAAACGCTACCGAAGTTCCCTGGTGGGCGGGTAACTTTCGCCTGACCAACTTATCAGGAAAACTCCTGGGCGCTCACGTAGCCCATGCAGGGCTAATTGTGTTCTGGGCGGGAGCAATGACTTTATTTGAGCTGGCTCACTTTAATCCAGCCAAGCCCATGTACGAGCAGGGCTTAATTCTACTACCTCACCTAGCGGCTGAGGGTTGGGGCGTGGGTGCTGGCGGCGAGGTGACAAGCACATTCCCCTATTTTGCGATCGGCTCGATCCATCTAATCTCATCTGCATTTTTGGGTTATGGTGGGATTTTTCATGCCCTGCGGGAACCAGATACTCTGGAAGGTCGGTTTCGTTTCTTTGGCTACGATTGGGCAGATATAGGCAAAATGACCACAATTCTTGGCATTCACCTGGTATTGCTGGGGATAGGTGCGTTCTTATTGGTCGCCAAAGCAATGTACTTCGGTGGTTTGTACGACCCAGCAGTGGAAAATGTGCGCGTCGTTACCAACCCTACACTCAATCCAGCCAGAATTTACGGTTATCTATTTGGTGCAGTAGGCAATTTCTGGATTGCTGGCGTTGACAACCTAGAAGATGTTGTTGGCGGTCACATTTGGGTTGGTGGAATGTTGATTTTGGGCGGGTTGTTCCATATTGCAACCAAACCGTTTCAATGGACGCATCCGCTATTTGTTTGGTCGGGAGAAGCTTACCTTTCTTACAGTTTGGGTGCTTTAGCGCTCATGGGCTTTATCGCGACCCTCTTCGTCTCGGTCAACACCACCGTTTATCCTGAAGTATTTTACGGTCCTGCACTCACGATTCGGCAGAATCTCGTACCTTACTTTTCATCGCCCGATCCTGAGTTCGTGACTTCTCGGACTTGGTTAGCCAACACTCACTTCTGGTTAGCTTTCTTTTTTCTCCAAGGGCATATCTGGCACGCGCTGCGATCGCGCGGGCTGGATTTTCGTAAAGGGAGAGTGAGCGAGGCAGCAATCCTTCCCAAACCGATCGCCTGAAGTTTACTGACTTAATGCAAATAATTTCAACTTAAGTTTGGGCTTGCGATCAAAAAAATGAAAATATTTCTCAAGGAAGGCATAAATGACAGCAGTAATTTCTGATAGTCCATACAGAAACCAAATCCCTGAAGTTGGCTGGTGGGCTGGTAACTTTCGTCTCACCAATCTATCGGGCAAATTGTTGGGCGCTCATATTGCCCACTCTGCATTAATCCTGTTGTGGGCTGGCGGAATGACTTTGTTCGAGTTGTCTCGTTACAACCCAAGTTTACCAATGTACGAACAAGGGTTAATCCTGCTCCCTCATTTAGCAACTCTCGGTTTTGGTGTTGGTGCTGGCGGGCAAGTTACTAGTACCTATCCCTACTTCGTCATCAGCGTTTTGCATCTGATCCCTTCAGTAATTCTGGCAGCAGGTGGTATTTATCACTCTTTACTGGGACCCGAGGTATTAGAAGATAATCCCACCTTGGCTGGCTTTTTCGGTTATGACTGGAAAGATACAGGTAAGATGACGACAATCTTAGGCATCCACCTGATGCTTTTAGGTTTGGGTGCTTTGCTTCTCGTCGCCAAGGCAATGTTTTGGGGTGGATTATTTGACCCTTGGGTAGCTGGCGGCGGAGATGTGAGGGTTATTAATCATCCGACGCTGAACCCCGTCCGCATTTTTGGCTACTTGTTCGGTGCTTGGGGTTCGGAAGGAATGGCGGCTGTTAATAATTTGGAAGATATTGTTGGCGGTCACATCTGGGTTGGTTTGATGTTAATTGGTGGTGGTATTTTCCACATCTTGACTCAGCCGTTTGCCTGGGCGCGTCGAGTTTTAATTTATTCGGGTGAAGCGTATCTTGCCTATAGTATTGGCGCTGTAGCCTATATGGGCTTTTTTGCGGCGTACTTTGCCTCAGTGAACAATACCGCATACCCTGAAGTGTTTTACGGTCCAATTCGCACTTTGGAAAGTTCTCCTGGGATTGTTTCTAGCCGTGGTTGGTTGGTAACTTTCCATTTCGTCCTAGCTGTCATATTCCTCCTGGGTCACATTTGGCACGCCCTCCGTTCCCGAGCGATCGCCGCTGGATTCGATTTGAAAAAAGGCGACTTGATCCAGCCACCGTTATCAAATCCTCAAACAGGCGATCGCTTCTCGTCAGTTGATGCTGCCGATCTGACGCTGAACTTTCTGAAATACTTACCAATTTATCGTCCTGGTATAACACCTCTCTCACGGGGGCTAGAAATTGGGATGGCTCACGGTTATTGGTTGGTTGGTCCTTTTACAATATTAAGTTCGCTAGGTTCCTTAAACGACAGTCGTGCCAGTAATTTACTCGGTCTACTCGCCGCAGGCAGTTTGATTGCCATCCTGACGATTGGGTTCTCAATTTACGGTAGTACCTCACAGGAAAAAACCTTAGTTACAGTTCCGCGACCGAATTTTGCAATCACAGTACCAAACGTTCCAGAGTCTTTACAAACCGTAGATAACTGGAGTCAATTTTCGACTGGATTCTTTATTGGTGGAATTGGCGGAGCAATCTTTGCTTATTTGCTCTTAGATAATCTGATTTTATTTCAGATGATTCCCGCGATCGGGGGTTAGAAGAGAGCTGAAGAAGCTGAGGGAGCTGAGGGAGTTCAATCTAAAATCCAAAATACTCCGACTCCCCACTCCCGACTCCCATTTTCAGCGCAAGTCTCATTATCAATCAGTACAAATCAAGGTGAATAGAATGGCAAAAGTTGGTATTTTTTATGGTTCCACAACCGGAAAAACTGAAATGGTTGTCGAATCACTTCAAAAAGAATTTGGTCAAGATGTAGTAGATTTGCATAATATCGCTGACGTGGATGAAAGCGATTTTGAGGAGTATACTAATTTGATTGTTGCTTGCCCTACTTGGAACATTGGCGAGCTTCAAAGCGATTGGGATGGTTTTTTCCCCGATCTAGACAGTATTGATTTCAGTGGTAAGAAGGTAGCTTATTTTGGTACTGGCGATCAGGTTGGTTATGCCGATAACTTTCAAGATGCAATGGGTATTCTAGAAGAAAAAATTGCGGAGTTAGGTGGTACAACTGTTGGATATTGGTCCACAGATGGTTACGACTTTAATGAATCTAAAGCTGTAAAGAACGGAAAGTTTGTTGGTTTGGCGATCGACGAAGATAATCAATCTGATTTAACTGACGAACGAGTCAAAGCTTGGGTAGCACAACTCAAGAAAGAGTTTGGCATTTAGTTTCATAGTTAACAGAAATTTGTGGGGTACGTTCATCAACGCACCCTACCAGTCATCTCAACTCTGAAGGAATTTTTCATGTCATTTCCCCATTATTTGTGGTTAAACACTAGTTCGAGTTTGCGTTGTTTTGAACAGCCTTTGTTAAATTATTTATCTAAACGAGTTTCAATTGCTCGTTGGGAATATTTGCAGACTCAGGATGAAGCTAGTTCGCTCGATATTGCCATAGGATTGTTACACGACTATCTACAAAATACACCCCATCCCGTTCACTTAATTGGACATAGCACGAGTGGCTTATTAGGATTCTTGTACGCACGCCAATATCCTGAAAATCTTGCTTCTTTAACTCTTCTAGGTGTAGGTGCAGATGTTGCCCTTGATTGGCAAGTTCACTATTACACTCACTTACAAGCTCTGAATCGGAAAAAAGTTTTATCTACAATGGCTTATAATTTATTTGGTTGTTATGACGATCGCACAATTGAGGGATTGGTAAAGATTTTAGAAAAAGATCTCGATAGTTCGCTTTCACCCCATTCTCTTTGGCAAAGAGCTAATTTCCCTCATAATGGCGTGTCAGTACCATTAATGGTTTGTGGAAGCCTAGACGATCCAATTGTAGAAGCTACCGAACTCCATAAATGGCAACCTTTGTTAAAAGCAAGCGATCGCTTCCACCTTCATCCTGACGGCGGACACTTTTTTCACTTCTTTCAATCGCAACAAGCAGGAAAACATATTCTTAGCTTCTGGCAATCTTTATGTCTGTTAAATCAAATGCAGGTAATAGTCAATAAGGGTTAAGTCAAAAGTTAAAGGTCAAAAGTCAAAAATTAAAAGTTCAAAATTATTAGCTATAAATAGCAAATGACTAATGACTAATGACTAATAACTAACAACCAGATTGAAAATCCGATGTGCCATTTCTAACTTAGTCCCAGGTGCGATCGCAATTCGATCGCCTGCTTTGTTTAAAAAAATCGCTTGATTGTTGTCGCTGCCAAAGCCACTATCGGGTAGATCGATCGGATTGGCAACGATCGCATCTAATTTTTTGCGGTGTAATTTTTCTAAGGCTGGAGTGACTATATCTCCCATTTGGGCAGCAAAGCCAATTAAAATTTGTTGGGGCTGCTTGCAATGTCCTAACTGGGCGAGAATATCAGTCACGGGTGCGAGGGGCAAACTTTCGGGTAGCGATCGCTTGGGTAACTTTTCGCTGCTGTAGTTTGCAGGTTTCACATCTGCTACAGCCGCCGCCATCACTGTAATATCAGCAGTAGGAAAGCACTCTAACATTGCCTTCTCCATTTCTGCCGCACTGACAACAGGTAGCGATCGCACTCCTGACGGTATTTCTGCGTTGACAATACCATGTACTAGAGTTACATCTGCACCCCGATTGACAGCTGCTTGTGCCAAAGCTATTCCCATTTTGCCCGTGGCGGGATTACCGATAAACCGTACCGGATCGAGATATTCTCGCGTTCCACCCGCGCTAATTAAAACTTGTTTTCCTAACAAGTCTCGCTTGCCAGACGTACATAACAAAGACTGAATATGAGTCACAATTTCTGCTGGTTCCGCCATCCGCCCCGCACCAACGCGATCGCAGGCTAGTAACCCATATCCTGTAGACATCCCATAAAATCGGTTGTCTGTCAATAATTGCTGCCAGTTACGCTGTACTGCGACTTGTTGCCACATCTCCGTATTCATGGCTGGGGCTAGTAATACGGGGCAGGTAGAAGCCAATACCGTATTTGTTAACAAGTTGTCAGCCATGCCATATGCTAATTTTGCCAGCGTATTTGCTGTCAGGGGTGCAATTAGCATAATTTCCGCCCACTCCCCTAAATCAATGTGTAAGGGACGCTGATGGGTAGGTTGCCAAAAGTCCGCATCAGTATAAGCTGGATGGCGAGACAAAGTTGATACCGTCAGTGGAGTGATAAATTGTTGAGCAGAATCGGTTAAGATAACCTTTGCTTCCGCCCCAGATTTAACCAGGGTAGAAATAACTTCGCAAACCTTATAAGCCGCAATCCCCCCGCCAATTCCAACTAACACCCGCCTGGGCGATTTTAGATTCATCTCAACTTACGACTCCTGTACGGGCGGGTTTAACTCCAGAATTATGCGCGATCGCACGTAGATCTTCAACAAACTCGCCCCTACGATTCCTGTACGGGCGGGTTTAACTCCAAAATTACGCGCGATCGCATCGCTATTTTCCCACAAACCCGCCCCTACGATTTATTCCGACTTACGACTTACGACTTACGACTTATTCACGATTCATCGTATGGTTCCAAATCGAGAAGATGAATATATGGTTCCACTAATTCTGGACGTTGAAAAGCGATCGCCCTGAGTAAGTGCCAATCTTGCAAGCCGTCAAAAACATGCGTGTAGTTGTCTTGTTCTAAACGAGTTGCCAGTTCCGACACGTCTGTTGCTGACATAGCAGCAATATCCTGCCGAGAAATACTTGAAGTCTTCATCATGCTACGATCCTCCCCAGAATCAGTTATCAGTTATCAGTTGTCAGTTATCAGTTAGTTCCGACTTCCGACTTCTGACTTCCGACTTTCCTCCAGTCCCCTCTATATACTACTCACTTTATCAAGGGTAAATCTCCGCAAGTTAACGGATTGCGATCGTAATTTTAATACTTGTTAAGTAAATATCTTTTTGGTGCGTGGTAGTTGGTAGTTGATAGTTGATAGTTGGACGCACTCACTCCTCACTCCTCACTCCTTGCTCTCACAAACTGCTGAATCAGTGGTAGTACTTCTGGGCGAATTTCGTGTCCCATGTCAAATTCTTGGTACTGGACGGCAGCACCCAAGGCAATTAAGTTATCTCTAGCGTATTGGGCTGCTTTGAGTGGTACGACCGTGTCTTGCCTACCATGCACGATGAGTACTGGCGGAACTTCATCTAATTGTTGCGAGAGAGGATGCATATACCCGCTTAAGGCGATTAAACCCGCCAGAGGTAAGCCTAATCCTACATCCAAAGTCATTGCTGCCCCCTGGGAAAATCCACTTAAGATCGTTCTTGACAGGGGTACGCCAGTGGAAGCTTCGAGGGAAAGCAGCCAATCTTTCAAAATCTGCCTACTCTCATGAATACCTTGATACTCTTGGCTAGAAAGGTCGTACCACATCCTACCGACAGAAGTATAAGGATGGGGAAAAGGAGCGTTGGGAAATAAAAATTGATATTTGTTTAGGTTTAATAAAGGTACGAGAGAGGCTAAATCTTTAGCATTTGCCCCCCAGCCGTGCAGTACTACAACCAATCCTGCTGGTTTCGTCCCCGTTGTTGGCGCAACCGCGATCGCTTCTAAACTCAAAGCTTTACTCCCACCGTTCAGCTTTCTTAATATATCTTAAAAGTGACTAGTGGCTAGTGGCTGGTGACTAGAAAAGAGTCTGGTTCCAAAGGTTCCACTACCAACTACCAACTACCAACTACCAGATTAAGATTGGGGTAGTTACTTTGTCTCATCCTACTTGATGAAAAGACTGCGCCCGATCGCCATTATTGCAGGCATTGCTATTGCCTTGGGGTTAGTTCTGTGGTTGGTGAGTTCCGTAGCACAGATTGCCGAGGTATGCAGGTATTCGCCGCTACTGTGCAATTTCCTCATTGCCTTAATTATTGGGTTGATGTTGGCATTGATTGCGGCAATTGTCTACTACATACTCGTGATTCAACGGGGAGAAAGGCGATCGCAACGGAGAAAACAGCAAAGACAGGCGCAACAAACACAGATCCCACCGCAAAAGACGGAAGCTGCGGCGGAAAATCTCTCAGCGGTAAGACAGCAAGTTGCCCAAATTCAAGATGAGGTGACGCGACAGGCGTTAATCGAGCGATCGCAGGACATTGAAGCGAATCTAGCACGGGGAAATCTTCAAGTTGTCGTCTTCGGTACGGGTTCGGCTGGTAAAACTTCGCTGGTAAATGCCATTTTCGGGCGCATTGTCGGGCAAATTGCCGCACCGATGGGAACGACGACGGTAGGACAAACCTATACTTTGCGCTTAAAAGGTTTAGAACGCAAAATTTTGATTACCGATACTCCAGGGATTCAAGAGGCGGGCGTGGCGGGAACGGAACGAGAACAGGTAGCCCGTCAGTTAGCAACTGAGGCAAATTTACTGTTATTTGTGGTTGATAACGATTTGCGACAATCGGAATACGTACCTTTACGGGCGTTGATTTCAATTGGTAAGCGATCGCTATTAGTTCTGAATAAAACAGATTTGTATGCCGATGAGGATAAAGAACAAATCCTTGCCCGGTTGCGCGAACGGGTTAAAGATTTAATTGCAGCAAATGATGTTGTGGCGATCGCGGCTAACCCTCAACCCGTGACATTGCCAGAAGGGGAAATCTTTCAGCCAGATATCGAAGTCACTCCCTTATTACGTCGCATGGCGGCGATTTTGCGGCAGGAGGGAGAAGAATTAATTGCCGATAATATTCTCCTACAATCTCATCGTCTGGGGGAAGAAGCGCGTCAGCTGATCGATACCCAACAGCGACAGCAAGCCGAGAAAGTTGTCGAAAGATATCAATGGATCGTGGCGGGTGTGGTGTTGGTCACGCCGATACCAGTAGCCGATTT
The DNA here is from genome assembly GCF_000817735.3 of Scytonema millei VB511283. NCBI lineage: Bacteria > Bacillati > Cyanobacteriota > Cyanophyceae > Nostocales > Scytonemataceae > Scytonema > Scytonema millei. The sequence continues at coordinate 54,446 of NZ_JTJC03000007.1, read as the reverse complement.
ACTCGCAACTGCGGCTGTTAACGCCCAAATGGTGGTAGAAATTGGCAGCGTTTACGGATGTGAGTTAAATATCGAGCGAGGAAAGGAACTTGCTTTATCTTTGGGTAAAATTTTGGCAAGTTTGGGTATTGTGAAAGGGGCATTTCAGTTACTCAGTGCTGCTTTGCAACTCACCGTACCGACTTTTCTGATTGGCAGGGCAATTCAAGCCGTGACTGCGGCTTATTTAACTCGGATTGCTGGCAGAAGTTTCATTGAATATTTCCGCCGCGATCGCGATTGGGGTGATGGCGGAATTGCGGAAGTCGTACAGCAACAGTTTCAATTAAGTCGCCGCGATGAATTTATTCGCGAGTTCGTTCAGCAGGCGCTCGCGCGGGTGATTCAACCTTTAACCAGTCGTCAAACTACAGAAAATGAGCAGGAGTGGCGATGAGAACTCATTAAGTGCCTAACTCCTCTAAGACTTACGTTTAGACTTTTTCAGAGACGACTAACGACTACTCCTTTAATTTTTGTTGAGTTATTTCACCAATCTCGAATTTCCCCTTCAAGATCTTGCGGTAAGACTGAGGTAAAGTCAAAAAGTCAAAAGTCAAAACTGACTGTTTGTCACTACTCACTTATGACTAATGACCAATGACCAATGACCAATGACCAATGACGTTCTTTTAGGTCAAGCATGAATGCTGCTGAAATTTTTGAAGGAATTGCGCTGTTAATTGAGCTGGCACAGAGAGGAGAAATCGATCCTTGGGATGTCAGAGTCATTGAAGCGATCGATCGCTACTTGAATGCGCTGCTAGCAGCCCAAGAAATAACACCAGGCTCATACGAATCAAATTTATCTCAATCGGGACAGGCTTTTTTACTGGCATCGCTGCTAGTCTTATTTAAAGCCAACACCCTCACTGGACTAGATTCTCCCCCTGACGAGTTAGAACTGGATACAGAAGAGTTATTGCTGGTAGGGGAAGGGGAATTTGGTACGCGGTTGCGTTTACCTCTAGAACAGCAATTACATCGTCGTCCGGTTGCCGTACCTCCCCAAAAACGCCCTGTAACCCTCCAAGATTTGATCGAGCATTTGCAGTTAATTGCGACTCAGTTGCAGTCTGAAGGCAATCTGACAGCCAAAACTAGCCGCAGCCGCCGTTCTGTATCTCAGTCACGCGCAGATGCTCGCAAGCCCTTAGAACTGGCTCACCAGGAAAATCTGACTCAAGTAGCGCGAGAACTCGAAGAGTTTTTATCTCGCTACTCGTCACAATTTTTTACTTTAGAACAAAATTGGCTAAATTTAGAACAGTTAGTAGATTTATGGACGCAAACGAAACAAGTCGCCACATCTATCGTAGCTACTATGTCTCATAGCGAATTGCCGAGCGATCGCGGTTGCCCTTCATCGCAAAAACACGAAAAAGTCAGCGTCTTCTGGGCGTTGCTGCTACTCTCAGCCCAATCTAAAGTGGAATTGTCGCAAGAAGAGTTTTATCAAGATATTAAAATTCGGACTTTGAGCGATCCCGTACAATTGGCGATCGGCGATACTGACTCCAAAACCACTGTATGTTCTGTTTAAAAGGGGGGGCAATCGCGCTTGGCAAAAAGTATTTAGTATGCTGTACTTGGCAGGCAACTATGCTGTGTAGTTTTCGGGATGATTTCGGTAGAGAATTAAACGAGGATCGAAAATGCAATCAAACGATCGCATTTGTTTTTAAGCAAGAGTCGATTTTGCATCAATCACTTACAGTTGTCTCATGTTGAGGAGTAGCTTCTGATGAAAGCCATGATTCTGGCAGCGGGTAAGGGTACGAGAGTCCGCCCCATTACCTACACCATCCCCAAACCGCTCATTCCCATCCTGCAAAAGCCAGTGATGGAGTTTCTCCTTGAACTATTGCGCCAACACGGTTTTGACCAAATCATGGTCAACGTCAGCCACCTAGCTAACGAAATCGAAAACTACTTCCGCGACGGACAGCGCTTTGGCGTACAGCTTGCCTATTCCTTTGAAGGAAAAATTGTCGATGGCGTTCTCGTCGGCGAAGCGGTAGGCTCTGCGGGAGGAATGCGGCGAATTCAGGACTTCGCGCCGTTTTTTGACGATACATTTGTTGTACTGTGCGGCGACGCGCTAATTGACTTAGACTTAACGGCAGCAGTGAAATGGCATAGAGAGAAAGGCTCTATTGCTACAGTCATCATGAAATCCGTTCCCCGCGAAGAAGTCCCTAGCTACGGGATCGTGGTGACAGACGAAGACGGACGAGTCAGAACCTTCCAAGAAAAGCCAAAAGTTGAAGAAGCTCTGAGTACCAACATTAGTACGGGAATTTATATATTTGAGCCAGAAATATTTAATTACATTCCATCTGGAGAAAATTTTGATATTGGTAGTCAACTATTTCCCAAACTTGTAGAAAAAAATGCACCTTTTTATGGCTTGGTGATGGATTTTGAATGGGTGGATATCGGTAAGGTTCCCGATTACTGGCAAGCCATTCGCGGCGTACTCCAAGGTGAAATTAAAAACGTCCAAATTCCAGGACATGAAGTTCGTCCTGGGATTTACACTGGTCTGAGCGTTGCTGTGAACTGGGACAAAGTAGATATTACTGGTCCCGTATATATCGGTGGAATGACGCGGATTGAAGATGGCGCGAAAATAGTTGGTCCTACCATGATCGGTCCCAACTGCTATATCTGTGGCGGCGCTACAGTTGACAACAGCGTCATTTTCGAGTACTCACGTTTAGGTCCGGGAGTCCGCCTCGTAGATAAGCTTGTCTACGGACGCTATTGCGTCGATAAAACGGGAGCCATGATCGATGTCCAAGCTGCTGCCTTAGACTGGTTGATTACGGATACCCGCGTCGAAACGCCATCCCAGCCTGCAATTGAAAGAAAGGCGATCGCTGAATTACTGGGGATTGAAGCTAGTTAATAATGCATGTAGGGGCGCACAGCTGTGCGCCCCTACAGATGGTTTGCGCCCCTACAGATGTTTCACCCCCTACAGATGGTTTGCGCCCCTACAGATGGTTTGCGCCCCTACAGATGTTTCACCCCCTACAACTTACGCTGGCGAAGACAAATACGTATATCGGCTCAGGCTCTGTTCGTAGGTTTGGAGGAGACGCTGGGATTCTTGCAAGGTAATTTGTTTTTCTGACATGGCTTGTTCGCTACGCTGGCGGATACTTTCAACCAGATCTTCAGCGTCGTACTGTACGTAGCCCAAAACTTCAGTCATGGTGTCGCCTTTAACAACATGTTCGATCTGATAGCCTTTGGGTGTTAGTTGAATGTGGACGGCGTTAGTATCTCCAAACAAGTTATGTAAATTACCCATGATCTCTTGGTACGCACCATTGAGGAACATGCCCAGATAGTAGGGTTCTCCTGGTTTGTAGGAATGCATTTCTAACACGGATTTCACATCTCGCAAGTCGATAAAGCGATCGATTTTGCCGTCACTATCGCAGGTTAAATCCGCTAGAATGCCCCGACGATCGGGTTCTTCGTCTAAACGGTGGATCGGCATGATCGGGAAAAGCTGATCGATCGCCCAGCAATCCGGTGCTGATTGGAATACGGAAAGATTGACGTAGTAGATGGAAGCCATGATTTTCTCTAGTTCTTCCAAATCGTCAGGTACGTACTCCTCATGGCGGGTAATTTCCATCAGCTTCTCGCAACAAGCCCAGTAAATCCGCTCTACCCTAGCTCTTTCTGTCAGGCGCATAATTCCCAAGTTAAAGCGGCTGATGGCTTCATCTTTAAACTGCACCGCATCGTGATACGCCTCTTGATAATTTTCGTTAGTAATCGATTGGTAAGTTTCCCAAAGGTGGTGGACGATTGGCGGTTCGTCCTCCTTGGGTGGTTCTGGCGTACCGAAAGGAACATCGGAAGTACTGACGACATCAAAGATCAAAACCGACTGATGGGAAGCAACCGCTCGTCCGCTTTCGCTAATTAGAGTCGGGACTGAAACTTGCCGTTCCGCACAGGCATATTTCAACTCTGCCACTATGTCATTGGCATAGTTTTGCATGTTGTAGTTTTTGGAGGCGTAGAAGTTAGTTTGGGAGCCGTCGTAGTCTACACCCAAGCCGCCACCTACATCCAAATACTTCATGTTTGCTCCCAGCATCGCCAACTCTACATAAATGCGGCTGGCTTCTTGAATCGCATCTTTAATGACATTAATCGCGGAGATTTGGGAACCGATATGGAAGTGGAGTAATTGCAGCGAACCGAGGAGATTGGCGGCGCGTAACTTTTCTACTGCTTGAATGATTTCAGGGATAGTCAAACCAAATTTAGCGCGATCGCCTGTAGAAGTTCCCCAGCGTCCCATTCCTTGGGTACTGAGTTTTGCCCGCACGCCTAAAATTGGCTGAATTCCCAACTGGCGACTTGCTTCAATTGCCAAATCGACTTCTTCAACTTGCTCTAGGACGACGATTGGTGTTTGTCCTAAACGGCTGGCTAGCATGGCGATTTCGATATATTCCTTATCCTTGTAGCCATTACAAACAATCAGCGCCCCTGGAGTATCTAGCAACGCCAAAGCAATCATTAACTCTGGTTTAGAGCCAGCTTCCAAGCCGAACTGGTGCGGTTTGCCAAATCGTACCAAATCTTCAATGAGGTGGCGTTGTTGGTTGCATTTGACCGGAAATACGCCACGATAAACACCAGGATAGTTGTAACGGGCGATCGCCTTGGCAAAACAAGCATTCAACCGCTCGATCCGGTCTTCTAAAATATCGGAAAAGCGAATTAACAGAGGTAGTCCCAAATTTCGCTGTTTTAAAGCATTTACCAACTCGTACAAATCCAACGAACCACCGCGATCGCCTTTGGGAGAGACTGTAATATGACCAGCGGCGTTAATTGAAAAATATGGTTCGCCCCACCCTTGAATTCGGTAGAGCGCTTCGCTGTCCTCAATCGTCCACGAACGCGATAATTTACCAGGAGCAATTTGCAACGACTTCGGCTTGCCGTTTTTTAGCTCGGTTGTGGTTTCTGCAACCGTTGCTGGCTCCATTTCTCCTACAGTTGGCTCTGCTCCCATCTCTATTCTCACCTCGTCTTTCTAACCTCTGTACAGCCCCACGCATAGCCAGTGTAACTTATTCAAATTAAGGTAATGGGTAAGTCGTAAGTCGTAAGTCGTAAGTCGTAAGTAACTGATAACTGGTCGCTGATTTAAGATAATCTGATTTTGATATTTGTTACTTGTCAGCAGTCATGAGTAAGTTACAAATGACAAATGACAAATGACTAATGACAACTCAAAGGAAGATAGCTGTGGAACGCACATTTTTAGCAATTAAGCCCGATGGCGTACAACGGAGTTTAGTCGGTGAAATTATTCGCCGCTTTGAAGCTAAGGGCTTTACCCTGGTTGGGATGAAGTTTATGAAAGTCAGCCGCGAACTTGCCGAGCAGCATTATGGCGTTCACCGAGAAAGACCTTTTTTCCAAGGTTTAGTTGAGTTTATCACTTCGGGTCCCGTCGTAGCGATGGTTTGGGAAGGCGATGGAGTTATTGCTTCAGCGCGGAAGATGATCGGTGCTACTAACCCCCTAACAGCAGAGCCAGGAACAATTCGGGGCGACTATGGCGTTAACATTGGGCGTAACATCATTCATGGTTCTGACGCACCGGAGACTGCCCAACAAGAAGTTAGCCTCTGGTTTAAGGAAGAAGAACTAGCGAGTTGGGAACCTAGCTTGACTCCGTGGATTAAGGAATAAGTTGACAGTTGACGGTTAACCGTTAACCGTCAACTGTCAACCTACTTCGATACTTCGCTTTTCTCTTTAGTCTCTGTAGGTACGATCGCTTCAGGAGAGTCCTCAACATTGCGCTTGGAAAAGCCCCAGAGAAATAACAGCGCGATCGCGGTTATCATTAACCATTCTGGGGGTACTAAAGCATCGTTAGCTACCCGCAGCAACAATCGCAAGCCTACCAAGGCAACGGTAATGTATCCGGCATCTTCTAAATGGGTAAATTCATCTAACCAGCGAATGAATAAACCTGCCATGAATCGAAGGGTGATAATACCAACAGTAGCCCCCGTCAGTACCAGCCAGCGTTCTTGAGAAACGGCGATCGCTGTAGTGACGCTATCGAGGGAAAATGCCAAATCTGTGAAGGCGATGATGGGGATAGCTTGCCAAAGCGCTTGAAATCGAGGTCCGTGGTGCAGGTGGTCTTCGTCTTCTGCTGAGGTAAAGTGTTGAAATACTAACCATAGCAGGTAAAGCGCCCCCAGTAGCTCGAACTGCCAGTATTGCTGTACCCAAGTTGCTGTCAAGATTAAGGCAATCCGCAGCACGAAGGCAACTACCAAGCCGAGATTGAGCGCTTGACGTTCGAGTTTTTTATTTTCTAGTCCTTGGGCGATCGCGGCTAGGGCGATCGCATTATCAGCCGAGAGTACCGCTTCTAAAAAGATCAATATGGTTAAGACTGCGGCGGTTTCAATGCTGGCGTGATACGGGGAATTTAGTATTTCGTCTATCATTAACAGTTTTTAAACCTGAAGACCCTACAGATACAGCTTGTCAAAATATGACTCTTCCATTCAGCTTAACCTGTTGAGCGGGAGAGAGGGAGAGTAGGCTAGGCGTTGCGATCGCCTGAAATCGCGTTCTCATAGCGGTTTTCAATTGGGTAAAATACACGTCCGTAGGGGCGCACAGCCGTGCGCCCCTACCCGTGTCACGCACACAATCGAAAATTGCTATCAACAGGATAATTCACAGCAAGCTTTGTTCCATCTACAACTTTCACGATCGCAAATAGTGATGGAGCTATCTGACTACAATTGTCGAATACGGGTAGTTGCCCATCTTAACGAAAATCAAAACAATTTCGGGCAAATCTGCATTCAGAATGGTTTTTAGTAGCAATAACGATGAGCACGATCGCTATGTCACAAATCACGATTGAATCCATCCTGCAAGAAAAGCGTTTATTTCAACCGCCAGCAGAATTTTCACAAAAAGCTCATATCAAAAGCTTTGATGAATACGAAGAACTCTATAACAAAGCCAAAGCCAATCCACAGCAATTTTGGGCTGAACTAGCGGAAAAAGAATTGCATTGGTTCCAAAAATGGGACACGGTGTTAGATTGGCAACCGCCTTTTGCGAAATGGTTTGTCGGTGGCAAAATAAATATTTCTTACAATTGTCTCGATCGCCACCTGACCACTTGGCGTAAGAATAAAGCTGCTTTGATCTGGGAAGGCGAACCAGGTGATTCTCGCACCCTCACCTACGCGCAGCTACATCGGGAAGTCTGTAAATTTGCCAATGTTCTCAAACAGTTGGGGGTAAAAAAAGGCGATCTTGTCGGGATCTATATGCCAATGATCCCTGAAGCCGCGATCGCCATGTTAGCTTGTGCCAGAATTGGCGCACCTCACAGCGTTGTCTTTGGTGGTTTCAGCGCCGAAGCCTTGCGCGATCGCTTGAACGATGCCCAAGCTAAGTTAGTCGTCACAGCCGATGGCGGTTGGCGTAAAGATGCGATCGTTCCCCTTAAAGATCAAGTCGATAAAGCTTTAGCTGACAATGCCGTCCCCACAGTCGAAAACGTCCTCGTTGTCAAGCGTACAGGACAAGAAGTTCACATGGAAGCAGGACGCGATCGCTGGTGGCACGATTTAGAAAAAGGTGCATCAGCAGATTGTCCCGCCGAACCGATGGACAGCGAAGATATGCTGTTTGTCCTCTACACTTCTGGTAGCACGGGTAAACCGAAGGGTGTCGTCCACACAACCGCAGGTTACAACCTCTACACCCACATGACAACCAAATGGATCTTCGATCTGCAAGATACTGATGTCTACTGGTGTACGGCGGATGTGGGTTGGATTACCGGACATAGTTACATCGTCTACGGTCCCCTATCTAACGGTGCAACTACACTGATGTATGAAGGTGCGCCGCGTCCGTCTAATCCTGGGTGTATGTGGGACGTAATTGAAAAATACGGCGTGAATATTTTCTACACCGCACCTACGGCGATTCGCGCCTTTATTAGAATGGGCGAAGACTTGCCCAAAGCCAAAAATCTCTCTTCCCTACGCTTGCTGGGAACGGTAGGCGAACCGATCAATCCTGAAGCCTGGATGTGGTATCAGCGCGTTATTGGAGGCGATCGCTGTCCGATTGTCGATACTTGGTGGCAAACGGAAACTGGGGGTATTATGATTACGCCCTTACCAGGGGCAATTCCTACTAAACCTGGTTCGGCGACTCGTCCTTTCCCAGGAATCTTAGCTGACGTAGTGGATTTAGAAGGCAACCCCGTAGGCGATTATAACGGTGGTTATTTAGTCGTGCGTCACCCTTGGCCTGGAATGATGCGGACAGTCTACAACGATCCCGATCGCTTCCGCCGCACCTATTGGGAACACATTCCCCCCAAAGATGGACAGTACGTCTATTTTGCTGGAGACGGGGCAAGACGAGATGAAAATGGTTATTACTGGGTGATGGGTCGTGTCGATGACGTGATCAACGTAGCCGGACACCGTTTGGGGACGATGGAAGTTGAATCAGCTTTGGTGTCTCATCCAGCGGTAGCTGAAGCCGCCGTCGTGAGTAAGCCAGATGAGGTGAAAGGAGAAGAAATCGTTGCCTTTGTCACCCTAGAAGGAACGATAACACCCAGCGAGGCTTTAAATAAAGAACTCAAGCAGCACGTTGTGAATGAAATTGGGGCGATCGCGCGTCCTGGAGAAATTCGCTTTACCGACTCTTTACCCAAAACCCGTTCGGGGAAAATCATGCGACGGTTACTCCGTTCTCTAGCCGCAGGTGAAGAAGTTTCTGGCGATACTTCGACTTTGGAAGATCGTAGCGTGTTGGATAAATTGCGGGAAGGCGCTTAATTACATTTTTTCTTCGGATGTGCGATCGCTTCATTATCGAAGGGCGATCGCACTTTCGTACACAAAAGTCTTTTGATATAAATCTGTTTTGTTTAGGAGTGAATAAATGAAGCAACTATCAAATGACAAAGATTTACAAGAGATTTTTGACTTGTTAGGATATCTGTTAGAAAAAGAAGAACGTCAGCTAAAAGAAAATTGGATTTTACATGAAGCGACAGGCATGAGTAAATATGAGGAATGGAGTTTTATCAGTTTTTCCATACTTTTAATGATTTGTCTTGTCAGCTTAATTTTACTAATAAAAAACATTAAATATTTATCGCCATCAATTGTAAATATTTGGCAAAGTATTCTGCTAATAGTATTTATTTTTAGTTTAATCCCCGGAGGAGTTGCAATAGTTATTAAAATCTATAAATTATGGAGATTATCAAGAGAAACAACTAGAGATTATGTTAGAAGAGTCGGAAAAGATACTGCATTTACTCGTAGTGCAGCTAGAAAAATTAGAGAAATCATTGACACTAACACGAATTATCAAAACATAGAACATATTAAGCTTCACATAAAATACTTAATCGATGAAATGGAAAGCAAAGAAGCAATTTCAATTAGTTTTGCACCTATTCTTTCTTTTATCGCAGTGTCGTTTTTCGTTTACAATTTGGGAATTTCTTTTGATAGAATAGCGATACTTTATTTAACTGGAGGTGGAGCAATAATTATTTTACTAAATCAATTACTTCAGTTCCGATCTAAGTTGATTTTTAGATCGCAAATTATTAAATTGAAAAGAAGTTTATCTATTTTAGAACAAGCACAAATCGTATTTAATAAATAATCGCAATATAAATTCCATATTCTTTTAATAAATTGGTTTGCAAAAGAATAGTTTATATCTTGATGTAGAGCAGAATTGTTATTTGCATCAACTAAACATCCTCCGATCGAGGCTTTTCGGATCGCGGCTAGAGACGAAATTATCTAAATTTTCGTCTGATTCTAGGCGACCTTCAACTAAGTTAATAATGCGATCGGCAACATCTAAAATACTATTATCGTGAGTCACAATTAAAATCGTGCAGCTCTGTTCCTTGGCAAGTTTTTGCATCAACATCACGACTTCGCGCCCCGATTTTTTATCTAAAGCAGCAGTAGGTTCGTCTGCTAAAATTAATTGCGGTTGATTGACTAAAGCACGGGCGATCGCAACTCTTTGTTTTTGTCCTCCCGATAGAGCATTGGGTTTGTAATCTACGCGATTTGCTAACCCCAACTGGCTCAACATCTCTACTGCTAATTTGCGCTTTTCTCGCCAGTTATTTGTTAACTCCACTGCCATTTCTACATTTTGCGAAGCAGTGAGAGATTCAAATAAATTGTGTGCTTGGAAGATAAAGCCAATATTGCGCCGCACTTCTACCAATTGAGATTTGTTGAGTCCGACTAATTCTTTATCCAATACTTGCAAATTACCTTCATGAGCCGAGCGCAAGGCTCCAATTAAACTCAAAAGCGTTGTTTTACCCGAACCCGATGGACCAGTCATAATCACGATTTGTCCTTTGGGTAAATCGAGGTTAATGTCGTACAATACCTGGGTACGTAGATCGCCTTGCCCGAAATAGTAATTGAGCTGGCGAATTATAACAGCACATTTATCTGTCATAAGCTGTCACGTATAGCAGCGAGTCGGGAGGAGCCAGTCGCTTGCGGAGGACAGTTGCGTGCGGGGGTTTCCCCCGTTGAGCAAACTGTCCGGTGGGGTTCCCCCCGTTGTGCGAACTGGCGTTCGGGAGTCGGCAATAGAAAAATTTTGACTTTTGACTTTTAACTTTTGACTTACTTATTTTTCTCACGAACCAAATACCTCCGCCGGATCTGTCGCTTGAACTTTACGCACGGCGATCGCGCCCGAAATCAAACACATAATAAAGGTAGCAATCAGAATATTAATTGCTCGTCCCCAAGTCATTTGCATTAACAAACCTGTAGAACTAGCTGTTAAACTATACAGTCCCAAACTGATAAAAAATCCTGGGACAAAACCAAAAAAGACTAGAATCACTGATTCCTGCAACACAATTCCTAACAAGTGGAAATTAGAATAACCGATCGCTTTGAGCGTGGCATATTCTGCCCAATGTTCCGCCACATCTGTATATAAAATTTGATAAACCAAGATAATCCCAACGAAAAATCCCATTGTTGTGAGTAGAGAAAATACAAAGCCAATTGCTGTATTCTCTTGCCAGTAGCTTAATTCTTTTTGCACGAACTCGGCTTTCGTCCACACGGCGACATCTTGCGGTAATTGCTGGCGTAGTGCAGATGCGATCGCATCGACATCGGCATTTTCCGCCACTTTTAACAGTCCGATATCGACAGTATTGAGCGTGCGGCTGTCTTCCTCTGGAGCCAAATTAGCAAAATAGCGTAAGAAATTTTGGTCGCTGATAACAACATTGCCATTTCCAGAAGCAAAGTCTGTTCCCAGACTGAAAGTTCCTACCAATCGAATCTGCTGTTCTGAGAGTTCGGTAACTGTACCAGGCGCGATCGGTCCCACCTCCGATCGCGATTGGTCGTCAATTAGTGCCGTCCAAGGTAGCTTCAACGCCTCCCGATTTTGTAAAATTCCAGGCAGAGGTAATACAGGGTCATCAGGATTGAAAGCAATGACTCGCAATGGTCGGATGGTTTTCGTTTCAGAATTTTTCCAATCGCCTGTAGTTGTATAAAAAGGATAGGCAGCAACTACACCCTCAAAATTTTGTGCTTGGTAAAGTCGTCTGCGGGCAAATTGCTCTGGTACAAACATATTGTATTTGAGCCGATTGACGATCAGAATTTCTCCATTCAGCCGTTTGAGCAGTTGTACTTGGCTGTCGTACAAAGCATTTTCAAACCCTTGAAAGATAAACATCAACAACACGGCAAAAGACACCCCTGCAACTGCAGTCAGCAAGCGGCGCTTTTCGTGAGTCAAATTGAACCAAGCTAAAGGAGTGTGACGGGGGGGAAGCATAACTGAAATAAGTCGTAAGTCGTAAGTCGTAAGTCGTAAGTAACAACACTAACCACTCTTTACTGATAACTGATAACTGATAACTGATAACTGATAACTGATAACTGATTAAAAGACTTCGGCGGGGTCGGCGTTGATGACTTTTTGCAGGGAAACTATGCCGGAGATGGTACACATGAGGATCGTTAATAGCAGCACCAAGATAGCGCGTCCGAATTCCATTGCGATTGGTAAACCGCCGCTAGTGGCTTTTAAGGTGAGATCGTATAGACCGAGGGAGATGGCGAAGCCTGGAATGTAACCTAGAAGAGCAAGAATAATTGCTTCTTGAATGACGATCGCGCACAGAACTCGGCTGCGATAACCCATTGCTTTGAGGGTGGCGTATTGCCGTAAGTGGCTGGAAACATCGGTATAGAGGATTTGATAGACGATGACGACACCGACAATACAGGAGACAATTACCCCCATGCCAAAGATAAAGCCTGTGGATGTTGCTCCAATCCAGTAGGCGCGATCGCGGTCGATGATTTCTGCTTTCGTAATCACTTCGACATCTTTGGGCAAAATTCGCCGCAAGTCCTTGACAACTAGATTGAGATCTGCATCCGATCGCAGTTTCACCAGTCCTAAACTGACGCGGTTGAGCGGAAAGGGATCGAAATAGCGGCGAAAGTTTTGATCGCTCATTATTAACGTCCCATCAGCAGCAAATCCACCGCCGAAGGTGTATTGCCCGCCAATTGTGACTTTTCTGCCAATTCCTCTCGATCTGGCTTCTGTCGTCGTGCCAATTTTTTGCGTCCCGTATTCAGGGCGAGAAAGGCGATCGTACAGGACGGTATCTGGACGTAGAAGCGCGGCTCGATTTGCCGGAGAATCCAATTCTGGAATCAAAAACACCGGATCGCTGGGGTTAATGCCAAAGGCAAAGATCGCCCGACTCAGGCGAGTTTCGGGGTTGCGCCATTGGAGATAACCTAAATAAAGTGGCATGGCTCTTTCTACGCCGTTAACTCCGCGTGCTTGATAGATCCGCTCGATCGCAAAGGGTTTGGTACTGCTAATTTCTAAAGCTAGGGGCGATCGCAGATAGATATCGGCATTAATTTGCTCGTACATTTGGCTGGCAGATTTTGCCAGAGAACCCAAAAAACCCAAGTTCATAAATACGAGAATGACCGCAAACGCAACTCCAGCGATCGCCACAACTAACCGCGTTTTTTCGTGTACCAAATTCAACCAGGCGATCGGAGTCCTCATTTCACGTCTATTTTCACGTCTACCTGTAAATTGGTCAGAGCTGCTACTGTTTGACTATCATCCAAAAGCACTCTCACCTCTACCACCCGTGCATCGGCATTAGCCGCCGGATCGTCATCGAGAACGTTATTTTTAAAGATCTGCCAGCCAATTTCCGAAACTTCTCCGGTTATGGGTTTAGCGAAAGCACCGTTACGACTGGTAATCGTTGCCTTTTGCCCGACTTTTACCAACCCCACATCAGATTCATACACCTCAGCTACGGCATACATCCGGCGGGTATCTCCCATTTCCACGATGCCATCATCGGCGATCGCCTCCCCAGGATAAGCAAAAACTCGTAAAATTCTTCCAGTTCTGGGGGCGCGGATAATTGTCCGCTGCAAACGTGCTTCGGCTAATTTCAGATTTTGTGCTGCCGATCTCGCTGCAACTTGGACTTGAGATAACGGTAAATTTGCTTGCTCTGACTTCAGTTGAGCTTCCGCGTTGCCTAAATTCGCTTTCACGGCATTTTCTAGCCGAATTAAGGATGCTTTGGCGTTGTTGAGTTGTTCCTGCAAGCTGCGCGTTTGACTGACTTGCCGATCTAATTCTTGCTTGGCGATCGCTCCTTCTTGATAAAGGTTTTGGTTGCGTTGCAAGTCAGTTTGTGCTAAAGCTAGCTCTGCTTCTAACTGGCGGACGGTCGCTCTTTGCGCCTCGACTTCAAAAGTCCCGGGGCGATCGACTTGTTGAATTCGCGTTTGAGCTTCTTGAACTTGGGCTTGAGCGTATGCAGTCGTTGCTTTTAGCCTCTCCCGCGCTTCAGCTAATTGACTAGCAGCATAATTTCTTTCCGCCAGCCTCTCATCGTAACTTTCTAAATAAGCAATAACCGCCCCTATCTTGACCAAATCACCCCGCGAGACTAATAGTTTGCCAATTCGCTCGCCCCCAGGACCGCTGACGCGAATTGCTTCCCCTTGCGGTTCTAGTCGTCCAAGGGCAACAACTGTTACCTTTTGAGGTAGAGGTGCAGGAGTCTGAGATGCTGTTGGTTTGTTTTGCTCGGAATTTCTCAACTGAGTGACTCCGATACCAATTAAACCGATCGCGATCGCTCCCGCAGTCACACCTATAATCCAACCCCGTTTGGGTTTTAACTCCTTGAAAATCATAATCTCGACATCCGCCGATGTAATTTGTTTTAGCGTTTCCTCTTGACTACCTCAACAGTGACAACAACCTCTCTTATCGAGCTAATCGCCATGCTACTACCGGAATACTTCGCAGTCCATTATTTCTGACTCGTAGTTTATAATTTGTCATTTGTCATTTGTTAGTGGTGCGTGGCGCGTGGCGCGTGGCGCGTGGTAAATTTTGAATTTTGAATTTTAACGTCTCCCCCTTGTCCCCACACCCTACACCCTACACCCCACACCCCGTTTCATGTTCCAAACCACTCGTCGCCGATTAGCGCTTTGGTATACAGCCGTTACTGCTATCCTACTGCTCCTATTTGCCAGTGGGATGTATTGGTACGTCCGCAATACCCTGATCGAACGGATTGACGATACCTTAAATCATGTCGTAGAAGTTGTTGGGCGATCGCTGGTCATCGAACCAATTTCTCCAGAAAGCGGACAGCGGTTAAATATTGAAGCTTCTTTTCGAGATAATGCCGATACAGTCGATGACGATCGCATCGATTTAGAATGGTTTAGCCCTACTGGAGAACTACTCTGGTCAACCTTTACGGAACCTTTAGATATTCCCTTACATCCCAACCGCACGGGTGAAACTGTTCAAATTAGCCACCATCAAGATGTAGAAACTCCCTCACTCCTCACTCCTCACTCCTCACTCCTCCTCAGACAAGTTACCGAAAGAATCCAAATTGGAAGACAAGTTTTAGGATATTTGCGCGTCAGTCATCCTTGGTTTGAAGTTACTAAACCAAGTCAAAAACTCGCTTTTGATTTAATTTTGGGAATTGGATTGATGCTCGTTTCCGTAGCGCTTTGCGGTTGGTTTCTGTCGGGAAAAGCGATGGAACCCGTCAAAGATTCTTACCAACGCCTGAAACAATTTACCGCTGATGCTTCCCATGAATTGAGAAGCCCCATCGCCTTAATTCAAACTAACGTCCAAGTCGCTTTAGCAGAATTAGATTCAGCCGGAGGGCAAGGCGCAGGATCTTTAAAATACGGACAACAATTAAAAGTAGTAGAACGATTAACTAAACGCCTCGGTCGTCTTGTCGATGACTTATTATTTCTAGCGCGTCAAGATAGCGGGATCGTTCAACCACAATTTTCTGCCTGTCCTTTAGATGCACTGTTAATGGAAGTAGTAGAAGAACAGCAATTCGCCGCAGCAGAAAAGAAGATCAAAATTTTCCTAGATTTAACCGCACCAACGGAGACAGAAACCGAAGACGATTGGTTTACTCTCCAGGGGGACTGGAATCAACTAGCACGATTATTTACCAACTTGATTGGTAATGCTATACATTACACCCCAGAAGATGGCGAAATTCGGGTCGAGCTACAACATATTACGACTAACAAAGAACTTTTTTCCTCGCCCCTTCTGTACGGGCGCACAGCTGTGCGCCCCTACCATTCGCTCCTCTCTTCTCGCCTCCAAGTCAAAGTCGAAGACACGGGGATTGGTATTCCCGAAACTGCTTTACCTCACTTATTCGATCGCTTTTATCGCGTCGATCCTGCGCGTACCCACACGACAGCATCACAAGGAGTACAAGCATCAACAGGTTCGGGATTGGGTTTAGCAATTGCGGCTGCGATTGTTGCCAACCATCAAGGACAAATTACTGCCGAAAGTACCCTCGGACAAGGTACGATTTTTACCGTCACGCTACCCGCGAGTGGTGATGCGTAAGTCAAGCGTGAGAAAAATTTTATCTCTTGGCTTCACAGTTTATTCACTTTCTCGTCCTATTTTTGAGACAAGAACAGCTTGGAGGACAGATTCATGAGCGACCTAGAGCAGAACGTCTTCAACGTACTCCAACGTCATCCTTTCTGTAGTGCTGTACTAGTTGCTTACAAGCTTGAGTTACCTATAGCTAAAGTTCAAGCTACCATGAACCAACTCACAGATCGTGGCATTCTCATTCCACAGTGCAGCAACCATAACTCGTTTCGATAATCTTGTCTCGATCGCATAGCAGCGATCGCTTCCGTATTTTTGCGATCGGTGAAAGTACGTGCAGATAATTTCTTAACTGTGAAAGTTGTAAAAGTTTGGCACGATCGCGATCGCTTTTAAGATTTTTTCGATCGAATTTAAGTTATGCTTTTTCAAGCTCCTGTAGCTGTAGCTTATATTTGCGAGTTGTTCGGATCGCTTCATTATTTTTTGTAATTATTCTCAATTTACTCTCCTACTAGGTAAAACTTTGCCCAATGCAAGAAACTAGGAAGAAATTCAATATACTTATCCGAAATTTTACTTAATATTTATAATCATGGGACACAATATAAAAATTCCGTAAATCCTCAATAAGTGTGTAGTATAAAAGAAGACTAATTAATATAGGTTGGTTTGCTAAACAGTCATAATAATCAATGGTTTTTATTAAATGTCAGACTCAACTGCGATCGCGCAGCATATTTTTATAGCCGTATATTCGGTGGCTAGAAACTGAATTCTAACTTACAGAACTCAACTGTAGCCAAGCTAACAACACAAAGTAACTCAAATAATTAAGCAATCAACTATTAGTTGGATTTTCCTAGAGTAAATATCTATATATATCACTGTACGCTCTCATAGTAGAAAGTTCATTCAAACTTTCTACTACGGGTGCATTATGAGTAAACAATAAGTGGAAACCCAGAATGGAGACTAAACACCATCTTCAGAAATTGTTAACTGAGAGCAACAGTCCTCAAAGTCAGTCTTTACCTTTGGCATCTAAAGCGCAGCTAGAAGAAGGTGATGAAGGTGGTTTAAACATAGGAAAGCTAATTGCCGCAGTTCAAAGAAGAATGCTTGTAGTTGCGAGTGTAGCAACCACAGTTGCAGCTGCGGCAGTAGTTTATGGTTTACTAAGTAAACCAGTCTATGAAGCCAAGTTTGATTTACTGCTCGAACCTATAACTGCTGAGAATAAGCTGTCGATATCTCCTCTCAACGAAATCAAAACCGAACAAAGAAGCGTCAACGAAACTGAAATTAAGGTATTACAGAGTCCTAAAATTATGACTCCTGTTGCCAAGCAAGTATTAACGCAGTATCCAAATGCCGACCTGACAAAGCTTAAGTTTGAACGACTGCCGAATACTAATATTATTTCAGTAACTTACCGAGATCCAAATCCAGAAAAAATTAAGTACGTACTGGATCTGCTTTCTAAAGCTTATTTAGTTTATAGCTTAGAGGAGCGTCGGTCTGACGTGCGGATGGGACTTCAATTTATAGAAGAACAGTTACCAAAATTACGTCAACAAGTTGAATCTTTACAAGAAAGGCTCCAAACTTTCCGACAAAAACATGACTTAATCGATACTGAAGGGCAAGGCAAACAACTTGCCGATCGACTGAATCTAATTACGCAGCAACAACGAGAAACGCAGACTCAATTAGCCAGAACTCGCGCCCTCTATAATGCGTTACAACAGCAGTTACAAATGCGATCGCCAGAAGCAGCAGTCGTCACGGCTTTGAGTGAAGCACCCCGCTATCAAGCGTTGTTAAACGAACTCCAAAAGATTCAAACCAAGATTGCTGTTACAGCAGCGCAATATCGGGAAGATAGTCCTACAGTTCAGGCACTGCGATCGCAGGAACGAAATTTACTTCCCTTAGTAGAACAGGAAAGAAGGGCAATCTTAGGCAAGAACATACGTGTATCGAATCAGCTGCCAGCCTTTGCCTCTACCAATACTATTCGCCAGCAACAGACACAGCAAATATTAGAGGCGGCTAACCAGATTCAAACTTTAGAGGCAGAGAATAAAGCGCTGGCTCAAGCCGATATGGTATTAAGGCAGCAGGTGAAGCAATTTCCCGCACTGGCACGCCAGAATGACGATCTCATAGGGCAACTAAAAATTGCTTCCGAAAACTTAAATCAGTTTTTAACTAAGCGCGAAGCATTACGCATAGATTTGGCACAAAAACAAGTGCCTTGGCAGCTGATCACTCCTCCTACCGACCCTGTAACTTCTTCGTTGAGCCTGAAACGTAATTTAATGTTAGGGGCAGTTATGGGTTTATTGACGGGTATTGCAGTGGCATTGCTGATCGAAAAATTCAGCAATGTGATTCATACGCCTGAAGAAGTAAAAGATTTAACCCGATTGCCGCTACTGGGAGAAATTCCCCTGAAAAAAGACGCTAGTTCGGTTCAAGCTGGCGTTACCGAACTCGTAAAATCTATCAATCCGATCGCAAAATCGAGCCAACAAAAATCACAAACGCAACAGCAAACTATGGCTCAGTTTTGGGAATCTTTGCGCTCTTTGTACACGAATATCCGCTTTCTGGGTTTTGATAAGCCGATCCGGTCTTTGGCTGTCATTTCTGCTGCTGCGGAAGAAGGAAAATCTACAGTGGCACTCCATTTAGCTCAAACAGCCGCCATGATGGGGCAGAGAGTGCTATTAGTGGATGCAGATCTACGCAATCCTAACATTCACAAACGCTTAGGTTTAAGTAACACCGTTGGCTTAAGTAATGTCATCGTGAATGACATCAATTTTCAAGATGTGTTGCATCGAGTCAATTGCGAACCAGTAGCAGTTAAGAATAGCGATCGCGCCGAACTATCACTCAGCAAGACATCGTTAGAAGTTGAGAGTTTGTATGTTTTAACAGCCGGACAAATTCCCCCCAATCCTGCCCATTTGCTCTCATCTCAAAAGATGCAAAACCTAGCAAAACAGTTTGAATCTGCTTTCGACCTGATCGTATACGATACATCCCCACTATTAGGACTTGCAGATAGCAATCTCCTCTCTGCTCATATAGATGCAAGTCTTTTAGTTGTAGGTATGGGCAAAGCTCATCGTTCGGCGCTGGCAAAGGCATTAGAAAGCTTAAAAATTGTCGGTAGCCCTGTGATTGGTGCAGTTGCTAACGGAGTGACGACGGGCTACAAGAGCGCCTACTATTAGTGTGAGAACGCAGAAGTCGTAGGGGCGGGTTTGTTGCTAATGTCTGTAATAGAATAAATCATTTTACAATTAAACCCGCCCGTTCAGTCGTAGGGGCGGGTTTGTTGCCAATAGTTTGCACTAGAACAAATCATTTTGCAATTAAACCTGCCCGTATTGGTTGTTGAGACAAAAATGTAGCAGTTCTAATTTGATTACAATAAATTTGTAGGGGCGCACGGCCGTGCGCCCCTATATGTGTTGCCCTATATGTGTTGTCTGTTGCGTGTTTCGGCAATAAATGTCTAATTCGATCGCATTGTCTACTATTGCTGCCATTGCCACTGCGGTAGTACCGCAACAGGGTAGCGTAGGTATTGTTAGGGTCTCGGGAAATGAAGCGATCGCGATCGCGCGTCGTTTATTTCATACCCCCGGAAAACAAATTTGGGAAAGCCACCACATTCTCTACGGCTACATTCGCCATCCCCAAACACAGCAACTTGTGGATGAGGCGTTATTGCTCATCATGCAGGCTCCACGTTCCTATACCCGCGAAGATGTCGTTGAGTTTCACTGTCATGGTGGGATTATGGCAGTACAGCAGGTGTTGCAATTGTGTTTGGAAGGAGGAGCAAAACTAGCGCAGCCAGGAGAGTTTACTCTCAGAGCATTTTTAAACGGACGCTTAGACTTAACCCAAGCCGAAAGTATAGCCGATTTGGTCGGGGCGCGATCGCCGCAAGCAGCGCAGACGGCTTTGGCAGGTATACAGGGAAAATTAGCTCACCCAATTCGTCAATTACGAACGAAATGTTTGGATGTCCTAGCAGAAATTGAGGCAAGAATTGACTTTGAGGAGGATCTACCACCATTGGATGAAACACTAGTTCGAGCAGAACTAGCCCAAATTGGGGTAGAAGTCAGCAAAATTCTGGCTACAGCCGATCGAGGCGAATTATTACGCACGGGATTAAAAGTGGCAATTGTCGGTCGTCCGAATGTGGGAAAATCGAGTTTGTTGAATGCCTGGAGTCGTAGCGATCGCGCTATTGTCACCGATTTACCTGGTACGACTCGCGATGTGGTCGAGTCTCAACTCATCGTGGGAGGAATTCCGATTCAGGTATTAGATACAGCCGGAATTCGCGCTACGGAAGATCGAGTCGAGAAAATGGGAGTCGAGCGATCGCTTTCTAGCGCTGAAGCCGCCGATTTAATTTTATTGACAATTGATGCAGCAGCGGGATGGACTCAGGCGGATGAGGAAATTTACCTTCAGGTAAAACACCGTCCGTTAATTTTAGTTATTAATAAAATCGATCTTGCTGCGGTGGAAACAGTGAATTATCCAGCCGAAATCAGTCAGGTCGTGACAACGGCTGCTGCTTGCGATCGCGGTATAGATGCTTTAGAGCAAGCAATTTTGGCAAAGGTGCGATCGGGAAAGGTAGATTCTGCCAATCTAGATTTAGCAATTAACCAACGTCAAGCCGCCGCGCTGATCGGAGCGCAAACTTGCTTAGAACAGGTACGAGAGGCGATCGAACAGCAGTTACCTTTAGATTTTTGGACGATCGATCTACGCGGTGCAATTCAAGCACTAGGAGAAATTACTGGTGAAGAAGTCACAGAGTCAGTCCTAGATCGGATTTTCAGCCAGTTTTGTATCGGAAAATGAATAAAAGAATTCCTCATTTTTGACTTGATTTCTGTACGGGCGGGTTTAACCGCAAAATTATTTATTCTAGTGTAGGTATCTTCACAAAACCCGCCCCTGCGACTTTTGACTTTTTCATCTCGGTCTTCCCAACGTAGTGATATAAAGTACGGCTTCGTCAGTTGGAATGCCAAGAACTTCGTTAACGCGATCGTCAAAAAAGCCACCGATACCGCTCACACCTAAGTTGAGACGAATAGCGGCTAAATTCAGTTTTTGTCCCAAATGTCCTGCATCCATATGTAGATAGCGATAAACGCGATCGCCATAGCGTGCTACAGCTTTTTTCAGGTCTGCGGTGTGAAAGAGAACGGCGGCTGCATCTCGACCGAGTTCTTGTCCTAAGCAGAGGAAGTGCAGTTCGCGGCGAAAGTTTTTAAATCGAATTTGCCGCAGTTCTTGGGCTTTTGGTGCGTAGTAGTAGCAACCGTCTTCTAAGCCTGTAACACCAGATACGGCGATAAATGTTTCAATTAAGCTTAAGTCGAAATAGTCTGGAGTGCCATCAAATCCTCGCTCGACGTAATGCTGAGGTTGATAGGTGAAATCTAACAAGACCCTTAACTCATCTATCGTGAGTTCAGCCCCAGTGTAAGCACGGGTGGAACGGCGTTCGAGTATGGTCGTTTCCAACCCGACTAAATCTACTCCCCAATCTATCGGGTTAGTATTAGTTGAAACTTTCAAACAAAAAGGAAAGTTGTATTTATCTTCTAAATCAACGACTTCCTCTTGCTCTAGGCTTTTTGCTGCTGGTATTTCGTCTATTTGCGTTGCTTGATGGCAGTAAGCCAGTAGTTCGCCGTCGGGAATTTCGGGATACTCAGCTTGGGTAGCAGATGGTAAGGCTGTGCAACTGAACGGTAATTTGAGGGGTAATTGTTGTGCTGCCAAATCTACTAATGGGATGACCGCGATCGCTCCTTCCTGTTCTGGATCGAGATACAGAAATTGGTTAACAGCTGCATCAATAAATCCACCCGCTAAGTAGGGACGAAAGTTAGTCAAAGCGCCAGCTAATTCAATATTACCTAGCAGATGTCCGGTATCCAAAAATATCCGACGATAGGCGCGGTCTTGGTAGCGCCAAGCCGAGCGGTAGAATATAGCTGTGGCGATCAGTGCAATTTCGCTACTTTCTAGAGCTGGATGTTGAAAACAGGCTGCTTGCAGGTCGCTCCAAACCTCGCTTTCCCAAAACTGAGTGAGAGAATGAGTCAGCGGGTTATAGTTGTAAAGTCCGGCTGGAATGAGTGGCGTACCGCGAGAAATTAGATAAACTTCGGCTGGATATAAGCCACCAGCCGAGGGAGCAGAGCGGAGATAGAGCGGTTGCCCCATCATAGTGGGAACTTTGGCAGTGATCCCGTAGCTATATAGTAAAAGATGAGACAATCGCTGCCACCAAGCAATCCCTGGAATGACTGCTGAAGCCTCTGCATCTGCTTGCAGATAGGGCTTGAGATCGAAAACCGTACCGATCTTATACTCTTTAAATGGCGACGGTTGCTTCGACCAATCCAATCCCTGACTTTTAGCGGCAATTGTCTCAGGGTCGTATTTCGTGCGTTCGTGGTAGTATTGGGCGATCGATCCGTACTGTTCTGGCATAGCCATCTGGCAGAAGTTTTCCTTTCTTCAATCTTTGCACTCCAAGGGGCGATCGCATTCATTCCAGCGTATTAGTTTAGTGACTGCGCAAAATCGTGGCGATCGCTTTCATATAACATAGCTATGATGCGGCTATGCTGGGCGATCGCTGGCTATTATCCGCGAAAAAAGTATAAATTATGACTTTAAGCTATGACTTTAATTTTAACGAACGATGATGGAATCGACGCGCCAGGAATTCGGGCGTTGCAGAAAGCTGTAACTGGTTACAAAGTTATCGTAGCTGCACCTAGAGATCATCTATCTGGTTGCGGGCATCAAGTCACCACAACTCAAGCAATCCACGTCCATCGTCGCAGTGAAACCGAGTATGCGATCGCCGGAACTCCAGCCGATTGTACCCGCATAGCCACTACATATATCTGTCAAGATGTCAAGTTTGTGCTTTCTGGGATCAACGCTGGGGGTAACATGGGGGCTGACGTCTACATTTCTGGAACTGTCGCAGCCGTTAGGGAAGCAGCATTTCAAGGAATTCCTGGGGTGGCAGTTTCCCACTACCGCAAAGGCAAACGCAATGTAGATTGGGACACTGCGGCAAGATGGACGGCGAAAGTATTAGCCGATTTACTGCATCGTCCGCCAGAACCAGGCACGTTTTGGAACGTGAATTTACCGCACTTGCTACCAGGAGATCCCGATCCAGAAGTCGTGTTTTGCGAACCTTCAACTCAACCCTTGCCAGTCAATTATCGGATCGAAGGAGATAACTTTTATTATGCCGGGGAATATGCCCAGCGCGATCGCGCTCCTGGTACAGATGTCGATGTTTGTTTTTCCGGCAAAATCGCCGTAACTCTATTGAGGCTTTAAGAGTTTTATCCACTTAAGACTGAACCCATTACCATTCCACCGATTAGACTGGAAGAAGTTTCAGACAGGTACATGAGCGATCCCCATTCATTTCAGGAAAATCCATCTAGCGATCTTACGACTTCACAGCAATCGGAGCGATCGCCCGGGAAATCTGCCCCACCGCTAGCAATGGTGGAAACAGCTTTTCTGGCTAGTACAGCCAGCTTGATCTATTTCATTAATTTTTATTTTCCCCTCGGTCCCCTGCTACGAATTTTCTTTGCGATCCCTGTAGCGATCGTCTATTTACGATGGAGTGCGCGGGCGGGATGGATGGCGGCTGGAGTTTCTGGGTTGCTGCTAGCAGTGTTGATGGGTCCAATTCCCAGTTTGCTGTATGTTATGCCCTATGGGGTGATGGGAGTATTATTAGGTGCTGCTTGGCGGCGGCAATCGCCCTGGATTGTCTCAGTTGCTTTAGGAACTCTTTTAGGCGCGATCGGTTTCTTCTTTCGCTTTTGGTTAATGTCAATTTGGTCGGGTCGCGATCTCTGGGTTTATCTGATTGTAGAAGTCACGGAGTTGGCAGAGTGGATCTTTGACAAGCTGGGACTGTTGCTACAACCAAGTATGCTGGTGATTCAAGTCTTAGCGCTAGCACTAGTTTTAGTCAGCAATTTAGTTTATTTATTTGTCGTTCACCTCGTGGCTTGGTTACTCCTCGATCGCCTTGGCAACCCAATTCCCCGTCCGCCCCGCTGGGTACAGGTTTTAATGGACTATGAGTAATAAGTCGTAAGTCGTAAGTCAGAATTAACTGCTCCCTGCTCCCTGATAACTGTGATAACTGTGGCAATCCGAATTTACACCCAATTAAAACAAGGGCAAGCGTGGATAGAACGATATCGGGGTGGTTCTCCCGCGTTTGCTTGTGTTTTGGGGTTTACGGCGACAGGCTTAATTCCCGGGATCTCCGCCGCTGGTCTGACTCCTGAAGATCGACAATATACGGCGATCGCGGATGCTGAATTTTTAGCAAGCGGTCCCCAACCTCAGCCGCAGAATGCCTTACCTCCCTTGCCTGCGGGGGCTTCTCCTGTGGCGATCTCTCGTGCTGTTGTGGAGGAATTGAATATTCCTCTCTATTTATTTAATGCTGGGTTGCCCCAACCGCCAACCGTACCGACAATCAATTTGGGCGGGACTCCTGCTAAGTGTTTGAGTCAAGGGGATGCATTGCCACTAGCAACGGTAAAACATTTACTGGAACAAGGTTTAGTTTGGGGAGAACGTCTTGGTAAGAGTTCCCACGACTACTTAATTATTGGCGAGTGTGTCGTGGGTGGAACCACAACTGCACTCGCTATTTTAACTGGTTTGGGTGTTGATGCTGTTGGTAAGGTAAACAGCAGCCATCCGATTTGCAACCATACCCAAAAATGGGAGTTAGTCCAAGCAGGGTTGCAGCGTGCTGGACTGTGGGAACAGATACCTGTAGCAGATCCTGCCATACTCGTAGCAGCGGTGGGAGACCCGATGCAAATTGTTGTCGCTGGAATAGCGATCGCTGCTAGTCGCACAAAAGGGGTTATCTTGGCTGGTGGTACGCAAATGCTAGCTGTTTATGCCTTAATGCAATCTGTAGTCAAGGCGTACCATATTAATTGGCATCCCGAAGCTGTTGTTGTAGGAACGACTCGCTGGGTAGCGGAAGATCCGACGGGGAAAACAGTTGAACTCGCTGCCAGTATAGATACTGTAACGCTTTTGTCAACTGAGCTTAGTTTTGCAACTTCCAGATATACTCAACTTCGCGCTTACGAGCAAGGTTACGTAAAAGAAGGTATGGGCGCAGGTGGTTGCGCGATCGCCTCCTCCCTCACTGCTGGCTGGAACCAAACTCAACTCCTACAAGCGATCGAAGCATTGATGGCAAGAATGAACTATAACATTGGTTGACAGTTGACGGTTAACTGTTAACTGTCAACCAATTAGTGAATTCTCCGTGCTAGCAATTGCTCCTCTAAGGCAGCTATCCGATTGTAGGCTGCGGTTAGTTGTGCTGTGAGCCGCTGAATTTGAATTTCGGGCGCTAATTCCTTTTCGCCACTGTGGAGATGGGTATCTAACTCGTTGCTATCTAATAGCACGTCTTTGTGTTCCATCACCGATCTGGAAGCGCTATAGCTATTATTTCCATAGCGTCCGTTAGCTTCTCCCATCACATCTGTTGGCGCTGATGTTGGAGTTAAACGACACTCTGTGAGCGCGGAAGAGACTTGACTGTTGAGTTGATCGACTACCTGATAAAGGGTATCGACTTTATTACTCAAGATCAGGACTTGTTTTTGAAGTGGTTCCATTGAATACCCTCTATGCCTGCCTTTACTGATTCTTATATGCTATGCAACAATTGGGCAAAGTTTACTCTACTTATCAATCATTTAACTTTTGACAAAATTGCTTTTAAAGCGATAGCTTTCTCAGAATATTTACATAAAAGTAAATACTAATTGGTAGTGTTATTCTCGCTAATATGTATTTAGTTTAAGCATAAAAGAGGATTTAAGGAGGGCGATCGCTGTAATGCTACATTTTTCTCAATTTCAGCCTCAAATTGTCAATATTCCAGGTAGCAATCTATTTAATCGACCAAGAAAAAATTCACAATTCATCTAGAGCAGTCACAGCAATCAATGTACTCAATGTATTAACTTAGAAGTTTTAGTTTAGCCACAAGCATAAGTCTTCTATCCAAGGGAAGATATTGAGAACGTAACGCATTATACTGAGAAAAAAATGCTAAATTTTCAAGAATTTTTTACTGTTTGCGTGGGTAAATGGAAAATCGAACGAACTTATCATTATCTACTGGCAGGGCAGGTAGAAAAGTCGTATACCGAATATGATGTATCTACTCTAGAAATAGCGCAAAAACAGCAAATTCTCTCTATTTCTGCCTTAAATGGAATTAAAGTCGATTTAGCAAGAGTTGACGCAAATAGTTCATTACCAGGATTTGCGATCGCCTTTAACACTCGTTCGGAAACAGGGGAAACTCTATCAATGAGCCTGCAAGCTTTATTCGTACCCGATACCTGCGTTACCTCAGATACGGTAATTCAGGAAATTCCGCCACCAACAGCCGCCGCAGTTGATTCGACAGCAGAAACGATTCGGGGTTTTTATTTACGAGATGAAGGCTATTCCGAAGCAGGGGCGATCGCCGGACGTTTCACTTACCAACCCACGCGCCAAACTCTAGAAATGACAACCTACTACAAGCGTTCTGTAGCAGTGGATCAGATGCGCATTGTCACCCCCGATTTACGCTTGCGTACCATCATTACCTACCAACGCCCTGCCAATATAGAAGAACCACCTAGTATTATCGATTTGGTTGGTTTCGGGGTGGAACGGAAGCAACCAGCTTAAGGAAATGGATCGTAGGTCGTTTTTATTCGGTACGGGAACGCTATTACTCAGTCAGTTACTCGCAGGGTGTAACACCCAAGAACGAGCCAAACTGCGCGTGCAATTACTCAAAGGTTCGCTTCCCAATCAAGTTTTACAGAAATTTCGGACAAAGATGCAACAGACTGCTAGTCTAGAATTCGCCTCAGTGGAACAACTGAGTAGCCTATTCGATCGCTTGCAGGCTTGGCAACAAAACAGCCAAAAGCCAATAGAGGAAGATTGGCGATCGCAACTTCCCCTACCTTCATGGCTCAAACCGCAAAATCCCAACCCAGCTAACTTAGTCACTGTGGGCGACTACTGGCTTGCAGCAGCAATTAGACAAAATCTAATTCAACCCCTAGATCCGGCACAACTATCTCAATGGTCGCAGCTACCGAATCGATGGCAAGAATTAGTTAGGCGCAACAAAGCAGGACAATTTGACGCAAAAGGCAATGTTTGGGCTGCTCCCTACCGTTGGGGTTATACTGTCATTGCTTACAATCGAGATAAATTCCAGTCTTTAAACTGGAAACCGCAAGACTGGGGCGATTTATGGCGAGAAGAACTGCGCGATCGCATCTCCCTCCCAAACCATCCCCGCGAAGTCATCGGCTTAACGCTTAAATACCTGGGCAAATCTTACAACACGGAAAACCCGAGCCAAGTCCCAGATTTAACCGCCCAGTTGAATCGCCTCCAGCCGCAGGTCAAACTTTACAGTTCAGATACTTATTTGCAGCCATTAATTTTGGGAGATACGTGGTTAGCAGTAGGCTGGTCAAACGACATCATACCTGTGATGCAACGCCACCGTCAGATTGCGGCGATCGTTCCGCAGTCTGGAACTTCACTGTGGGCAGATCTCTGGGTAAATCCGATACAGGCAAACAGCGATCGCGCTTTAGAATACCAATGGATTGATTTTTGCTGGCAACCCCAGATCGCTCGACAAATTCTCCTCTTAGGTAAGACAAACTCACCGATTCCCCCCCAGATCGATCCCGACAATATTCAACCAGAACTTCGCCCTCTTTTAGTCCCAAATGAAAATATTCTGGACAAGAGCGACTTTTTACGCCCCCTAACTCCAGAAGCAATTCAGCAGTATCAAGCTTTGTGGCGAGAAATGAGGCAGAAGTCGTAAAGTCAAAAATCAAAAGTCGGGAGTCGGTAGGGGCGGGTTTTGAGCCGAAATGTCTAGTTCTAGCAGTCAAAATGTTTGCTAAACCCGCCCGTACAGGAGTCGGGAGTCGGGGAAGAGAGCTTCAGGTGCAGGGGAGCAGTTCTAGCCACCAGCCACTAGTCACTGCTCACTCCTAAACAAAGCATCAGCCACACGACAAACATCATGCATTTCTTTGACATCGTGGACGCGCACAATATCTGCACCATTGGCGATCGCCCCGCAACAAGCTGCTGCCGTTCCCCAGACTCGTGCTTTTGGGTCGGGTTGCTCTAAAATATG
The DNA here is from genome assembly GCF_000817735.3 of Scytonema millei VB511283. Lineage (NCBI taxonomy): Bacteria > Bacillati > Cyanobacteriota > Cyanophyceae > Nostocales > Scytonemataceae > Scytonema > Scytonema millei. The sequence continues at coordinate 25,999 of NZ_JTJC03000007.1, read as the reverse complement.
ACCGATGAAACTTTTACGCGATGCTCCGACTAATATGGGGCAATTGAGAGCGCGAAATTCTGATAGACGACGCAGAATTTCGATACTTTGATGGTATTTCTTGGCAAAACCAATCCCAGGATCGATAATAATTCGATCTGAGTTTATTCCAGAGGCGATCGCCTTTGCCACGCGACTTTCAAGAAACTGATAGATCTCCTCAATCAAATCCTCGTAATCCGTCAGTTGTTGCATTGTTTGCGGCGTACCGCGCATGTGCATGAGTACAATTGGTACGCCCAGTTTTGCCACCGTAGCCAGCATTTCGGGGTCAAACACTCCCCCAGAAATATCGTTAACTATATCTGCTCCCGAGGCGATCGCCGCCCTAGCTACAGCCGCTCTAGTCGTATCTACAGAGATCGGCACGGAAATCGCAGGACGCAACAATTGCACTACCGATAGTACCCGCTCTAATTCTTCGGCTACAGGCACTTCTACCGCCCCCGGACGGGTTGACTGCCCGCCAATATCAATAATATCTGCACCCGCAACTACGAGACGCTGCGCTTGCTCCAAAGCGTCGCTGGGGTTATTAAACTCACCCCCATCGCTAAAACTATCAGGCGTGACATTCAGCACCCCCATAATATAGGTACGTTTGCCCCACTCAAAAGTGCGATCGCGAATCACCAAAGAATTGTGAACAACCATTTTCGCTGAAAAATTTTTGAGGAACGCCCCTACAAACCACGGAAACCCTTCCTATCTTCGCGCCTTTGCGTCTTTGCGTGACATTAATCTGGTCAATTACAACCCAAACTTTAGGTTAGGGCGGGTTTAACCGCAAAAATGTTTGTTTATCGTACAGTCATCCTCAAAAAACCCGCCCCTACGATACGACACTAATTGTAATTGACAATCCGCGCAAAACCATCTGGCTCTAAACTCGCACCCCCTACCAAAGCACCATCAATTTCTGGCTGTGCCATAATTTCGTCGATGTTGTTGGGTTTCACAGAACCACCATATTGAATCGGTACATCAGGATTGCTCAACTGACTGCGAATCAAACCGATAACGCGATTGGCTTCCTTGGCTTCACAAGTATCCCCCGTACCAATTGCCCAAATTGGTTCGTAAGCAATGACCAAATTGTGCTGGTCAATATCTACCAAATCTTTTTGCAACTGCATAGAGATCAGAGATTCAGTTTCTCCCGCATCCCGTTGTTGCTTCGATTCACCCACACATAAAATTGGGGTCAGACCGAAACTTTGAGCCGCTTTCAGCCGTAAATTTACCGTTTCATCGGTTTCGCCAAAAAATTGCCGTCGTTCGCTATGTCCGATAACAACATAACGCACGCCAACTTCTAGCAGCATGGGAGCAGAGATTTCACCCGTATAAGCCCCTGACGCTTCCCAATGAACGTTTTGCGCTCCTAGCTGTACTCTCGTACCGTGCATATTTTTCGACATGATGCTTAGGTCCGTAAAAGGAACGCACAACACCACTTCTCTTTCTGGAGGAGTTTCCACCAGGTACGGCAAAAATCCTAGTAAAAACTCTTGGGATTCTGCCTGGGTCTTGAACATTTTCCAGTTGCCAGCAATAACTATTTTCCGCACGGGCGATCGATCTTTCCTAATGACACTACAAATCGTTTACACCAGTTTACAGTGACCAGTGACCAGTGACCAGTTATCAGCGAACAGGGTGTAGGGTGTGGGGTGTGGGGTGTAGGGAATTGGTAGTTGGTAGTTGGTAGTTGCTCCTCTACGCCTGAAGCCCCTCTGCTTCCCTGCTTCCCTGTTTCCTTGTCCTCCTTGTCTCCCTTGTCCTCCTTGTCCTTCCCTATACCCTATCTCTCATAGAAACGCTCGTACTTTGGAGCCGATCGCGACTTCCGGGCGGGTTGAACTGAGAGACTGACTGGAGAGCTAATAGCGCTTCACCTACGGTATAAAGGCTAAACTGATTGATGTTTTGTGCCATAAACTCTGCATGGTTGACAAACGGATTGAGGAATGCATACATGGCTTTTTCTTCCTTCAATTTTGCTGATAATCTAACCAAGCAAGCGTATGTAGGAATTTCCGCCCTTTGTGGAATGACTGGTTCTCCGTTGCGCCCATAATAATATGTATTCAGATTGGGCATTCGTGCTAAGGCAAAGCGGATAACTCGTTGTCCGACTTCCGGCGCTTCCTCCACGGCTCTCTCTGCTACAGTGCAGGTATTAGCTAGCTTTACGACATCATTGGGAGAGAAAATCGCTAGTTGTTTGAGTTCTGGTACTAGGGTCAACACTTCTGGTTGAATGATGTCATACAACAATCCTGAAGGGGTTGCTGCTTCGCGAATTGTGGCGTAAGATTTTTGCGCCACTGACTTTAAAGTGCGATCGCCCGTTACTTGAGCGACAATTTTCAATAAATCTGGGTCGTAGCCGACGAGAAAGGAGTTATTGGCAAAGGCACGGGTTTGCAAGTTAAAATAGTTGCGAATTAACCATTTGTCGTGGTCTATTTGAGCGTGACGGGTATATCCTTGCAAAATCGACATTGCCCGTTGGCGATCTGTTTCATCTCCTAACGTTTGGCTACCCAGCCACAAACTTTCTGCCAAGCGTAAAGCTTCTGTCGTCCCTGATGCATCAGCAGGCGCACCATCGCGATAACGCCAAAGCACAAATCCTTTGGTGTAAGGATCTGATTTTTTATCGATCACCAAGTTACGAGTGGCAAAATCCCGCAAGGGAAGATACAGTCTAGAGTCTTTTTTTCCAGCTGCGTAGTAAAGGATTTGGCTCAAGTCTACCGTATAGACATAGCCATCAGGTCGCGCTCCTTGTGCTTTCGCCATCAGCACTTGCAACTGTTGGTAAAGTCGCTCTTCTAGCTGCTGGAGGACTTGCTCATCTACTGGAGTTGTCTTCACCGTCCTGGGGATAGCAGCAGTGGTTGACGTAGCAGTTTGGGTAATGTCTTCTACTGTTTTCGTATTGTTGGTAACAACTTCAGGAGACTGGAAAGCACAACCTGAAAGTATTGTTAGTAGGGGTATAACTATCCACGCTAAAAGCGGGAGATATGAAGACAAGGGAGACAAGGAAGATTTAGAATCATCCTCTTTCCTATTTCTTTCTAGCAACTCCCGACTCCCGACTCCCGACTCCCGACTTTGATTTAACCCAATTTTATTATTTTTGCTTTTTATCATAGTCCGCTAGCGCGATCGCCTTCCTCTGATTTTTGCAACGATTGGGCGAGCCGATTACTCGGAGAATTGTAAATATGTTTTGGTAAATTTACTAAGTCCATGAATAGTTTTTTCCCAATAATAAGGTTTGGCGAACAATTGCCATAAAGCCAGATAAGCGGCTATGGAATGGAACTGCCAATATAAAGGATTGAGCAACGCATACAATAAAAGTTTATAGTAGCGTCGCCGAAATACTGCAATCATATTCAAATATATACCTAAAGCATTGCTAATACTAAGATTGAATAAAGAAATATATAAAACCCATCCAGGAATTAAATTTTCTAACCAATAAGCGCGGGTGGCAAGCCAATAGATCAATAACACCCACAAGATCGGACTGATTAGAAAAATCAGCACCGTGCCTCCAATTAAAAATTGGTAGGCAAGCCAGCTTTTTAAGCCTAGTTTCCGTAGCGATTTAAGGGGGGCGCGATTGTGGACTAACCATGTTTGCATGTAGCCTTTAATCCAGCGCGATCGCTGCCGAACCCAGTTTTTAAATTCGCAGTTAGCTTCCTCATAAGTCGTGGAGTTAATCACCCCTACCGTATATCCTCGCTTGCTGGCGCGAATTCCTAAATCTGCATCTTCGGTGACGTTGAAAGGGTCCCAACCGCCTAATTCTCGCAGGCGATCGGTACGAAAATGATTGCTCGTTCCCCCCAGCGGGATCGGTAGCCCTAAAGTTTCTAATCCTGGTAATAGATAGTCAAACCAATAGGAATATTCTAAGGTAAACATCCGCGTCAAAAAATTTTCGTCGCGGTTGTAGTAATTGAGCGCGGCTTGAACGCAAACTAAATCCGGCGAACCATTTCTAAAGGCATAAATTGCTTTTTTTAGTTGGTCGGGATCGGGAATATCTTCAGCATCGTAAATAGTTAAATATTCTCCTCTGGCAAAGGAAAGACCGTAATTGCAAGCTTTCGGCTTGGTTTTTGGATGGCTGTCGGGAATGTAAATAAAGCGAATATAACGTGGCGGGTTAGCAGCTTGGGCGGCGTTAATTGTGGCTAAATCCTTTTCTTCTAACAAGAGTAGAACATCGAGCTTTTCATGCGGATAGTCGAGTTTACTGAGGGCATCAATTAAAATTGGTGTCACCTCTGGTTCGTTATAAACTGGGACTAAAACAGTATAAGTTGGCAAAGTTTGCTCGTCGATCGAATTCACTTCTACTTTAGTAATTTGGTGAGTGCGATCGGCGGCTCCAATTAAACTCAAAATCAATTTGAACATCACCGCACCGCCAAAGAAAATATTCAAGGCGGCGATTAAAAATGCTAGCGTATGCCACCAGTCAAACGCCAAACCCCATAAAACTATGGCAAATAAGATATAGCCAACAGCAATTTGAGCGGGGGTAAAAACCCTTGCCGCAGAGTCTTTAGGCGATCGCGCCATCAGTTGGTAAATGGCACGGCGGCTGAATTCTTGACGATAACAGGTATCGAGCATTCGCGTGATATCGTTTTCCGTCCCCAACACTTTAACCAGTTCCACCCCGGGAAATTGAGCGTAGATCGCAGCTTCTACAACCAGATCGAAGGGGTCTTGTACCAAAACCATGAGAGCGTGCGGCTTCACCCAAGCCAAGGGAATGAAGCGATCGCCCATCATCACTTGTGGGTCAAAACGTTGCATGAGTTTTAAGTCGATTTGCCTAATTCCCGCCCCGGCTAAGCGAGAAAAAATGCTCAAACCTGTTAGTAGAGAAAGGACTTCTACATAGTCAATTGGTCGCAAATAATTCAAGCGCGGTAAAATTTCTCCCAATGGCGATCCGGTACGCTGTTGAATTGCTTGGGCTTCCTGCCATTGCGCTACCGTCAATCTACCCTTGTCGAGTAGTTCCGCAGCCAGGTTTTCCTCAAATACCAAGCTGAAAATTTGGTTTTCGGTGGCGAGAACTTCGTAAATTTTGACCTGCGACCAATGGCTGCGAATTGCTTGCCTAATCGCAATATTATTCGGTTCTTCTACGGCTACAACCAGAGTATTGCTGTCTTGCCAAGCGCAGGGAAAAAAACCTAACTCCCGCAAGTAAGCTGGCTCAAAAGTTTTGGCAATGCTAAAGTCTAGGACGCTGCCAGAGACGACTAACCAATCTGTTAGTAAGATGTGTCCGCTAATAGTGCCGATCAGGTGCAAAAACTCTGCCTGTGTCAGAAAATTCAAGCTCCATAAGGCTTTACCTAAAGAACAAGAAATTTTTGCTTGTAAATCGATCGCCTCTTGTAATTGTTCCGAGGTCAGACAACCCGACTCTAGAAGTTTAGCCTCAATTTGGGGTTGAAAATCCCTCATAGTTTTTTAGCTTTTTCAACTGGGTTAGCGGCTGTAGCTGTAGTACCAGGCGATCGCCCAACGCGCTGATAAATTCGCCAAGCCACGAATCCCCCCAAGATCAAACCGACTACAATTAAAGGGTTGACGTAACGCTGCCAGAAAATTTGCCAGCTTCTCGCCCCTGGGTAGTTAACTTGCAGAGTGCGATCGCCCAAATCCCAAATTTGAACTCGTCGCGAGTCGGTGGCGGTGACAACGTTACCATCTAACTGGCTGGCTAACAAAGTGCGCGGGTCGCCTAAAGCTTGTCCTAACTGTTCTGCCATCGCTGGCTCTAGCCCCCACCAACTCAACCACAGGGTCGGTGTATTTTGATAGTTAAAATATTGCAGAATTCCAAACGGATCTGTAGGTTGAGCTTGCAGTAACAGTTTTTGATTGACGGGATTGAAAATTTCAAACGTGCCTTCATTCAGCCTTACTGGTGCTGGGAGAGCGTGAGTTTGAGGCGCGATCGCCATGAGTCTCCACGTTGGAGGTCGGTCGAGTTGATCTTTGGGTAAATTCGACCAATCTTGAACTGATGCCGCATCTACCAGTTGGGGAAACACTGGTTGCTGTCCTAAGCGACTAATCGCCCCCAACATATAAGCTGTTGCGGCTAGTAATGAGGGTCTAGAAGTATCGATCACTAACTGCCCCGGTTGCAAAAAGACGTGGGGTAAATCGCTTAAAGTCCCTGTCGGACCTTGGTAGCCACTCCAACTCAAAAACGATTCCCGATCGAGTTGAACGATCACTTCACCCGTGGGTTTGTTTGCTCCACCTCCTTCGTTGGGAGCGTAGGCAAACATCACTTCTAGATTATTCGTCCGCTGTAGTAGGTTAGTCGGCAAAGCCAAAGTTGTTTTCAGAACGGTCTTATCTTGAAGATTGTAAGACTGGATTAAGGTATTGTTAAGATAAACTTGCGCGGTGAGGCGCTCTCCCTGCTGTCCGTAGGTAGGGGTAAACGTGGCATTCAAGACGAGATCTAAATTTTGCGGTCTTCCCCCCAGTTGAGCTAAGTCGAATTGCAAGGGCATTGATTGCGTTCCCGCAGACATGCGGATGACGCTGTTGCGAACGCCAAGTTCTTGAAACGAACGGCTTTGGATATTGGTTCTCGGTCTAAAGGTATCGACGCTCTCTAGCGTTAATCCCCGCCCTACTAAAGCTGGCTGATAAAAGTCTGCGGCTAGAGACTGTACGGCTCTGGGATTTGCCCGCACCCGCAATACCGAACCCCGTCGTTCGACATCGGGACCGTTGGGGTCGTTGTGTAACACAACTTGCGCTGACCCAGGCGTAGCAGGAGCTGTACCCCAACGCCAAAAGATCGGAATTTGATATTCGCGAAACTGGTAGGCTAAGACGCTGTACAGCCACAAGGCAACTTCGGCGCGATCGCGATTCAGCTGGTTGGGAACGACGAGATCGATTTGTTTGTAGAAAGACTTGAAGAAGCCATCAATACTATTATCGGTATACTGTGGCGTAATTTGGAAAAAACTATCTTTATTGACTTTTAAAAATAAGTTACCTGTAGGTATGTCTCGGCGAGTATCGTTGGTGATGAATAAATAGGGCTGGATCGATACATTAATATACGACTCTCCCGCAGGCAGAGACGGTATGGGTAGTTTGACAACCGGATTTGCTAGCAGCGATTTGACAGAAACGACCTTCATCGGTTCGCCATAGACGAGCAACCGCACGGAAGAATTCTCATTGAGTACCGATGAGGGTTCCAGCTTTAGCTCCATGAAACTCTTACTAGGGTCAAGTCCACCTCTGGGCGCGGGAACGCTAATTTCAACTTCTGGATTTACTCCGCTCAGGACGATTGAACGATTATAACCGAGCGTTTTTAGGGAGATGACTTCTGCTGATTGGGCTAGCACGGCAGGAGCAACTCCCATACACAAGCACAAAGGCGCGAGCGCGCTTAGCCCTAATTCGATCGCCGTGCGGCTATTTTTCCTATTCAAGACTTTTCTCCTATCGGTCGCACAATCTCTCACAAAATTTTTTATTTTCGCTAATTTTCGATCGGTTGGCACGATCGCCTGTTGATTTTTTGTATGTTTTACCAGTTAAGAAACACTACTCATAATGGCTTGTCTCAATCGACATAAAGTTATATAAAAATAATTCTAATAAGTTGGACAAGTGGCTTATAATATGGGTTTGCAACCGAGTAACAAGCAATTCAGCTATTAAATAATAAATAGGCAGTCAAAGCAACTACCCAAATATAACAATCTCACTGCGTTTGCCTCGACCGAGCGATCGCCTTCCTGGAATTTGTACGACAGGGTACGCATAATATCTGAGCGTAGGCTGTGGGTCTGCATAAATATGGGTTTGTCTATCTGTGGGTTTGTCTAACCAAGTTTTCAATTAATTCTTCTGACTCCTGACTCCTGCTTGTCAAAATCTAACAGGCAACATAGATTGAGATAACAAGGTAGATTGCTATATAACTTTTAATTGGTTGATTGTAAAAACATCACTGACAATTATAGTTCCGATTTTGTTTCCAGTTTTCAAGTTTTAAGACCGAGCGACCGTTTCACCTTTAGCCTATATCAAGCTACAAATATTCGCTCGACAGAGTATAAATAACTACTCGGGTTATGGTATAAATACAAACAGTGACTCAAAGGTACGAGCAACAAATTATGTCGCATTTCTAGTTAGAAGTTTCTAGTTAGAAGTTTTGCCTGAGTCCATATATACGTAGAGTATATGCATGAACGTGCAGCATATGAAAAAACATAACTACTTAATACATGCAAGCTGGAGCAAATGGCAACAGTTAGATCGAGTATATCGAGAAAAAAGTAGGTGGCAAGTCAATAGCAGATGGATCGATCCTGCTGCCTCCTGCACGAACAGGGAAATCATGAGAAGGGAAGGTCTGAGTCCTGCCACCAGAATTTCCAATCCGATCGCTGGGAATGAGAGGTAAGTAGCAGGCTGCTCCGATTGCGTCTCTCCTGCCTTCCACTCGCTTCACAAGTTGCAACAAGAACCAGTAGTTTCATTAGCACGGTTAAATGAATTGGACGCGAGACAGCCGCGACCGATTAACGTAAATAAATGAACTATTTTGGTCAATTCCGACATGCCTAATCTTGTGAAAGGGCTAAGTGCAGGGGCAATCGCGCTGATCGGGCTGGGTCTGATTTTAGCTTGGCTGGATATGAGCGGCTTTTCTAACTACGACACAGAGTTTCTGGGAGCAAAAGCACTGCAAGCCCTCAATGGAGCTGAACCCCGATATCGGGCGATCGTGTCCATTTTTCCGCCGTTGCTGGTCTATTCCACGTTGATTGTTGGCTCGGCGATTACCTTGCAAGCCTTGCTAGGGGCGATCGCAGTCGGGTTAATTGTTTGGCAGATGGGCAATATTGCCGTTCCTGCGATTTGGCGTAGCGTTTGGACTGTCTTAATTGTCTTGAACCCCGCTTTTAGCTTAATGCTACTGAGAAGTCCAGTTTGGGTTGCCGTGACGATTTTCTTGATGCTGCTGATGGCAGTGCTATGGATGTTGGCGAAAGGGCAAGAAATACCATCGCTACCGACTACCTTACTCTTAGTTCTGTTAGGACTGGGGCTAGCGCCCCTAATGTTACTGCGTTACGAAGCTTGGCTAATTTTACCCGCAGTCGCCTTAATCGTTCTGCTGTTATTTCCTACCGAAGCTTGGGATTTTAAAGTAACGGCAATCTTAGTCACCCTATTCATGAGTCTCGTCCTGATTGCGACGTGGTTGTATATGAACTGGATGTTTACTGGAGATGCCTACTATTTTCTCAACAGCCATTACAGCGGGATGAGATTAGCAGAAACTAAAATTTTCTTGCAACAAGAAGATTTTTTGAATAGTTGGTGGCAGAGCTTCGCTTGGCTGGTACAAGTCGTACCTGTATATTTAGCGATCGCGGGTTGGACGATTTGGAAATCGAAACAAAAGCTGTTATTTACAGCAATTTTGCTATTGCCAGTCATGCTTTTAGTAGCTGGATTTTTCCAGGGAACCTTTATGGCAGAGGTCAGCCGCTTTGGAGTGTTTTTAGGAATTCTACCAGCGATCGTCCAACTCCAAACCCCAACTCAATTCTGGCAGCGTTCCTTGCTGACAGCAGCTTTAGCTGCCAATTTAGCGATCGGCGTGTCTTTCTTACAACAAGATCGGGTCATACCAGAAGAAGCTATTTTCTGGCGACAGATCTCTGGTCAAGAACATTTGACCACAATTCCAGTACAACAATGGCTGCAACAAAAACAGGCACAAAGGCAAATTGCTCAGGTATTGCACGAAAAACTTTTACCAGGTCAAAAGGTATTGCTTGATGATGCCGTTAACTTTCCCGTTATTTACATGCTCAATGATGCTAGCTACTTTATTTTGCCCTATCAAAACGAGTTTTTCTTGGCTTTACAACAGCCAGATTTGCTGACAGATTATATTTTGATTCCAGGGGTGCAGACTCGCGGTAGCGAGCAAGACCGAATTTTATCTTATTGGCCTCAACTGACTGAAACCACACTGCCAGGTTTTCAGGAGGTATTTGGCAACCCACACTATAAGCTTCTGCAACGCCTTAGCCCACCATGAACCGCTATTCTCGTCGTCAATATTTGCAAGGTTTGTTTGCCACTTCGATGCTGCTAACATTTTGCGATCGCCGTTTTGCTGGCAAAGAGCCAGTATTGCAGGCAGGCAACCCTACCCGTTGGCATCTTGGTGTTGGAGCAGATCCGGCTCAACTCATAGGAGAGATTAAAGCAAACCCCGCCGTGCGAGAACTAGTTCAAGCTTGGTCGCCCGATTTTCTGACTGGGTGGCTCAACTGTGTTAACGGGAAACAAGGCGATTTGAGTTTCTGGCGAATTTGGCATCGTCAAGGGTTGCTATCAGCTTGGTTTTCTGCTGGTTACAGTTTGCAAGTCATTACCTGGGAAGATGATACTAAACTACCTACGGGAGACTATCACATCTCCCAGCAATACTTAGAAGACTTGGAAGAATTGGCTGGATACATTCGCAAAGCCAATCCTAAAGGCAGACAAACCTACTGGACGCTAGCAACTGAATTCTCCTACTGGCGCAAACCCGCAGATACCTATAACTCCCAAACCGAAAAATACTACCAAAAACTGATGCAAAATCTTTTGCAGGCGAGGGCAGTTATTAAACGTCAGTTGCCTAGTGCTTGGGTAGCTCCCAGTTGGGGTGGATGGATTGTGACGTTTGATTTTCCTGGTAAGGGTAGCGGTAGAAGCATGATTCCTCCTTTTGCCCAGATGATGCAGCAAATGGATGGCGTTGCCTTTCAATCGATGCGACCCAGACCAGCAGGGGAATTTAACCCAGAAATTCAGCGTCCCGACCCAGGTAATCCCGAACAAATTCGCCAGTGTTGCGAAGTTTTTTCCAAATACCGCAAATCCTTGATGGTGTCGCACTACGAGCCTTCCATTAAAGAGTTTCATCCCAATGGGGGTCGTGCCGATACAGTGACGCGAGACTTTGCGATCATGGCACAACCGAGTTGGTTAAAAACGGTTTCTGACATGGGACTAGATAAGTTTTCTTTAATGCACTACGGTTTGTACAAGAATAATCCCTATAATGCCCTAGATGCCGCAAAGACTTTTAAAGGAGTCATACAGGAGGGAGAATGGGCTTTAGGGTAAAGCACCTCAAAGGAGCGATCGCTACAGTGTTACTCAGCGGAGTATGCGCGATCGCAGACACATTGCCAAGTTTAGCAGGGGGATTTACTCAACCAAAAAACTTCAACTTCACTTCCCTCAGCTATAGCAATTTCGATACCGACACTTTTCACAAACAAGAAATTCAGTTTTATCTAGAACATGGTTTACAAGACAATTTGACCTTTATTTTCAAATCACCCTTTGCTTGGTCGAAAAATGACGACAGAGGCGGAGATGAAAATTCAGGCTTTGCACCTCAAGAAACTGGTATTCGCTGGCGCTTCAACCGCGATCCCTACTGGGCAACAGCCTTACAAGCTAATATTATCTTGCCTTTAGGTTACGATGCTGACGACGATCCCTCCGGTGCGGGGAATCAAGATGTTGGCGTAGAAGTGAGTTTACCCGTTAGCCGAGGTTTTCAAGTTGGCAAACAGCGTTTTGGTTATGGAACTGTAGAAGTCGGCTATCGCGATTATTTCGGTGCGTCTAGCGATGAGTTGCGTCTCACTGGAGAACTCAGCGTCGATATCTTGCGTCGGTTTGCCCTCGCAACGCAATTTTACGGGATTTACCGCTTGCGAGAATCAGATAACGAAGATTTTTCCAAAATCGGCGGACAGATGCGTTGGGGTGCGAATGACAATTTAACTTTGTCTGTAGGTGGTTTTAAAAACTTAACTGAATTTGGTGGCAGTTTTGAAGCTCAAATTTGGTATACATTCGGATCTGGGAAAAAGGCAGAATCAGAAACACCTGCGCCCCCTACAGAACCGAAATCACCGTGAAGAAAGTCAAAAGTTGAAAGTCAAAAGTCAAAACTTTATCGTATTGATGCCGCAAACAGTTAAATTAAGTCTGGTGGAGCAAACGCTGATGAAATTAAGCTAGCGAACACGATCCTCTAATTCAGATTATTTTAACTTTGAGTTTTTGACTTTTGACTTTTATATGAATCTAACTAGAAGGCAATTAATTCAATCTGGATCGTATGCAGCGATGGGAGCGATCGCCACTCATTTACTTCCTGCTAACAGTGCGGTTTCCGAACCTTTATATGGGATTAATACTTTCTATCTCTTGACAGAAAGCTATCGGAAAGCCAAGGAAAATCCTCAAGCTAATCTACGTCAAACTATCCGCAAATACCTGCAAGATGAACTGGGATTAGCGAGATTACGCGATCGCAGTAAAATTAATGCAATTCGGTTTCTTGCTGGTAATAACTACCCTTCAACGCTCGTGCAGAAAGCAAACCGACCGTTTCATTTTGATGCCATATTGTGGACTACAGCCGAGCAAATGGATCGTCGAGTGCTAGAGGTTTTAGACGCAATGATGCAGTCATTAGCCGAAATGAAATTTTATCTCGTGCCTGTTTTGGCTAACTACTGGATCGAGTACGGTGGTATTCTTAGATATTTAGAATGGGTAAACAAAATCGATCGAGAAGAATGGTTTAACGCTTATTGCAACCGCAAAGATGAAGAGTACTATTTGAAATACAGCCTTGATTTTTATACAAGTCCAGCAATTGAAGAATTATTTCAAACTCACATTCAACCCGTACTTCAAGTTTGTCGAAAATATTCTCAAGTAGCAATCCTCGATATTATGAATGAACCACGGGGAAAAAATCGTTACAGTATAGAGGATAAAAAAGTTCCAGGCAATTTATACTCTTATCAAATAGTTGCTAACTGGTTAAATCGCCAAGCTAGGTTTATCAAAACAAAATTACCAAAAACTAATATTACTACAGGTGAAGAAGGCTGGTTAAACTCTCCTGTGGAGCTGCAACTAAGTTACCTCAAAAACGAAAGTCAGTACTACGAAGGAATCGATTTTAAAACAAATCTCTTTGCACCGAATAGTGCTTTGTCAATGGGAAGTATTCACATGTATACCCACGAATTAGTAGAACTTAGTAAACCTAACGACTGTGGTAGACAATTTCGCGATCGCCGTGATTGGGATTATTTACTACAACCAGATAAACCTCAAACTCCAGAAAGTTACATCAAAATGGGGGAAGAATGGATAAAATCTCGCGCTTCTGTATTTGGTAATAAACCTTGGTACATAGGAGAAATGGGCTGGTGTCGCGGTCAATCAGAGACAGATCGTTCTCCTCTTCCAGCTACTGTATTACAAAAAGAACGAATGCCAATTTATCGAAACTGGGCAGAACAGGCTTTTACATTAGGAGCAAAAGGCGTATTTTTGTGGGAATTAGCAGGGATAACACACCGCGATGAGTTTTATGGCATGAATTTAAATCAAATAACTGAAATTTTTCCTCGATAGATGTTAGGAACTGGTAGTTGGTAATGGGTTGACGGCTGACGGCTGACGGTTAACTGTCAACTGATAACTGATAACTGATTATAATGTCTACCTACAAAACCATCTACAACATAGTGCGCCAAATTCCGAGAGGAAAAGTAGCCACCTACGGACAGATAGCAGACTTAGCAAATCTCTATGGTAAAGCTCGTCTAGTCGGCTATGCTCTTTATCGCGTAGATAAAAACTCCGATATTCCCTGGCAACGAGTGATTAATGCCAAAGGTGAAATTTCCTATTCACCTCTGCGACATGGTGCAGACCACATGCAAAAATCACTATTAGAACAAGAAGGAATAAAATTCAACTCAGATGGAAAAGTGAATCTACGAGAATACTTGTGGCATCCTGCTACAGAGATAATTCAGGACACTACAGATTCGATCTATCTATAGAAATTTATAATCGTAAGTATTGAAATTTTTGAATAGTACAAAAGACATCACAGCTTGTAGTTGAAAGCTAAGGCTAGATCTAGCACTTGTGCAGCAAAAAATTGTTATGCGATCGCCCTTCTCATTCAAACTTAGCAAGCACCAAAATCAAAGATAATTATTAAACAATCTTTGGTAAGATTGCGGAAGTTTGAATTAAATTTAAAATTATAGGGCGCTCCCCCGTGAAGCTATACGTCTATCACACTCCAGAACTAGTACCTGGAGACTGCAACCCAGATTGTGCGATCGCCGTAGACGTACTCAGAGCCACGTCTACAATAGCAACTGTCCTAGCCGCTGGTGGCGAAGCCGTTCAAGTATTTAGCGATCTAGAACAACTCATGCACGTCAGCGATAAATGGTCGCCAGAAAAACGACTGCGGGCAGGAGAACGAGGCGGGGGAAAAGTTGCAGGCTTTGACATGGGCAATTCTCCCCTCGACTGCACCCCAGAAAAAGTTGAAGGTAGACGATTATTTATTAGTACAACAAATGGGACTCGCGCCCTACAAAAGATCGAAAATGCCCCAACTGTAATGGCAGCAGCTTTGATCAATCGGGCAGCAGTAGTAAAGTACGTATTAGAAAAACAACCAGAAACAGTCTGGATTGTCGGTTCGGGTTGGGAAGGCAGTTTTTCATTAGAGGATACAGTTTGTGCGGGAGCGATCGCCCATAGTTTATGGGAGAAGACTAGCTTACCAATCGAAGAAATTGCTGGTAACGACGAGGTTATCGACGCGATCGCGCTATTCAGTCAATGGCAGAATAAGCTATTGGATCTAATGCACCAAGCCAGTCACGGTAAGCGGTTGTTGCGCCTAGACTGTCACGAAGATCTGAAATACTGCTCTCAGACCGATATATTAAATGTAGTTCCGATTCAAAAAGAACCTGGGGTTTTAGTCAAGTTGTAATTGATGCCAACGCTGATTCTAGCTCCACGTTACACGACAGACACGCAAGCTTTGTGGCGGGCAGCTAATCAGCTTGGTTGGCAAGTTGAACGGTTAACGAATTGGCGAGTTTCTGAGGAATTGCAATCGGTTGTAGAACCAATCCTGTGTCTTTAGGAAGAGGCGCATGAACTACGAGAGTTTGTGGCAAAATTGCTTTCAGATGAACGAGTGGAACTGCAAACGGCAACAGCGATCGATATAGGTGTAATTCAGGGAAGAGGATGGGCAGTAGTAGAACAGAATGCAGCATGGGGCGCAGGATTGTACGAATGCGATCCTGTTGAAGTTTTAGAGGTACTGCGACATACTACTTACTAATAATTTGTTCCCCCGACTCCCGACTCCCGACTCCCTGTTTTTCAGAAAAATTAAAAGCGATCGCAGCAGCCAGTTGCCAATTGGGAATGCTAGATTGGCAGAGATTTAATCTAAAGTTCAGGTTAACTAAACTTAATCTTTATGTTGCAGCGACGATCTTATGCTTTTGCCGCTGGGGTATGCTTATTTATTGCTCTACTGGGCGTACCGCTAATAGTTGCTAACTACAATAACTATCGAGAAAACGGCATTGCTCTGCTCAGACCGCAAGGAAAAAATAGCTTAGACAGTGCAAGATCGGGATTGTTATCGCTAGTACCGCTTTCTCCAACTGAAAGAGCGTCACAATTACAAGCGATCGCCCAACAACCTAACTCTCGCGACAGCAGCCGCGCTCGTTACCTTCTGGCGAGCGACTTTATCATACAACGGCAAGGGGACAAAGCGATCGCGGTTTTGCAAGATTTAGAAAAAGATTATCCCGAACTAGCGGCTCATATCGCCCTCAAACGCGCCCAAGCGTATTCTTTGACGGGAGATCGGGTAAGAACTCAAGCCGCTTGGCAAGACTTACTCCAGCACTATTCTAAAAGTCCGGTAGCCGCAGAAGCCTTATTCGTACTAGGAAAAAACGAACCGCAATATTGGCAAGAAGCGATCGCCTTATTTCCCAGCCATCCCCGCAGTTTAGAAATTGCCCGTTTGCTACTGCAACAAAATCCCCAGCAGCCGCGATTGCAGTTACTTTTGGCGCAATATGACTACCAGAAGCCGGAAATTCTCCCTGTTTTAGATCGCTTAGTCAGTCAGTCGGCGGCGCAACTCAAACCCCAACATTGGCAAACAGTTGCCCAAGCTTACTGGGAGAATCGAGAATATGGTAAAGCTGCTGTCGCCTACGCCAAATCGCCTCGTACCTCCCGCAACGTTTATCGCTGGGGCAGAGGATTGCAATTGAGTACCAAACAAACAGAAGCTATTTCTGTTTACAAACAACTAGTAGCTGCATATCCCAACGCAGAAGAATCTGGAATGGCGCTGATGCGGTTGGCGCGGATCTCCAAACCAGCAGAAGCGATCGCTTATTTGGATCGAATTGTCAATCGTTTTCCCAAACAAGCAGGGGAAGCACTAGTAGCAAAAGCGAATTTACTTGACAACCTAAATAGCAAACAATCTGCTGTCAAAGTCCGACAATTCTTATTAGATAAATATGGCAATTCAGAAGCCGCAGCCGAATATCGCTGGCAAACTGCACAAGAAAAAGCCGCTAAAAAAGATTATCAAGCAGCAACGAGATGGGCGGAAGTTATTCCCCTACGTAATCCCGAAAGTATTCTCGCACCCAGAGCGGGTTTTTGGGTAGGGAAATGGGCGCAAAAATTAGGCAAAAATGAAGATGCCAAAACTGCTTTTGAGTCCGTTTTGAGCAAGTTTCCTCAATCTTATTATGCTTGGCGATCTGCTACACTTTTGGGTTTGGATGTGGGTAGTTTTAATACCGTACGTCAGACAAATCCCGAATTTTTATCGCCTCAACGTGTTCTCCCGCCTGCTGGTTCTCCTGCTTTAAAAGAACTCTATCAACTAGGACAAGATACAGATGCTTTAGCGCTATGGCAGGTAGAATATAACAACCCTGAAAAACCAACCGTAGCCGAACAATTTACTGATGGTTTAATGTATTTAGCGAAAGGGAAAAACTTAATTGGAATTAATGAGATTTCTACTCTAGAAGATAGAGATCTTCCCATAGAAAAAGCAGAGTATCAAAATTTGAGTAAACAGCTAGGCTATTGGCAAGCGCGTTATCCTTTTCCTTACCTACCATTAATTCAAGCCTGGGCGCAACAACATCAGCTCAATCCGCTTTTAGTCACGGCTTTAATTCGTCAAGAATCACGTTTTGAACCAAATATTCGATCTGTTGCTGGAGCAGTAGGATTAATGCAGGTGATGCCTAGTACAGCTCAATATATAGCAGAAAAAATCAACGTGTCTAATTACAATTTGGAAAATCCCCAGGACAACATTCAACTAGGAACCTGGTATATGGATTACACTCACAATCGATTTGATAATTACTCGTTGTTGGCGATCGCAAGTTACAATGCTGGTTGGAGCAACGTAGAAAAATGGTTAAAGCGTTTCAATACTCAAGATCCTGATGAGTTTGTCGAATCTATTCCCTTTGGAGAAACGCAAGGATACGTGCGTCAAGTATTTGGGAATTATTGGAATTATCTGCGATTATACAACCCACAAGTTTCTCAATTAGTTGCGAGATATTCTGATGTACATCCGTCAATGTCAATTGATGTAGCAAGTAATTAGATCCCCCCTAGCCCCCCTTAAAAAGGGAGGTTGGGGATCGAGTCTTAATAGGTTCAAGGATAAATTTGCTCTAGGCGATCGCTTAATCTCAGAAGATATTGAGATTAAATTAGATGGACGGGTTTTTTTAAGAGCAAAATCTAAAATCGGACAACCGAGAATTTATACGATTACTTATACCGCTAGAGATAGTGCTGGCAACTTAACTCAAAATAGTGCAGAAGTCAAGGTTTCGCCAGAAGCTAAATAAAGCTAAACTCTTGCTGTTTCTCGATTGGAATTAGCGCTAAATTCCGAAACTACATAAGGACTAAATAATTCTCGCTCCTCCGTTTGCAATCGACGCGGACGCTTAGTTTCTCGATCGATGAATAGTCCTTTTTGCTGTGCTTCTGCTACCAACGTATTATCACCATTAAAAAAACGAAAATCTAGTATGGCAGATGCAGCTCTAAGTTCGGAAAGCCATAAATCTAAGCGCACGCGATCGCCTAAATAAAGAGGATTTTTGTAAGTAATATTTGTTTGAACCAATATAGGCACAAAACCGCGTTCTGCGATCGCGTGAATTGGCATTCCTACCGCTTCTAACAACTTAGTTCGTCCGATTTCCATCCACTGCTGATAAACAGAATTATTCACATGACCGACAAAATCGATCTGATAGGTGTAAATCTCTAAATCTAAACAAATCTTCTTCATTCTCTTATCCTTCACGCCTATTCTAGGAAAAACACTTTGCGCTTTTGCTACGGACACTTTCACGCGACATGCTTCAATGGGGGGAACCCCCACAACGCAGTCGCTCCTCAACGGGGGAAACCCCCGCACGGAAGTGTCCTCGTCTTTGCACGACCAAAATCAACTTAAGTCACCACCTAGTGACAAGGTATCATAGTCACCAGTCAGTGACAATAGTACGATTTTTCGATGGCGCGGGACAAAGAAGAGACAAAAGCTAGAATTCTAGCAGCAGTGGGCAAATTACTAGCAGCATCAGGGTTTAGACAATTAGGCATCAATGCGATCGCCCGAGAAGCACAAGTCGATAAAGTGTTAATTTACCGATATTTTGGCAGCTTGCCAGAGCTACTGCGGGCATTTGGTCAAGAAGGAGATTATTGGATTAATGCCGAAGAACTGATCGATAATGGCGTAGCAGCAGATTCCTGGGACGAAGAAATGGTAAGAATGCTGTTGCAACTGTCACAAGGCTTACAAAAGCGACCAATTACGCAAGAAATCTTGCGGTGGGAGCTGTTAGAAGGAAACGAGTTAACGGAGGAACTAGCACAAATCAGAGAACAAACAGCGATCGCCTGCTTGGATTATCTAATGCAAAACTACCCTACATCCCAAAATCGCGATCTTCCAGCTATTAGTGCGGTTTTAATCGCGGGAATCGTATACTTGACATTGCGATCGCGCATATACCCATCATTTCTGGGTATAGATCTAACCTCACCTACAGGCTGGCAACGAATTGAAGCAGCAATACAATCGATGGTTCAAGCAAAGGACGAGGGATGAGAGGTAAGTCAAAAGTCAAAAGTCAAAAGTTAAATCCCTGCTCCCTACTCCCTGCTCCCTGCTCCCTTCATAACAGATACAATATTCATCAGATATGGAAATGGCTTGAGTAATGACACCACCCTCTGAAGTTGACACTGCATCTCAGGCAGATGTAAATAACGACATCGAGCCAGCGGTTCAAGAGCAAGATTCTTATCTGAACGAACTGCCTGACGAAGTAGAAATGTCCCTGTTCGAGCATCTAGAGGAGTTGCGGCAGCGGATTTTCTATGCCCTAATTGCTGTAGTCGTAGGGGTTATTGGCTGTTTCATAGCCGTCAAACCGATTGTCAGATTATTAGAAGTGCCAGCACAGGGAGTTAAGTTTCTACAACTGGCTCCAGGCGAATACTTTTTTGTTTCGATCAAAGTTGCAGGCTACAGCGGTTTACTGGTAGCCAGTCCATTCATCCTCTACCAGATCGTCCAGTTTGTTTTACCAGGATTGACACGCCGCGAACGCCGCTTAATTGCCCCAATCGTTTTAGGTTCTACCGTGCTGTTTGGCACTGGATTAGCTTTTGCTTACCTGGTATTGATTCCAGCTGCATTAAATTTCTTCATCAGCTACGGAGCAGATGTAGTAGAACAACTATGGTCGATCGATCGCTACTTTGAATTTGTCTTGCTATTTATGTTCAGCATCGGCTTGGCGTTTCAAATTCCGATTATCCAAGCCTTACTCGGCATATTGGGTATTGTATCTTCTGCCAAAATGCTGGCGGGATGGCGCTTTGTCTTTCTAGGTGCGGTAGTTTTGGGAGCAGTATTAACACCCTCTACCGATCCGATGACTCAATCTCTGCTCGCGGGTGCGGTGTTGGCGCTCTACTTTGGTGGTATTGGTATAGTTAAAATTTTGGGCAAATAAGATTTGTGATTTTTAGCCCTTTCCTTTCAAAGTAGCAGCGATCGCCACGACTCCAAAAACTTCAATCCCCTCTTGATGCAAAGTCTGAGCGGCTGAGCGAGCTGTTGCCCCCGTTGTATAAATATCATCTAAGAGCAGAACTGGACGTACGGGGCGACGGTGACGAAAATCCGACCCGAGTTGAAAGGCTCCAGCTAAATTTTGCTCTCGCTCTTTTCCAGATAATTCAAACTGGCGTACAGTTCGGCGCGTGCGCTCCAACCCTTGCGATCGCAATTTTAGCCCCGTCATCTGACAAAAACTCCGCGCTAATAACTCTGCTTGATTGAAACCCACCAGAGGGTAGCCACAGCAAGACTTTGACACCAATATCCTCTCACTCATACTCAATAGGACGTACTTAAGTGGGAAGGAGAAGGAAGACTACTCAGGTTCATGTTGAAGTCGCTGGCTTCAGCTTGCGGCTTAGGTTCCGGTTTAATGGCAAGCAGCACACGTTTCATCCAGGTTTGAGAGATTGTGATGAGGGTAGGAAAGAGGCGCAGGTAATAGCCAAGCAGGTAGAGTTGGATTTGCTAGCAGGCGGTTTTGACTCCACCTTCAGGAGATACAAAGTCAGCGCTAATGGTGGGGTAGACGTGCCACCTCCTATCAACGCTGCTCCCTTTAGTCGCATCAAAACACCGCCAAAAACAGTAGAAGACTTGTTTGAAAGCTTTCTAGCCTACAAGCAAGAAATTCTGTACAAATCTAGCCTGCAAAGATACTCAGCACTGCTCAAACACATCGTCTTTAGTGACATTGGGAAGCTTCCAGCCTCAGCTTTGACCCCGCATGATGCCGCGATATTTGTTAGCTCAATAAAAAGTAAGTACGCGCCAATATCGCTCAAGCAACGGCTGATTCTATTAGCCGCTTGCTGGGATTGGGCGGAACTGCCAAATAACTTTTGGAAAGCGGCTGTAAAAGCGGTGAAAGTGCCTCCCAAAATGAGAGCTAAGGTTTTTACACAACAAGAGGTACAGGCTATTATAGGCGAGATTGAACGGACATTTCCTCACTATTGGGGATTTGTCCTATTTTTGTTTGGTACTGGTTGCAGGCTTGGCGAAGCCATAGCGATTTTGTGGAAACACGTCAGCGATGACTGCTCGACGATTTGGGTCGGTGAGGCGGTGACAGCGTTGGATGGGCGAAAACCCACAAAAACAAATCAGGCGCGTATCATCACCCTCAGCCCAAGCCTACGTAATTTGCTGCTGGGGATGAAGCTTGGCGCTACACCTGAAGACTTACTGTTTACTACGGAAAGAGGCAGACCCATCATGTTAACTAACTTCCGGCTTCGGGTATGGAAACCAACTCTACAGGCGTTAGATATACCCTACCGTCCTGCCTCCAAAGCACGCGCAACATTTGTGACTCATTGCCTCCAGAGTGGTTTGGCTCCTATTGAAGTCTCAGCATTATCAGGTCACTCAACTCAGGTGATGTACCAACACTATGCAGGATTGCTTAGCGCCCCACAAATTCCAGAGTTATACCAATAAATTCAATTAAACTTCCAAACTTGTACTAAAAAAACTAACAACTCCTCACAACTTATCACAGGTTGTATATGTGTTCTCGTAGAATCTCGTACTGTTTTCGCGCAAATCTGGTTTGAAGTTTGCTATACTACAAGCAGTTGTTAGCAAGAACAACAGAGTATTAAAGGAGAATGAAAATGTCAGTTAAGAGTGTAAGCATACCGGATGAATTAATTGCGGTAGTGAATAAGAAAGCTGCTGAAGAAAGTCGTACTTTTTCCAGTGTAATAACAGGAATACTGCGTAAAGAGTTTGATTCAAATAAATCTGGTCAGAAGGCTGCATAGCAAAAAGAGGGGTGCGTCAACACTCCTCCGTCACTGTAATTTTCGATTAGGAATCTACTGTATCATGTCACACGAAAATCGACCACCAGTAAAAAAACTCAAGAAAAGATACCCATCCGTTGCTGGGGAATTTATTTATGGAGAAAGAGCGATGGAACTGCTTATGAAGGAGATAAATAAACCCAGAGGGATAAGAGCCTGGGAGTTTCAGCAGAAAGTAAAACGTAAAGTCGAGTGGTTGAAGAAATACGACCCATATTCAGTTGACATTTACTTGGCTAACCCGTACTAACCCCTAAAGCTAAAAGGAGGGGAATGCTACCAACACTCCTCTCCTTTTCGATGATTTTGTTCTCTTGTGTCTTCCTAAAACAACAACAGTCCAAGCGTAAACCCTGAACTATTTTGTTTCTTTAGCCCGAACTAAGTCGAAACTAATCACAACTAGTTACATCTATGATACCTAAAAATTCTAACCAAACCCAAGCCCAGCAACATCTTTTAACAGAATTACAAACATTCCCTGATGAGTGGAGATTCACGCCTGTTGGTGGAGATAAAGCACCGTACCTCAAGGACTGGCAAATCAAGCATCTCACCAGAAGGGAACTAGAGGAGCATATCAATTTTGACAACTGGTGTAGAGCCATCGGTTTATTGTGCGGCACGCCTTCAGGTGGCTTGCTACTACTAGACCTGGATGGTGAATCTTGTACTGAATACTTCCCGAAAGTGTTTGGTGTACCTATTACTGATTTACCTGATACGGTGACTGTGACATCAGGTAGACCAGGAAGATGTCAGCGCGTGTATAGAATACCACAGGAGTATTGGGGCAGCATACGTAGTAAAGATTTTAAAACTGGTGTCAAGGGTGATGACGGCAAGGACGAAAAGATTGAATTGAGGTGGGATGGTCGCCAATCTGTAATTGCAGGTAAGCATCCTATGACTGGTAGCTACAAATACCATCCAGGGAAGTCCCCTAGTGAGATTGAAGTAGCGGAAGCACCAACGTACCTAATTGAGCGTATGCTCATCCCTACACCCTCAAAATTCACAACAACGCGAACGTATGAGTACCGTGGCGATACCAAATCTGATGCAGACAAAGCTAGGAGTTATTTAGCAGCACTAGCACCGTGGAGAGCAAACGATTACTACGATTGGCTCAATGTGGGGATGGCGTTGCATTCAATAGGAGACGATTCGCTGTTAGACGATTGGGATAAGTGGAGTCAGCAATCAGATAACTACGAATCAGATGAGTGCGATAGAAAGTGGCATAGTTTCAAAGGCAGCGGAAAAACGATTGCCTCCCTTGGTTACTGGGCAAAACAGGACGGATGGAAACCAGAACGTAAAGAATACAGCAATCAAATTAATAAGTTGCAGAAAGGTATGGAGAAGGACATGACTGAAGACTTTAAGAAAGCACTTGCAGAAATTATTAATGAAACAGATGCTGATAGAGAATTAGTATTGCGTGCGCAAATAACCAGTGCGTTTAGAATACCAAGTGGTGATTTGGACAAGAGAGTTAGAGCTAAGCGTCAAGAAAAAGAAGCACAACAAGCTAACAATTTTGTCTTTGACACGAGTAAGCTTTTTCAAGAAGAGCTAGCAGAAGAATTTCTTGTTCCTGGAATGATGCCAAGAGGTGGGTCAGTAATTCTTGCAGGAGACCCAAAAACAGGTAAGACATTATTAGCTTATGAATTAGCCTATGCAGTAGCTACAGGAGGAGAATTCTTAGGTGAGAAAGTAACGCAAGGTAATGTGCTGCTATTCCAAATAGAACGACCTGGGAAAAACCTACAGCGTTTGGTAAAACGAGGCTTCACTGAAGATTTACTAGCTTCTTCCGTTAAAGTCTTAACAAAATATAGTCCTGAAATATTGGAACAAGAGTTATCAACGAACAACTACACTCTGATTATCATCGACTCACTTACAGCAATCAACGTAGATTCAGGTGTATCGGAATGGAGCAAAGAATACGCTGACCCAATTTATAAGATGCAGCCACATATTGAAAAAGCTAAAGCTACTTGCGTCATCCTTCACCACTTGAATAAAAGTAATGAGGCTGTAGGTGTAAGGCAGTTAAGAGGGTCTGCTGCTATTCCTGGTGCTGTATGGGGATGTTTGGTACTAAAGCATGTCATGAAACAAGACCCTTACAACAAGAAAAAAATCACAATCGACCCTAGTGAAACTCACAGAACTTTAGAGTTAGTAGGACTACAAGACTCTGGAGGTGCTGCACTGGATATTGAGCTGGATATAGAAAACAACTCTTGGATTAATCACGGTGAGGTAGGTGTTCCTAAAGAGGATTTGGTGGCTCGTCAAACCATGAAAGAACGCCTTCTACATGCGCTATTCATTAATTATCCCCAATGGGTGTCTGGTGTCGAATTAAGGGAAATTTTAAATATCACCACAGATGCTGAATATCAATCCATGAAAAAAGCTTTGTCCCGCTTAGCCGAACATCGTGAGTTGAATTCTAAACCAAACCCTAAAAAACTTTCCTCAAGATTGTATACCCTCCCCCCCTACCTATATCTCAAAATGTCACCAAATTTAAATCAAAACCATACACAGCAATGGATACAGAAAGGGGACAGTAATTTAGATGTCACCAATGTGTCTACTTATACCTTGAAAAACAGTGACATACTGTCCCCTTCTGAAAACGCTTACCAGGAGGGGGATAGAGGCAAAAAAGGTGACAAGTTGGAGTATAGGGTAGGGGGGGGTGTCTCTATGACAGGAGCAAGAGTGGAAATTAAAGCTCAGTCGTTGTGTAGTGGAGCGAGTTTTGGGAATACGGAAGTTTCAGTAGAAGCGGAATTAAAACCCATTGCACCTAGAGGCACTAAACCAGAAGGTGGTGATACTTTACTCTATATAGGTAAAGGTGACTTACAAGGCAAGTTATTTGTAGCAGGGCGACATAGCGACCGTGAAGGAATGATGTTGGGAAGCACACTTCCTCTAAAGTACATAGAATGCCTTCCCCTACATAATGCAGAAGCTGTTAAACATGCGTGGAATAATCCTTACGCTTCTTACAACGACGTAGTTATAGTTAAATCAGTGAATGGTAAGGTAGCAAAGGATTATGGAGCCTAATTTGTCAGTAGTGCCTTCAGCACGTCTTAATAGTCTAGGGATGTGTAAAGTTTTTGATATTTTGAACGAGCAAGGCGAATATCACCTTACTTGTTTGCTAGGGACAGCTTTAACCGTAGGTAAAGTTATCACAACTAAACATCAAGAAGATATAGGCTTAATCTTTAGCGTTCAAATGCCAAACAAGCAAACGGCGTTGGAGATGAAGGGACTTGCTGTAAAGCTATTTGCAGCACTATTTACTACCTTCCCTATCACTGAACTGTGGATTAGTTCCTTGCAATGCCCGCTTACTAACACATCTCAACCCGATAAAGGGGGCTTAGACTTCTTCGACTTAAGACCTGGTGTGACCATTAATGTCATTGACTTCAATAGACACCCCACATGGTTCGTTATCGCTAAAGTTATTGACGTATAACTTAAACCCAAAAGGTCATGGTTCGCCGCACAGTAGCAAAAACCCGTTTTGGCAACCATTATTGACTCTATTCTCAATAAAAACAGCTGCTGCCCCCCCCATTTTTTAAAAAAAAGCCTAACCAGCAGCTGCAAAAATGTCCGTTTTTCAAGGGTTCCAGCACCTAGATTGCCTATAGGGGGGTAAATATGTAACGAAAAGTAACAGCTCCCCAGAGCATTTGATTCAAGTCGCAGGTAAGCCCAGAGATAGAGGGCAAGTATTCTACTGTATTGTTCAATACAAAGAATATTCAAACATTTTTCCATAAATGGTTTTACGTATTACAGTTGTATTTAAGCAGAGGAAAGGCCAGCTCGTTTTTGAAAATGCCAGTAACGCGCAGTAGCTTGATGGGCGCGTCGCCAATAAGACCAC
>NZ_JTJC03000006.1:10073-11582 GCF_000817735.3 Scytonema millei VB511283 | reverse complement strand
CAACACCGTAACGTTATGACTTTTATGAATATATTCGCTCATTCCTCACATTTTACGCCGCAGAGCGGCGGGGAATTTGACCCGCAGAGATTAAAGGTGCAGCCTTTTGTCGATCCCGACCCGTTTCAAGAACTGACTTATCCCACAGTTATTGCGGCAAAACAGGCGATTGCTGAGTATCTGGCACGACCGCTAGCTAAACTTACCCCCGGACAAATAGCTTATATTAACGCAACTTTGGACAGCACGCTAAATAAACAAGTGGTAATGGAAAAAATTCGAGATTTCTTTAATCCCTTACCAGGAAGTCACCATGCTGAGTGATGTAATGAATTATTTTGGACTGAAACGAACTTTGGAATATGTATGTTTTTTTGAGACTGAAGAACAAGCCCATTTATTCAAAGAGCTAAAACCCCAAATTCGGCAAGGTCGATTAATTGCCATAGCAGGGGTTATTGGTTGTGGCAAGACGACTATTTTGCAGCGGTTGCAATTAGAATTAGCTTCGGAAAAAGACATAATTATTTCCAAGAGCCTTGCAGTTGACAAAGATAAAGTGACCTTGGGGACTTTAATGGCTGCTTTGTTCTGCGATTTAGCTACAGAAAAAGATGCCAAGCCACCAACCCAACCAGAACAACGCGTTCCTCTTGCTATTGGCGTTGATTCAGAAATGCCGTAAACCAGTTGTATTATTGGTGGACGAAGCCCACGACCTTCACAGCAGTACGTTAATCAAAATTAAACGCTTGATTGAATTGGTACGCCTTCAGGGTGGCATTCTATCGATATTATTGGTGGGGCATCCCAAGTTGAAGAACGATCTGCGCCGACCATCTTTAGAGGAAATTGGTGCTAGGACGACTGTATTTAGCCTCGAAGGTATTCGCGGACACCAGACGGAGTTTATTCATTGGCTTTTAAGTGAATGTATTCACGAGGAATATTTGGTATCCGATCTAGTGACTGATGAAGCAATTGCATTTTTGGCGGAACGATTGACGACTCCGTTACAAATCGAGCATTATTTAAAGCTAGCATTTGAATCTGGTTACAAGGTGGGTACAAAACCAATTACAACTGGAATAATTGAATCCGTTTTAGCTCATGCCATTAATGATTTAGAACCTCGCTTAATTCGGCATGGTTATAATGCCAAAGTGTTAGCAGAATTATTGAATGTACGGATGGCTGAGGTGAATTCTTTTCTCCACGGTCAATTGCCTCCTGGTCGAACCCAAGATTTGAGAGACCAAATGCTGAAAATGGGAATTCCTGTGTAGAGGGAAATTGAATTTATCGCACGCCAGTTGGATGTAAAAACGGGAAATACCTTATACAGAGTTTTTTGAATTCGCTCGTGTCCGATTTATATACAAATAAATGAACATATACGTCCGGCTAAAAGATTCGTATTTCTTGGACACTTTTGCCGCTATAAATACTGCAACTTTGACTCTAATTGGGTTACAGCCTATTTGCAGTGAATGTGGTTTGATTTGCAGT
>NZ_JTJC03000006.1:0-9936 GCF_000817735.3 Scytonema millei VB511283 | reverse complement strand
AATATTGTGGTTTTGAAACCCCCTTTATTTGCAGTGAATGTGGTTTCAAAATTGCCTTGTTTGCAGTTTTATCTCTCGATGTTTGCAGTTCGCTACAGCTACCAGACTTTCGGCAGAAAAGGCATGACCGACGCGACAGCGGTACTGAAGCAAATTCTTTCTTTCGTGCAGTTGGAACAGGGAACCGCCGCAATCTGGACAAGTCAAGCCTGAAGCTGTCCCAGGATGTCCTCGTTCGCGTAAAGCCATGCCATCGAGTTCCACAATATCGGGTTCCATTTCCCGCTCGCTGTCGCTATTCACACTCAAAGCTCCTGGCTCAACTATTGGTTCATGGGCTAGACTTACCAAAACAGGGGCGATCGCCGAGACTGGTAGAATGTGGTCTACTTCTACGTGTGAGATGGCACTCTTGGGCATCCCGCTAAACAGGGCATCATTGGGATGTTGCACCACAGCCACACCACCCCGCTGCTTGATATCTATCAGCCCCGCCGTACCATCGTCGAGCGTACCCGACAGCACCACACCAACTACGCGGCGATCGTATGCCTTTGCTGCCGTGCGAAATAAGGGATCGATTGCCGGACGAGTACCGTTTTCCTTTGGACCCTGCACTAAGCGGATGTAACCGCGTTTGACTAACAAATGGTAGTTCGGCTGTGCTACATAGATGCGCCCAGGCACAATTGCTTCCCCGTCACGAGCGTGAGCCGCGTGCATTTTCCCATTGCGGTTGAGGATCTCTGGCAGAAAGCTCTTACTTGTGGCAGAAAGGTGAATGACGATGAAAATTGCCGCTGGTAAGTTCTCTGGCAAAGAGGCAACCAGCTGGGTAAGCACTTCCACCCCGCCAGCAGAGGCTCCCACGACAATTATGTCGTGTCCGAGTATTTGTTTTTCCCGATCCAAGGGTGCGAAGTTATCCATTTAGTTGTGGAAATTGGGTAAATATTCCCATCCAAGTCGCTAAAAACTAGCTAAGTATTTCTCTAGCGAGCTTCTGGCAATTCGAGAAAGGACTTGCCATCGCACGAGAATGCACGGCGATCTAGCTCGGACTTATCTGGCTACTTTACTACTACTAACTGATGCTATTTCATCCATCTTCTAGCTAGAGAATGGACTTGGTGTTAAATCTCTGAGTGATTTTGACTACCAAAATAAAAAAAATCGCACTAACTGTTTTCAGAGGACACATCGGTTACATCATCGATCGTAGACACGAAATATTTAATTTCGTTTAGACAACGATGTTGAAAGCCTTGTAGATTGCGCTGTAAAAATATTAGTATATTAGTATACTTAATGGCGATAAATTGAGAGGATAAGATGTATTTGAAGTCACAAGTTTGTGTTAGAAAAGCTATCTCTGTAGGGATATATAGAATTAATTTTAGCGACTCAAAATTGAAATAGCAGTGAGACATAGTATAGGTAGAATTTTAGCCCCATTTAGAGTTGGGTAAATGGAGTTCGATTCAATTGCAAACGAAGCTGAGGCTAATTGTTTCAAAAATATTAGTCTAACTCGGTCGGAGACTAGCTAAAAGTTTTGCTAACAATTGGTTGTTGCGTTACATACTTTTATTATTTGTCACAAGACAAGCTTTCTCCATTTCTTGATAAACCTTCTCCTTTGTCTGCTCAAGAAACTTAAAAAAGTGTCAGAAAAATTATCGAATTTAGGAAAAATTTAAAATCATTATTTAGTAAAAGGTGGTACGCGATCGTGTCTAATTTCTCTCAAGAAGATCGTTCTCAGAAAAAACTCGATCTATCTGCTATGCGTTTTAAAGCTAGGGTGATGCGGCTTCGAGCTTGCAAAATGCGGATTGATGCTCTAACAATACGTATTGAAACAAGGGCTATGCGCGAAAAAAAATCATAACTTAATTGCTATCCATCGAGAGCGATCTGTCAAATAATACCTGTTCGAGAGATACTGAATTTACGTTCTTGAAAACTCTTTTTTGTAGCAAAGTGTTGAGTTTGGTTTTGACCTAGCTCAACGCTCTACAAAAGTGTTTGTAAGCATTTATAGTTATGGTCTTTAAAGCGGCTGACTCCAATTTATAACTTTAATTACCAGAAATCCTAATAAATACTAAGTTTGCCTTTAAGATTGCTTTGGATTTAGGGTGCGACCTCGATCTGATATTATTTAGAGAGCAACCGGAAACCCATATTGATTGAGTTTGTGCCAAAATTGAGTCCACCGTGTCGGTGTTAAAACCAACGTTCTTAAACTAAGGACGACAGATGCACCTGCTTCTTTCCATCGCATTCCAGAACAGCATAAGCGTTGCTTAATCACGGTTTTACACGCTGCTTCAGTCACGCCAGACCCAATCGGGTAGTGTTTGTCGCGGTACAGAGCATAGTTCATTTGATGAAGATGATTCCGATAATAAGTGACCGCTGCATCTAGGTTCTCTTGAATGGTTTTGGAGTGGGTTTGGGTCTCTGATAACTTCAGCATCTGTTGATAAAGTTCGGATGCAGTTTCCGACTCATGTTTGAGCTGATGGCACTTTTGAGTCAGCCATTGTTTCTGTTGGGCTAAGTTATCGGGATAAAGCGTAACTGCCACCGCACCAAGATAACCAGAGGCATGATAGAAATCTAGAATCTGCTCTTGGGTATGACCTTTCAGAAACTGCCAGTTTGAGGCGGCACCATCGGCAATGCCGATATAGGTGGCTTTAGGGTATCGTTGTTTGGTGCGTTGGATTTCTCGCTCTAGCCGCTCTAGAAAACTGGCTTTGCCATATTCAGGGGTTGCTCCAATATAAATTGTGTGCTGGCGTTCCCCTACAGCGTCATAAAGACTAATAGTCCCGACCATTGCCTCTCGCCATCCTGTGTCGCACAGCAGCATACAGGTGCCGTCTAGACCAATGGCAACGCTCTTGATCTCGACCTCCAGTTTGGGGGGAACATAGTTCCAGCTTTCTTCTTTGAGCTCAATGATACTGGCAACGGCTTCGCTGGTGCGTTGGATATAAGAGACTGCAACTGGACGACGATGATTTTCTGCGAGGTCGCGTTGTACGTCTCTTGCTGAGCCATAAGCCAGTTTGGAGGACACTTGTTTCGCAAACAAGGGGGTTGAGGTAATGATAATTCTGCCTTCTCGCTCAACCGGACAATAGGTCTTACCCCCTCCTGAACGCTGATACACATGACGATGGACAATGACTTCTCCATAGGGGGTTTGATACTCTTTGGGTTGTTCTCCTTTTGTGCGCATCACTTCGCCAGCGATTTCAATGGCTGAACCATCGGTATCTAAATATTTCAGGGCGGCTGAGGTTGCTAGACATCCTCCTTCGTTCAAGCTTTGCTGGATGTTCTCTTCACTCGCGAGCATCGAACGGCTTAAGTCTATGGTCACTTCTAGCTTCACTTGCGACCCTTCAATACTCAGGATTCGTGCGCCCATTTTTGCTCCTGTGATTAGTTTACTCAGTAGTATCACTATCCGATCGCTAAATCAACTAGAGGTCGCACCCTGGATTTAAAGCTTTTTTATCAGTGTAATCAAGTACCAAAACAGTTATTGCTTGAGGTATACGATCCCCGCTTCAACCTAAACCCCTCGATAGAGATATTAAAGCTTTGCCTTAACTAAAAAAATAGTTATAGCCTTTGTAGTTGAGGAATTATAAAACATGACTGCAACTGTGACGAAAGTTCCTAAATTTCGGAAAAATCAAACAGTTCGCTTTGTTGGTGGAACGGGTAAAATCAAAAATTACATAGCCGAATCAAGTAGCTGGGCTTATTTAATAGAAATGGAAATGGGACCAGAACCAGAAATGGGTAGGGTTGGTCACGAGACAAAAATCTGGTTGTTTGAAGCAGATTTAGCTTTATTGAAAGATAACGTGTCTTATGGTTTGGCGATCGCCTAGATGCAACGTTTGCACGCTTAGACACTTTTCAATCGCAGAGCGATTCGCGAAAAATCAGCCTAGAATAGTCATAGCTGGCGTTACTTTGACGAGTGTAGCTGCACCCATACCGCGTCCTACCTTTTCTTCAGCTATCACTCGCATTCTATTTGTCGTCAAACGCAAACTCACCTGCCTCCTCATAGGTTGCTATAGATAAATGTAATTCTTCTAGTTGCACTTTTTTGGGGAAGAAGCGCTGTAGATGGCAACAATACTTTCTACTCGTTGCGCTCACCCTACCGACCTTGTATAGTTTGGTTAGGTGCTTGACAATGACAAGTCCAAGTCAGCCAAAATTTCTTGTATTAAATGACTCACTCAGAGCGAGCGCAGTGCCAGCGCGATCGTTTCAAGCTGCTAAATCTATCTTAAGAGGTAAATGCGCGGTTGATAGTTTCCATTTGTCGATCGATTTAATATCATTCGATTGGTTATCGATCGAAAATATAGATTGTGGCATCCACCGCTCGCTCCTCAAGTTTACCTCGTAGTGAAACAGGTATCTTCGTCCGTCAGTTGCGCCACCTACTGGAACTGACGCAGACAGAATTTGCTGCGAGGTTAGGTGTGGCACTGCCAACAATCGCTCGTTGGGAGAACAACAAATCGCAGCTTTCGCCACTGGCACTGATGCAGCTAAAAGCCATGCTGCACGAACTCAAAAATTCACCTCAAAAGGTTCAGCGAATCTGCGCGTCTGCCCTGCTGGCAGAATACTTTGACGAAGCACCGCAGCAGCATTCAGAATTGAAATCGGATCGGGCAATGCAGGACGAGGAATCTCCTATATCTGGAGAAGCCGCTTGCCAGCAGATCGAATCGGCACTGCAAGTTAGCGAACAGCGTTTCCGCCGACTTGCCGATTCGATGCCCCACATTGTCTTTGCCGCGCGACCGGACGGCAGCATTACCTATGCCAACCGTTTCGCGCAGGAGTATACCGGACTGAACGATGAATTGTTAGAGCGAGGCTGGACAACTTGCATCCACCCCGACGATCGCGATCGCGCCTTTCATACTTGGATGCAAGCGGTGCAATCGGGTGAGTCCTACGAAATGGAGTGTCGGTTTCGCAAAGCAGATGGGACGTATCGGTGGTTGCTCAGTCGGGGACTGCCAATTCGGGATAACCAGGAGCGGATCGTTGAGTGGGTTGGTGGCAGTACCGACATTCACGAACTCAGGCTGGCACAATCAGCACTACACCTGAGCGAAGAACGCTTCCAACTCATGTCCCAGGCGACGAACGATGTCATGTGGGACTTCAACGTGCAGACCCAGCAAATGTGGTGGAGCGAGCGGATGCAACTGCTGTTTGGTTATTGTCCTGAAGATCTCGGAGCTGATATGTCTGGTTGGGCCCAGCGGGTTCACCCAGACGATCTAGAGCGCGTTGAGGCGAGTTATGCTACCTGTTTGAGCGGTGAAGCACTCCTTTGGAGCGAGGAATATCGATTTCGGCGGACGAATGGCTCTTACGCCTTCGTGCTCGATCGCGCTCGCATTCTTCGAGACTCGATGGGGAATCCAGTCCGAGTTGTCGGTGCAATGGCAGATATCAGCGATCGCAAACGCTCGGAACTGATGTTGACCGAGCAGAAGCGACTGCTGGAGCTAATTGCATCGGGGCAGCCAATGGAAGAATGTCTTTCATCCCTGTGCGAGTCGGTAGCTAAACTCAATCCGCGTACCCGCGCCTGCTTCCTGTTGACCGATGCCCAGCGACTGACATTTCCGCGCTCGATCGCGCCAGACTTTCCACCGTCGTTTGGGCAAGGACTCAAGGATGCCCCGATTAACGATCTCTGCATCGGAACCTGTGGTGAAGCGGTATATCGCGGTCAACCGATCGCCTGTGCGGATATTGCCAATGACAATCGCTGGTCGCCAGAATGGCGAGATTTATGCGTGGCTCACGGCATCTTAGCGTGCTATTCTACACCCGTGCTGGGAGCGGACAATTTGCCCCTCGGATCGCTGATGCTTTGTTTCGACCGCTCGCGGATGCCAACTGATTGGGAATATCAACTGGCTGAGTTTGGTACTCAAGTTGCCAGCATCGCCTTTGAGCGCGATCGCGCCAGCCTTGCGCTGCGCCAGAATGAAGCCCGCTTCCGTGCAGTCGCTACCAACCTACCGAATGGAGCTGTCTTCATTGTCGATCGCGATTTGCGCTATCTGCTAGCAGAAGGCAAAGCTCTTGAAGACGCAGGAATGACTTCTGGGGACTTGGTAGGCAAAACTCTCTGGGAAGCCCTCGACCCAACCCTCGTGGCACGCTACGAACCCTACTACCGCCAAGCTCTCGGTGGCGAACCATTCAGCTTAGAGCATTGCAGCCACGGGCGATACTACATTTCTCATGGCACACCCCTGTACGACGAGCGTGGTGAGGTTAATGCAGTGCTGGCTATATCCTACGACATTACCGCTCGCAAAGAAGCTGAAACAGCCCTAAGCCAAAGCGAATCTCGCTTTCGGTTGATGGTTGAAAGTGCGAAAGATTATGCCATTTTCACCCTCGACCTCAATGGCAATGTCACGAGTTGGAATTGGGGAGCCGAACGATTGTTAGGGTATTCCGAAGCAGAAATTCTCGGTTGTAGCGGTCGCATCATTTTCACGCCAGAAGACAACGAACGGGGAAAAGCCGAGCAGGAAATGCAAATCGCCCTCACCCAAGGACAGGCAGAAAACGAACGCTGGCACGTCCGCAAAGATGGCAGCCGCTTTTGGGGTAGTGGTTTAGTGATGCCATTACGCGATGAAGCGGACAACGTGCAAGGACTGGTCAAAATCATGCAGGACAAGACCGCACAAAGGCAAGCTGACGAACGATTCCGGTTGCTGTACGACACCACCAGCGATTTACTCGCCACCGAGCGACCCCTGGCGCTGATGCACAACTTATTTAGCAAACTCTCAGCCCAGCTGGAATTGGATTATTTCTACAACTACATGGTTGAAGAAAAAGACAACCGAGCGATGCTGCATTTGAGAAACTATGGGGGGATTTCCGATGAAGCGGCTGAGGCGATCGAATGGATTGAATTCGGTCAGTATCTCTGTGGACTAGTAGCACAAGAGCGGCGGCAAATCGTCCTCGATCGCGCCCAAATCTCCACCCATCCCAACGCACAGCTTATCTGCTCGAACGGTGTCACCGCTTACGCCGGACAACCGTTGATCGTGCAGGGACGGCTACTGGGGACGCTCTCGTTTGCCAGCCGCAGCCGCACCTGCTTTACCCCAGCAGAAATCGATCTGCTACAATCGGTCTGCGAACAGATGGCGATCGCCCTGGAGCGGGCAAACTTGATCGCCTCAATCCAGCAGCAAGCCCAGCAATTGCAACAAGCCAATCGGATTAAAGATGAGTTTTTGGCGGTGTTATCGCACGAGTTGCGATCGCCCCTCAATCCCATCCTCGGCTGGTCGAAACTGTTACAACAAAGAAAACTAGACGCGGCAAAAACCGCAACCGCGCTTGCCACGATCGAGCGCAATGCCCAGTTACAATCACAACTGATTGAAGACCTGCTCGATATCTCCCGCATTCTGCGCGGCAAATTGAGTTTGAATCAAATGCCTGTTGACTTGAGGATGGTAGTCTCATCTGCCCTAGAAACGGTTCGTTTGGCTGCCGAAGCCAAGTCGCTGCAAATTGAAACGACAATCCCACCTAATATGGGAACGGTAATGGGTGATGCCGGACGATTGCAACAGGTAGTCTGGAATCTTTTATCCAATGCCGTGAAATTTACTCCTCACAATGGGCAGATCGCGGTTGCCTTAACCCAAACTGGAACTCATGCCCAAATTCAAGTCATCGATACAGGAATTGGCATCAATCCTAATTTTCTGCCTTATGTATTTGAGCATTTTCGCCAGGAAGATGGAGCGACAACTCGTAAATTTGGCGGTTTAGGATTAGGACTGGCAATCGCCCGTCAAATTGTCGAAATGCACGGTGGAACAATTACCGTCGAGAGTCAGGGTGAAGGACAAGGTGCTACGTTTACCGTTCTAATTCCACTGGCACTGCAATCGAGCGAACTACCGATAGAAGTATCTTCTGACTTAACGGGCGATTTGAGTGGCATTGACATCTTGGTGGTAGACGATGAGCCAGACTCGCGAGAGTTTGTCGCGTTTGTTTTAGAACAAGCAGGTGCGATCGTCACCAGCGTTGCATCGGGAATTGAGGCATTACAAGCGATCGAGCAGTCCGTTCCCGATTTAATCGTCAGCGATATCGGAATGCCCGATCTGGACGGCTATATGCTGATGCGACAAATTCGGACGCTGGAACAAGCTAGACACGTTCCAGCCATTGCTTTGACTGCCTATGCTGGAGAACTTGACAAACAGCAAGCGATCGCGGCTGGATTCGGGCAACATATTCCCAAACCCGTCGAGCCAGAGAAATTGGCGAGTGCAATTCATGCCTTGTGTAACGATGTATTTGAATCAAAAAAGCAATAGAACGCCACTTCGAGCGTAATTTTATTTCTGATTTTTGACCTGATTCGATTTTCTCCTTTCATGAAAGAGCGATCGCCTAAACCAACCCTAACCACCCCAGTTCCAGCCAATGAAACTGAACGGTTAGCAGCATTGCATCGGTATAAGATTCTCGACACGCCACCCGAAGCTGCCTTCGATCGCATTACCACATTGGCTGCACGATTATTCAACGTGCCAATCGCCTTAGTGTCTCTGCTAGATGAGTCTAGAGCTTGGTTCAAATCTAGTTATGGCTTTGAGGGGCGCGAAGTAAAACGAAATGATACTATTTGTAGCTTTGCAGTCTTGTCTGACGAGATTTTAGTAGCGTTGGATACCCAACAAGATTCTCGGTTTAGCTGTAACCCATTTGTCCAAAGCGATCCAGGAGTGCGGTGTTATATTGGCGCTCCTTTAATCACTCACGACGGCTTTAATCTTGGCACTCTTTGCTTGTTAGATACCCAGCCCCGTGAAAGCTTTAGTCTGGAGCAGCAAGCTACCTTAAACGATCTAGCCGCAATGGTCGTGGACGAGCTAGAACTCCGACTCGCTGCCCATCGGATTGCCCAAACCGATGCCGCCATGCTGGAAATTACCCAAGGCGTTTCCGGCGTAACTGGAGAAGCATTTTTCTATGCCCTAGTACAACATTTCGCGAAAGCATTGGGCGTAGACTATGCCTATATTGCGCTACTCGTGGATCGCGATGAGGAAACCCTGAGAACGATCGCGGTGTATGCTCGCGGTCAAATCGTCGAAAATTTTGAATACTTGCTGCGAGACACTCCCTGCAAAGAAGTGATTCAGCAACAAAAATTGTGTTGCTATCCGCAGAGCGTTCAAGCTCTGTTTCCGCACGCGCCGCTACTCGCGCCGCTACAGGTTGAAAGCTATATTGCGGTTCCATTTTATGATTCGCTCGGCACTCCATTAGGCTTGCTAGGTATGATGGACGGCAAGCGATTGGAGAATATCCAACTGGCGGAATTTCTGCTTCCGGTTTTTGCGCTCCGAATTGCGGCTGAATTAGAGCGTCAACGGGCATCCGAGCAACAAGCTCAGGTACTTGCCCGCGAGCAAGCAGCTCGTCAACAGGCTGAGACAGCAAACCGGATCAAGGATGAGTTTTTGGCTGTGCTGTCGCATGAGTTGCGATCGCCGCTCAATCCGATTCTGGGCTGGGCAAAACTGCTCCGCAACGGCAAGCTGGATACAACTAGATCGGCTCGTGCGCTCTTAACGATCGAACGTAACGCCCAGCTACAGGCACAACTGATTGACGATCTGCTCGACATTTCCCGAATTTTGCGTGGCAAGCTAACTTTAGCCGTAGCACCAATTGAGCTAAGCCTCGTCATTACTGCTGCCTTAGTATTACAGTTGTATTTAAGCAGAGGAAAGGCCAGCTCGTTTTTGAAAATGCCAGTAACGCGCAGTAGCTTGATGGGCGCGTCGCCAATAAGACCAC
>NZ_JTJC03000005.1:300000-405251 GCF_000817735.3 Scytonema millei VB511283 | reverse complement strand
TTTACTCATGTCGCTCTCTCGGTGCTGTGTACTAGTTATTCGCAGCTTACACCGAGTGAGCTTTTTTACTACCCAACCCACTTTTCAAACACCCTCTAACGCTAAGTATTACAAATTACTTAGAGCTGACATAGTTAGGGTTAGAATTGTAGGTATCAATAGACAGAGAACCATCTCTTATCTAGGCTGCAAGGAGCGAGTCTTATGGCAGGTGCAAATCCTTCTGATGCAGTCAACCCTTCATCAAAGCCATCAGTTGAAAATGAAGAGTTGTTATTAGCAGATCTCATTGGTACGGACAATATCGATATCGTTTTTGAGGAATTGAGCGATCGCGACGCTGAAATCGGCACTATTCTCAAGCGATTGAAAAATCCATCGATCTATGCTGAAGATGTGACGGGCGGCGATCTTGACGATGATTGGTATCAAGCAGAGGTTGTCGGCGAAGAAGCAGTTGGGGGAGACAATCCCACCCCCGATCAAAGCGTGACTGAGAATCTGTTGCATTCAATGGGGATTACCTCAATAGACGGACAACCAGTAGAAACCTGGAAAAATTTGCAGCGACGCGATCTCGAACGCTGGGAACTCAACCCTGAATCGTCAGAAGATTATCGGGAACACGGAGAATAATTTGAATCGAATCGCCAGCGATCGCACTATGATGCGTCTATCTCAAGGACAACTCAACTTGCTAGAACGTTGCCCGCGTCAATTTCAACATACCTATTTAGATCTATTCGGTTCGCCTACGACATCGGAGCAACAAGAAAGACAAGCTTGGGGAAGTCGGTTTCACTTGCTGATGCAACAGCGAGAATTGGGCTTACCAATTGAATCTTTAGTGCAGGAAGACATACAGTTACAACACTGGATAAATGCCTTTGCGACTGCTGCACCAGAAATTTTAAATCTAGATGCAAATCGTCAGCTTTTTCGCGAAAGCGAACATTATCGCACGCTGCAAGTGCAAGATTATTTATTATCGGTTATTTACGACTTATTAATCGCAGACGATCGCCAAGCCCAAATTTTCGACTGGAAGACAAACCCCAAATTACCAAAAAAAGCTCAGCTCGAAAAGAATTGGCAGACAAGACTATATTTATATGTCTTAGCCGAAACCAGCGATTACTTGCCAGAACAGATTTCGATGACTTATTGGTATGTCCCATCTTCTCTAGAAGTAGCGCCGCCAAAATCGTTACAACAAATTAAATTTACTTACAGTCAAGCTAAACACGAAAAAACAGCTAAAGAATTACAGCAGTTATTACATAGATTTACCTATTGGTTGAAATGCTACGAACTAGGCGAACCATTTCCGCAAATCCCAGAAGGAAATAAAAACTGCGAATATTGTCAATTTGCCACTCGTTGCCAGCGCGATCGCGATCGGGACGATTCAGCAACTAGCAGTCAAAATTGGTTGCCCAATTTAGCCGAGATTCCAGAAGTTTCTCTTGGTTGAGATTTAACGCCATTTATTACAACTAGCCAATGCACGAATACGTCAAAGGTAGAATCTTTAACAAATTATCTCAGTGGTCGTTCGCTCCTCCCCGATTTGCCTTATGATGTCAAAGCTACTGCATTTCAACTGCAAGTTTGGCAGGCGCTACAAACCATTCCCATTGGTACGACCGTAACATACAGCGATGTTACCCGCAGTATCGGGTAGCCAACTGCCATCTGCGCCGTTGTCCGTGCCTGTGCGACTAACCCAATTGCCCTCCTAAACTACCTGTCATTCGGGTAGTTCCTACAGGTAGTTTAGGAGGCGATCGCTGGGGAATTACCTGCAAGCAAGCACTACTGGAGTTAGGGCAAAGGTATTCAAAGCAACAGTATACGGAACCTCAAAAATGAATTTCCACGGCAATGCAGGAAGCGCCATGATGCAAGACACGATTTATAAAACCTTACAGGCAAGTAGGGTGCAATTTATTCGCATTCTCTGGTGCGACAATGCCAATATCATTCGTGGCAAAGCAATACACATCGGCGCGTTATCTCAGCTAGTGGATTATGGAGTCGGCATTAGTGCGGCACAGCAAGCAATTCCCGTGATGCACGACGCGGTAGTGGCAGAAACGGGGTTGAGTCCTGTAGGTGAAATTCGCCTCATCCCAGATTGGAATACCTTGAGCGTACTGCCTTATTCTACAGGTCACGCTCGCGCCATCGGCGATATGATGCAAAATGGCAGTCCTTGGGCTTACTGTCCGCGAGACTTTTTGAAACGAGCGATCGCCACGGCGCAAGCAGCAGGGATAGAGGTGATGGCAGCGTTTGAAAATGAATTTTATCTACTCTATCCATCTGAGAATGGATTGGGAGTAGAACCAGGCGATCGCACGGTCTTTGCTTCTACTTTCGCGATGGATGCTAATTTAGCAGTTATAAACGAAATTTCTGAAGCCCTCCTTGCCCAAAATATCCCTGTAGAACAGTACCATCCCGAATCTGGTGGCGGACAACATGAAATTTCGGTGCATTATACCCGCGCTTTGTCAGCAGCAGATTACCAAATTGCTTTTCGGGAAACCGTGCGTGCAGTAGCATTGCGCCACAAACTCAAAGCCTCGTTTCTACCAAAAATCTTTGCCGAACAAGCGGGTAGTGGTTGTCACCTGCACCTGAGTCTCTGGCAAGATGGTAAAAATCTTATTTCCGAGACTGGGAACGTGCCTGGAATCTCAAAAATTGCCCGTGCTTTTATTGCTGGCATTTTGGAGCATTTACCCGCCTTGATGGCACTGACTACCCCTAGTATCAACTCCTATCGTCGCATTCGCCCTCACTCCTGGAGTGGGGCTTTTCGCGCTTGGGGATACGACAACCGCGAAGCCGCGATCCGAGTCCCTAGCAATCCCGCAAGTCCCAGTCCGACGCAGATTGAAATCAAAACTGTTGATGCTTCTGCCAATCCCTACATCGCTCTAGGCGCAGTCATCACCGCTGGATTGGACGGTGTGCGTCGTCAACTCGAACCAAAAGAGGCGATCGCAGTTGACCCAGGATCTCTACCCCAATCGGAACGAGAAGCGAAGGGAATTGATGCTCTACCAACAAATTTAGGTGAGGCGATCGCGCATCTCCAAACCGATAAAGTTCTCCTCAATGCTTTAGGTAAAGAACTCGCTCAAGCATACATTGCCGTCCGTCTAGCTGAGTGGGAAGCCATGAAAGATTGGACGTTAAAAGAAGAAGTAAAGTTGTTATTGGAAAGATATTAAGTTATTTGTAGGGGCGGGTTTAGCCAGGAAATCTCGTAGTGACGACGTTTTTTTTGCCAAACCCGCCCGTGCGATGGATTTGTAGGGGCGGGTTTATGTAAAAGTAGGGTGGGCAATGCCCACTTTACTAACTTTGAAATATGCTTTTATCAATATTTGAAAAGACTTCGTGCTGAAAATTTTTGGGAATATCTTCTGTAGCAATTTGAGTCGAGCTAAGAATTGATAGAGCTTCTTGCATCAACTCGTTCTGCTCTTGATTAAGCAGGGCTAACTTAGTAGAAATTTCTAATAGCCGCTGGTGTTGCTCGGTATAATTTGTTTGCACGTCTGATGTCGATATGACGCGCATTTGATGCATGTTTCTTCGAGTAGGTTTTAAGGTAAATCGAGCGAATAATTTATGCAGCGATCGCCAACTAGCTCGAATTAAAAAATAGCCCAACTTTAATGGTACTTGTAAAACTGACAAACAGAACCTTTCAAACAAGCGTCCGATAGATTTAATGAAACTCCAAGCGATCGCGAGGAGAAATAACAGTATAATTACACTTATGATGGGGCGATCTATTGCCCAATTCAAAACTTGTAGCGATCGCTCTACGGTTGGATGCGCTTCTAACCAACTCTGAAATAATGTCGCCTGCGTGGAGGCAATCGGTGCGATCGCCTTATCTGCTAGACTGCCAGCAGCATCTTGAGTTGTAGTAGTTATCCGCGCGATCGTATGGCTAAAAGTATCGCCAGCCGTAGCTACCCAATCTTTTGTCCGCTCCAGAATTGAAGTGCCATTTTCTGCTTGAGATCTCATGCTCAACAATCTCCTGCGATCGTGCTACCTCAAGCCTATCTCTGCCAACTCGTTTTGAGCATCTGGCATAAATTTGTAGAGCTACTATGCAACTGCGCGATAGATGATACCAATAATCTCATTATAGTTAGAGCAAAATAGCTAGATCGGATCGTTATGGTAGACTCAATCCTAAGACCCTATTTGTAGAACGATACATAACTCTTTTAGCTTCAGGTTTCCGGCGGAATAGTTGTTTTAATATAAACGTTTCGGAGAGGAATCTAATGCAAGATAAATTAACAAGCGTAGCCAAGAATTGCGATCTAACAGGCAGTTCTTTAAATCGTGAGGTTGTTGAAACTCTGAAAACGTTTCTGGCTGATGGTGAGAAACGGGTACAAGTAGCAGGCGTTATTGGTTCCAATGCAGCTGAGATTGTCAAAACAGCAGTCAGTTTATTATTCCAAGAATACCCAGAGCTAGTTAGTCCAGGTGGCAATGCCTATACAACACGCCGCTACAATATGTACGTGCGAGATATGAACTACTTCTTGCGATATTGTAGCTATGCGATCGTGGCGGGAGATGCTAGCGTCTTAGACGAACGGTTGCTGGCTGGTTTGCGAGATACTTTCAACTCTCTAGGAATTCCTTTAGGTCCCACTGCTCGAAGCATCCAGCTGATGAAAAATATAGTCAAAGAAAAGTTAGTGACGGCTGGAATGATCAACGCTACGTTTGTCGATGAACCATTCGATTACGTCGTGCGTGAGATTAGCGAAACGGAGATTTAGCAAAGTGTGGTGGGCATTGCCCACCTAATGAATTTGTTGGAAAAATAACAATCCGGCTTGAAATAGTCCCACGACAAAACCGAGAACACCACCTAAGTTAACAATTGCCTGTAACTCATTTTTGACAATTCCTTCGATCGCAGCTTCTAAATCGGCGGGAGAGGTAGATTTGACGCGATCGATAATAACCTGGTCGATCGATAAAATTGGAATTGCCTGTGCCACCAAATTTTCTAAATCTTGCTCTAAATAACGCTCCAAAATTAAAGATAACTCTTGACCGATCGCAGTTAGAGAAGAACTGAAAGCAGGAGAGTTACGCAAACGATTGAGCAGCACGCTAGCGGTATTTTCCCAATCAATCGAATCGCTAAATCCTTGAATAAACTCTGGACCGTGAATTTGAGAATAGCCGATCGCGGTTTCCCGAATTGTATTGCGTAATTGCTTTACTGTAGAAACAGGTAAATTTTGCAACGATAAACTTTTCAACCAAACTTTAAGGCGTTCGCGCACTTGAAGCTCTTGAATTAACTCCTTAATCCGCGCATTCGTAACTTCTCTTTCGTCCAAACAAAACGTTCGCAGGCGCGCCAAAGTGTTACGCAAACCAAATAAGTTAGCAACTACCCAATACGTACCGCTCGTTTTTTCACGAAAACTCTCATCAATAATTTGAATCGTGCGATCGGTTAACAGATCGATGACTAACTGCCGAATTGCGTCTGGTGGAAGAACGACTTGCAGCAACCAATCAGCTAACCTCCCCGCTTGCTCGTTGCTGAGTTGAAACTCAAGTAACACTTGGTCGAAAATTTGATTGAGTTGAGTGCCTAAAAACTCTTCTCGTCGCAACAACACCTTAAACAAACGCGGTAAAGATTCCCCAACCAAATCGCGTAAAATTCCCGCCAGAATTTTGGTTGCTCTTTGATCTCTATCAGTACGAACCTGTTCGATCGCCAATCTTAACAGCCATTCTATCCCTCCTCGCACTCGCTCCGGTTGCAGCAATCGCCGCGTCAACTTCTGCAATTCCTCTGGTGTCAGTAGAGAACCCATGATCGTGTCCGAAACCCGCTTTGCCAAGCGTTCTTGGTTGCGAGGAATTAAACCAGGGGTAAAAGGTAATTGTCTTCCGGCAAAATAACGCGCTCGATAGGGACGGAATAGCATTTTAATGGCTAAATCGTTCGTGAAATAGCCAATAATTGCTCCCGCGATCGGCGGACTAACATAAACCCAAAAATGAGACCAATCCATACAACTAGGAGTGAGGAGTGAGGGGTGAGGGATGAGTGAGTGGCGAGTAGTATATGGTGCGGTGCATGTTTTTATGTTTTGACTTCCGACTTCTGACTTCTTACCCTTATCCCCGATCTCTTATCCCTTACCCCTTAGTAACAACCAATATCCCCATCATACCGTTGGCAATTGGGTAGTGAGTGGCTGTTGCAAACCCTACTTCTCGCGAGAGTTGAACTTGTGCTTTACCTGAAGGAAATCGATCTAAACTGGGGCTGATATAGGCATATTCTTCCGTGAGATCGAAGTGACGCGCGGCGGGAACGACGAGATTATCTAAGTACCATTGTTGAAAAGC
This sequence comes from Scytonema millei VB511283, assembly GCF_000817735.3. Lineage (NCBI taxonomy): Bacteria > Bacillati > Cyanobacteriota > Cyanophyceae > Nostocales > Scytonemataceae > Scytonema > Scytonema millei. The sequence continues at coordinate 398,819 of NZ_JTJC03000005.1, read as the reverse complement.
TCTAAATTGAGAATTTTCCGGGCGATGAAAGTCTAAAATTGCCGCTTTAGCGCCAGGTTTGAGAACTCGATGCAGTTCTTTTAAGCAACAAGGAATATCGATAACGTTACGCAGTCCATAGCCCATCGTTGCAGCATCAAAATAATCATCGGCAAAAGGCAAATTCAATACATCTGCTTTTACCCAAGAAATCGGGGGTTGGGGATACTGGCTTTGGCTGCGTTGTTGGGCGATCGCCAGCAGTTGCGATGAAAAATCCACACCGTATACTCGTCCGTTGGCTCCTACTTGACGGGCGAGGCGCAGCGCTAAATCGCCACTACCACAACATAGATCGACACAGGTATCTCCCAAGCTTGCTTGGCTCCACTTAACTGCCATTTGCTTCCAAATGCGGTGCTGACCTAAACTCAGCAAATCATTTAAGCGATCGTAAACTGGGGCAATGCGATCGAATATCTGTTGAACTTCCATATGAGGGGTGAGGAGTGAGGAGTGAGGAGTGAGGGGATAAGGGAGAGGGGGAAGATAAGGGGGATAAGGGGAACAAAATTCAAAATTCAAAATTGGGACAAGGGAGACAAGGAGGACAAGAGGGAGTAGACAAGAGGGAGTAAAAGCTAGTTACTATCCTCTAAATTAGGATAAAGCTGGTTCTGACTAGGCAAACATTGACACTGCAAGAAATTTTAAATAGGTCAATCTAATAAAACTCTTACATATATAATCAAACAACGGATAATAAACGTTTTGTTTCCTCGCTCCTCACTCCTCGCTCCTCACTCCTCATCATGACTGAATCGCCCTCCAACCAACTTGACATCGAAGCCATGCTGACATCCCTGCGGCAAAAACGAGGTAGTTGGGTGGAATGGGGTCAAGCGATCGCCCAGTTGCAAAAAGCAGGGCAAACACCGCAGCAGATCTTTGAAGCGACGGGATTTGAACCTGTGCAACAAAATCAGGTGATTGTAGGCGCACAAGTTTATACTTCTTTAGAGAAAACAAATGCTTCTGAGGCAGTGCGATCGCGCTTTACTCAAAAAGGCAGCGATATTTTGTACGAACTGCGATTGCTCAATAATGCAGAACGAGTCGCAGCAGCAGAATTTATCTTAGCTCACAACTTGGATGCGGATATGGCTAAGGAAGTGGCGCGGGATATGAAAGAATTTTCTCGCCTGCGTAGCTTACCCGAAGGATTTGCCGATCGTCCAGGGGATGCAATTGCTTATCAGTGTTGGCGACTGGCACGACAAAAATCAGATTTACAAGAGCGATCGCGATTAATTGCTAAGGGGCTAAGGTTTGCCGATTCGGATACGGCAAGACAAAAAATCGAACAGTTGCTTGTCGATTTTACCGTCGTTCCCAAGCGTCCGGCTCCGACCATACCTTTTTATCGTCCAGATTCTGAAGATCATTTACCGCGATTGATTCCAGTTGTTGGGGAAATGCCCTTAAAATCGGCTGAAGTTCAAGCTGTACCCATAGTAGAAGCAGTAGAGCCATTTCAGATTGTCAAGTTTGCTGGGGAACAGGCTTGGGTTGCCTTACCAGGTTGGCAAACAGTCCGCAGTGCTGAAGATCCGATCGCAATTTTGTGTCAAAGCGATCGCCTCCCCAATCAATCAGCTACAGCATCGGAACCAGTTCTAGTCATTGCCGACCGTCACGTTAGAGAATGGGATGTGAATAGTTATTTTGTCTATGATGGCTCTGGGGAAGTTGACTTTGGTTGGTTTGAAACTCAACCAGATGTCAAGTTACTGGGAAAAATTGTCGTTGTCGTGCGTCCCAAGCACATTATTGATGAAGAATTAACCAAAGATTCTTGGCAAATCGACGAGTAAAGAGTTACGCGCTTGAAGTTGCAGATCTCGATCCCCCCTAGCCCCCCTTAGAAAGGGGGGAATTTAAAGCCCCCTTTTTAAGGCGGAAAGGGAAGGAATTTAAAGCCCCCTTTTTAAGGGGGTTGGGGGATCGAGGCTGACGGTGTGTCGTTACCGCTTTTTATTGGGGGCGTAATACTCAGGATTAGAAATTAGCGTAGTTGGCGATCGCCTTTTGCATCCTTTCCAACACCTCAGCCACAGGAATCGTGCCGAGATCTGCCGATGGTTTACCAGCAGTACGAACGCGGAGACTCAAGCTATCGGACTCCACTTCTTTCGCCCCTACAACCGCCATGACGGGGATTTTTGCCTTTTCAGCATTGCGGATCATTTTCGGCAAGCGATCGCCGCTAGTATCGACTTCTACACGCATGTTGAGCGATCGCATCTTGTCTGCAACTTCTTTAGCAAACATCAATTGGGCATCGCTGACGGGCATTAATCGAGCTTGAATGGGCGCTAGCCACAAGGGAAAGTCTCCCGCATACTCTTCAATTAAAATTCCAATTAACCGTTCTAACGAGCCAAATGGAGCGCGGTGAATCATCACTGGGCGCTGGCGCGTACCATCCTCTGCAACATATTCTAAATTGAAGCGCTCGGGTAAGTTGTAATCAACCTGTACCGTACCTAATTGCCATTCCCTTTCCAAAGCATCTTGGAAAATAAAATCGAGTTTGGGACCGTAGAATGCTGCTTCCCCAATTCCTTCAAAGTGGTTCATTTCTAACTTTTCTACAGCGCGGCGAATTGCTCCTTCAGCTTTTGACCACGCCTCGTCAGAACCAATGTACTTATCCGAAGCCGGGTCGCGGAAACTCAGTCTTGCTTTGAAATTTTTCAGTTGCAATTTGTTAAATACCGACAGAATCAAATCCACCACATTAAGAAATTCGCTGTCGAGTTGTTCTGGAGTCACGAATAGGTGAGAATCATCTACCGTAAAGCCACGTACCCGCGTCAAACCTCCTAATTCGCCCGATTGTTCGTAACGGTATACAGTCCCAAACTCTGCCAAGCGCATCGGTAATTCGCGATAAGAACGTAATTCGCTCTTGTAAATTTGAATGTGAAACGGGCAGTTCATCGGCTTGAGAACGAAACCTAATTCGTGGGCTGCTGCTTCCTCATTCTCTGCCATCAATGGAAACATATCCTCTTTATATTTCTGCCAGTGACCGGAAGTTTTGAATAAATCGACTCTGGCAATGTGAGGCGATACAACAGGAAGATAACCGCGTTTGAGCTGTTCTTGTTTGAGAAAGTCTTCTAAAAGACTGCGTAACAGCGTCCCTTTGGGAGTCCACAGGGGTAAACCCGGTCCCACCTCATCGCTAAAGATAAATAGTCCTAGTTCCTTACCCAACCGGCGATGGTCGCGTCTGAGGGCTTCTTCCTTGCGGCGCTTGTACTCAGCTAATTGTTGTTCTGATTCCCAAGCCGTGCCGTAAATTCGTTGTAGCTGCGCCTTGGTTTCATCACCGCGCCAGTATGCCCCAGCAACGCTTTCTAACTCAATTGCTTTGGGTTGCAACTCTGCCGTGTTGGTGAGATGGGGACCAGCACACAAGTCCCACCATTCATCCCCCAAATGGTAGATCGTAATTGGTTCCTGCTTAATATCTGCCAGGATTTCTAGTTTGTACGGCTCTTTAATTGCCTGAATCCGCCGTTCAGCTTCCTCGCGGCTGACTTCTTCCCTAATGACAGGCAATTTACGATTGATAATCTTCACCATCTCTTTCTGGATGGCTTTGAGATCTTTTTCTGTAAACGGTTCGGGATTGTCAAAATCGTAGTAAAATCCATTCTCAATCCAGGGTCCAATAGTCACCTGTGCTTTAGGAAATAACTTTTGCACCGCCATCGCCATGACATGAGAGGTAGTGTGGCGAATCTTCTGCAATGTCTCTGATTCACTGGTGCGAGGGAGATAAATTTTTTCCTGCGGTGCTTGTTCCTGCTGTTCGGGTTGACAATGGGATTCTGAACTAGACATTTTAATTACAAAACTATGTTGATGAGACTGTAAACCAATACTGTTTGCCTTCTATTGTAAGGAGTCAGGAGTCGGGAGTGGTAATTGGTAGTTGGTAGTTGGAGTTGCTCTTTCTCCCTCTGCTCCCTGCTCAGAAGCTCCCAGCTCGTCCCTGCTCCCTGCTCCCAGTTACTTCTAATGACAGAATGTAAAGAATCTTGAACTAAGTTAATATTAGTGGTAGGTTAGTAATCTGCTTTTCATTCATGCTTAATCAAAACTTGCCAGAACCTGAGTTGTTAAAAACCTTACTCCAACCGCTACTTGAAGATTTTAAGTATTGGTTTGGGCGATCGCAAACGTTTTTAGAAAATGAGAAAGTTTCATTTTTAGAACCGCAACAGCAATCTGAATTGTTGGCAAGAGTCAAGCAAGCCCAGCAGGAGGTAAGTACAGCACAGCTCATGTTTCAGGCAACTGGGGGACAAGTGGGCATTGACATGGCAACGCTCGTACCCTGGCATCAATTAGTGACAGAATGTTGGAAAGTGGCAATTCGCTTCCGGTCGGAGCAGGCAACACAGCCAGAGGTAGAATTTTAAAGAATTTTATTTAAATAAAGTGTTTCTTGTAACATACATGCTTGACTGAAATATTCTGAGTAGACGGATTGTCTATCGAAGCAAATTCTGTGATGCTAGAGATAACGGTCAACGCCTTTAGCAAAGCGGTAAAAGTTCGTAAAAACTCGCAAAAAACTGTATAGACTGGCTGGCTTGGAGAAAAAACTCGATGTTACACTTACTTTACATCCTTGCTTTTACTATCCTAGCGTTGATAGCTGTAAGCAATCTAATTCGCAACTTAATTATGTTCAGTTTCGAGCGCGATCGCACGTTTGCCGCACCGCGCTCGCCCGTGCAAAATAGAGGAAATCTTCCCTATATCTCAAATCGCTCCGTACCTCACCCTGAATTACTAGACGCAGCTGGCAACCCTATCGGAGAACCGCTGTTAGTCATGCGGTCCATTGATGTTGAAGATGCCCGCGCCCAATTAGACGCACTCTATGAGGCTTCTCCTGGTTGTAGTAGCGAAAGCAAGGAGGAAGAAGCATAATTTGAATCTACTCTGTCTGCTTTACATCAAGTAAAAACTTTTTAACTACAAACTTTAACTACATACATCAACTCCTATTTATTCAGGGCAAAGTCCTCCGTGATAAATGGAGTTTTTTTATGGTCATTGAGGAGTGAGGAGTGAGGAGTGAGGAGTGAGGAGCGGTCAGTTTTGACTTCTGTACGGGCGGGTTTATCAAACAATTTTGAATAGGGCAAATATTTTCAGTGAACACGCCCCTACAACTTTTGACTTTCTACGCGATCGCAGACATTTTGCATAAGAAATATTTTTATCCTTAATTTTGATACATGAAATAATTTGAGGAATTAAATATTTGTACTGAATTTCAATCGTAGCTCGGACACCTTAATATATCTTAACTTCAAGATTGAAATCTCAAAGAAATTAGCGATAAAGCTTATCATTATATTTCAATTCTTCTCTCGACTACTTTGTTCGATCTAAGTTGTTTTTAGCAAGATATAAAAACGAAAAATAAGCCTAACTCTAAGTAGGTGCAACTGGTAATGTTGCCTGTATGACTGAGTGATGGTGGCTAAACAACAGTTAATAACTATCGAACAAAGCGGATTTAGAGGAGGAGCAGATGGTTTTAGTAAAACATAGATGCACCGTTGGTACATTTACAACTCGTCAGGAAGCAGAACAAGCATTTGCCAAACTATATTGTGCGGGTTTTCCTATTAGTCATATTTCTGTAGCCAGTAAAGATGCCGAATTATTGGCAGATTTAAGAGCGGCAATTGAGAGAACTCAAGCTGGCGCATTCGCAACAGAACAAACAGGAAAATCGCCCTGTGCCATGATTGTCGGTAGCACAGTCGGCGCGATTGGTGGTTGTTTAGCAAGTATTGGTATTTTACTGGTCCCAGGAGTTGCTCCAGCGTTAGCTGTTGGCACGGTAGGAACAACTTTAGCTGCGACTTTATTCGGTACGGGAATTGGATTGGCTTGTGGTGGTGCGATCTCAACCTTAAACTGCGCTGACAGACTGACAGTAAGTATAAATGCAGACAGCGATCGCTCTTTCCCACAAGAGTATTTAGTCATCGTAGAAGGCACGGATGCAGAAGCACGCCGCGCCCAGAGAATTTTGGCAAATGGCGCTAGCGGTTAGGTAGAATTCGGAATTCGGAATTCGGAATTAAATACTTATTGACTAACTGCTAACCGCTAGTGTTTTATCGAGGGGTTGTCTGAGAACCACTTTGAGATGGAGTTTTCTTAGAGCCACTGGGCTTGCTGCTAGGAGTCATCTCCGAATCACTAGAACTATCAGGGCTAGTCATGCTACCGCTACCTGGAGTGGTGCTGCTTCCTGGAGTCATCGTATCGCTACCAGAGTTAGAAGGGGTGGTAGTGCCATTGGAATCAGAACCAGTACCAGGATAAGTGGTAGTACCTGGAGTGGTACTGCTGCCTGGAGTGGTGCTGCTACCGGGAGTGGTGCTGCCTGGAGTGGTGCTGCCTGGGTAAGTGGTAGTACCGGGAGTGGTGCTGCTACCGGGAGTGGTGCTGCTGCCTGGAGTGGTGCTGCTGCCTGGAGTGGTGCTGCTGCCTGGAGTGGTGCTACTACCTGGTGACATTTCTGTACCAGTAGAAGAACCACTGCCACTACTAGGGCTAGAAGTAGACTGAGCTAAAAACTGTCTGGTATTTCCATCAGAGGAATTAGGTAGAGCAAACGCTGGTAAACCGAGTAAAGCGCTAGCACCAGCAATTCCAAGTAAGCTAAAAAGTTTTGTATTCAAGCTTTTCTTAGTTATATTTCCGCTCATTTTTATTTCCTCACTTGCTGTGGTGTTACAGTCAATAACTTTGTAACTGTCTTGGCAATACTAACAAAGAAATTTCAGTGCTGACGACGATAATTATGATTTCAAATCAGCCAATTTGCTTAAATACTTAAGTAAGAAAATCATCGAAAAACGTTGCTGTGTTTGATTTAGTTGCCAATTGTTTTAAAAATTACTTCAAAGTTATATAGTAGTTTTATTTAGTTGTACTATCGATCGCCACTTGCCTTGGTCAAACCATTACTGGGATGGAGATTGAGAGAAGTACTATGCTGTTGTACAACAAAAAAAAGACCGCATTATTGAATGCGATCGCAAGTCATGAGAATACTTAATTAGACCATTTTTTCAGGAACTTATCGTCACTTAACCTAGTCGAACTATTGTTTAGCAAATTATTGTTTGAATCGATGGCAGCGACACATTAGAAGTGGTAATTATTAGAGAGGGGAAATTATAGAGATTTACCGATGTTACTAACCACAATCCATGCACTCAAGGAATGGGCGGTTGCTGTTAAGGCGATCGAACGGGGCGAAACAATCTTGCTATTGCGTAAAGGTGGTATCCGTGAAAGTGGCGGACGGTTTCAAGTCGATCGCGACGAGGTTCTACTTTACCCCACTTACGAACACCAACAGCCCGAATTACTCAAGCCTGAGTATGCTGCGCAAGTGACCCCGGTAGCATCTGGTTGGCATCCTGAGACAATTCGGATAGGTGGTTGGGCAAAGATTACTGATATTGTGCCAGTGTTAGACGAGACAATTGTGAATGCTTTGCTACCGTTTCATGTTTGGAACGAAAAATTTATTCGCGATCGCCTCAAATGGAAACCCCGTCAACCCGTGTATGTCTTACTTTTGCGGGCTTATAAGTTACCACAAGTACATCAAATTTCCTATCGTACAGAATATGGCGGTTGCAGATCGTGGATCGATTTAAATGAAGCGATCGATCTTGAGGCTGCTACACCAGTTTTAGATGATGTCACCTACGAGCAAAAAGTTTCAGAAATTCGGAATGAGATCGACTATTTACCGCGACTGAATCCAGTTCCTCGCGAAGCTTTTGACCACAACAACAATTCCCCTGTTTGACTCCCTGCTGCTAATTTTTGCCCTTGGGGATGCCACGCTAGACAAGATAACCCATCAGTTGCATCGTCGATTATCTGGGCGACACGTTTAGCTTTTTGCCACAAACACAGCCAACCATCAGCCGCCGCCGAAGCGAGAAGCAGACTACCAGGTTGAAAGGCGATCGCCTGTACGACATCTGTATGTCGTTGCAACAATCTACTATCCCAGCCTAAATTTTCATCCTCTAATTTTTCCCATACCACAATCCCTTCAACGCTGGCAGAAGCTAGTAATGGTGCGTCTTGTTGCAACTTAATACTTGACCAAGCTAGATGACGAATCTTACCAGGAAAGCCCCGCATTACCCAAGGATGGGGATTGCCCCATTCTAAAACTGTAATCGTCCGATCCATGTTACCAGACGCAATGTATTTGCCATCAGGTGACCAAGCGATCGCCAGACTTGCCGATGGTATATCGATAATATACGGATCGTCATCCCAATCTGTTGCATCCCAAACCTTTGCCCCCTGATATCCCGCGATCGCCAAATTCTGTCCATCTGGATGCCAGTCTATTCCTAATACAGAAGAATTCTCAAAATGTAGGGTGACAACAATCTCCTCTGTATTTGCATCCCACACTTGGACGTAACGCCCCAAGCTAAAGGCTAGTTGGTTATTTTTGGGATTCCAAGCCAACTTATCTACCCAAGCAGGAGCATTTTCCAAAGTGGCAATTAATTGGCGATCGCGCCAGCGCCGAATTCTGACTCGTCCATCCTGTCCTCCTGTAGCTAAAAATTGCCCGTCGTGAGAGAAGGCGAGACAATCCACTGACGTACCGCTATTTGTCTGTAGAGGAACCAGTGTTTCCCCATCCCACAGTGTCACCCCTCCCGCCGCATCGCTAGCAACGATTTGACCGTCACTCGACCAAGCGATCGCGGTGACGTAATCCTCCAGAGTTGTACGTGTCTGGAGTTCGAGTAATTGGTTGCTAGTTGTGGGGAATTTCATCATTTAGGAAATTGGTAATTGATAGCTGGTAGTTGTTAGTTGACAGTTGACAGTTGACGATAATTATTCTCCCTTGTCCCCCTTCCCCGACTCCCTTAAATCAAACAAGCCCGAAAATCTTCTTTCAGCTTGTCTGCATCTAAATTGCGACCAATAAATACTAATTCGTTTTTTCTTTCGTCGTCAGATTTCCAGGGGCGATCGCGCGTTCCGTCAAATAGCATATGTACCCCTTGAAATACGTAGCGGTGGTCGTCTCCCGCAATATTGAGAATTCCTTTCATGCGGAAGATATCAGGTCCCTGCGTTTGTAACAAGTAGGATAGCCAATCGTTCAACTTTTGCATATCGAGAGTCCCTGGTTCGACAATGGCAATGGAACCTACAGTTTCATCGTGTTCGTGGGCATCTTCACCCAAAAAGTTTGGATCGATCTCTAGGGCGCGTTTGAGATCGAAGGCTTGCACGCCTAAGAGTGCATCCATACCCAATTCTGAGTTACGGGTGTGGTAGATTTTGGCGATCGCGTTCATGCCGCGAATTCGCCGTTCCAATTCTGCTAACTCTGTTTCTGAGACTAGATCGATCTTATTGAGCAATATCACGTCGGCAAAAGCAATCTGTTCTTGGGCTTCATCTGCTTCCCAATGCTGCCAAATGTGCTTGGCATCTACCACTGTCACGACTGCATCTAAAGATAGCTGGGTTTGCATATCTTCATCAACAAAAAATGTCTGAATCACGGGCGCAGGATCGGCTAACCCGGTGGTTTCAATTACCAAATGGTCAAATTTATCGCGCCGCCGCATTAAATTACCAATAATCCGAATTAAGTCACCGCGCACGGTACAGCAGATGCAACCATTGTTCATCTCAAAGATTTCTTCGTCTGCATCAATCACCAATTGGTTATCGATTCCGACTTCCCCAAACTCATTGACAATTACAGCTACTTTCTTACCGTGTTCGTAGGTCAGAATGCGATTGAGTAGGGTTGTCTTACCCGATCCGAGATAGCCCGTCAGTACGGTAACGGGGACTACGTTATCTGCTGCTGTAGTTACCATAGCTCAATTTGTTTACCTTACATAATTTAGAATGATAACCATTCTTATACAATTTTGCAGCCTGACGCGCACTACAATTTGCGCCATAATGACTGGAGCGCGTAGCAGCCTGCGCTACAGTGACTTAAAATTAAATTTGGGCAGGCAAGCTAAATCTCTCTAACAGATAGAGACAGGGAAACAATTTTATCATAGGGTAGGTATTGCCCACCATTAACTCAAATTCATAAATAGCAACATATGATGAATTGTGAAATCGGTTTCCCTTGTAGAGGCGTTACATGTAACGTCTCTACAAGGGAAATGTTTGCAAATCAATTAGGTTCGCTATAGAACTCAGAGCGATAATTGTTTTCAAACAACAATCAACAAAGATAAGATTCAAAAAACTATTCTAGGACTTGAAATCAAACAATAAATATAATTTTGCTCCAAGTCTTGCAAACAATTAATTAAGTCAATCGTTAACTTACATATTGTTCGATCGCCAAAAAGATTAAATCCTCTTAAATCAAAGATAGTTTCATTATCCGGTGGGCAATGCCCACCCTACGCTCCTATCTTCTTCTTCAGTAAATGATGAAATTTGGTTACTATTTTTCTTCTTTATCTTAAAGTATTTCGTGCAATAGTCACAAATCTCCATCTCAAGCAAGATTGACAATACAATTGAAATCCAAGATTTTATTGTTGGTAATTAATTATAAAGTTCAAACTCTCAAAAAACGGATTAAGATCGTAACCTGGAAAATCAAATTTAAAAAATGCAGAACATGATTGGTACTGATTTGAAGGACTTGAGCGATGAGTGAACGCATGTCCACAGGCATTTCGGGATTAGACGAAGTGCTGCATGGTGGATTAATTCCAGTTCGAGCTTATCTGGTGCGAGGAGGATCGGGCGCGGGCAAGACAACACTTGGACTCAGTTTTTTGGTTGAAGGCGTTGCTAGCGGTGAAAAGCCGCTATATATAACTTTAGGGGAACCCGCAGAGCAAATTCGCACAAATGCCGAGCGTATAGGTTTTGATACCCAAGGAATTACCTTCCTCGACCTCAGCCCAACATCAGACTTTTTTAGCCAAGTCCAGACTTACGATATTTTCTCGGCGGCGGAAGTCGAACGAGAACCGATGACGCAACAAATTGTAGAGCAGGTGCGATCGCTGCAACCGCAGCGGGTGTTTTTAGATGCAATGACTCAATTTCGCTATTTATCTAGCGATACATTTCAGTTCCGCAAACAAGTGTTGTCGTTTTTGCGGTTTTTATTAGAGAAAGGCGCAACAGTACTATTTTCCTCTGAAGATGGCGGCTCCGCACCAGATGACGATTTGCAGTTTATGAGCGATGGGGTAGTCCATCTTCACCAAAGCTTGGAAGGACGTAACATTAGCGTCACTAAGTTTCGCGGTTCTGACTTTCGACCTGGTTTACATTTCATGCGCTTGACTGACAGAGGTATGGAAGTTTTTCCGCGCCTCCAGCCTGAAGTCCATAAGCGAGAATTTGAGTTAGAGATGATTCCTTCGGGAGTACCAGACTTAGACGAACTAATGTGTGGTGGGATAGAGCGGGGAACGGTAACGTTGTTGACGGGACCTACTGGAGTAGGAAAGACGACAATCGGACTCCAATTTATGAAAGAAGCCGCAGGACGGGGAGAACGATCGGTTGTTTATATGTTCGAGGAACCAATTGATGTCATGCTGCATCGTTGCGAAGCCATCAATATTCCAGTTTATGCCATGATGCAGCGACAAACACTTTCTGTCATCCCGGTCGAACCACTCCTCCACAGTCCCGATGAGTTTGCCAATATGGTGCAGCAGGAAGTAGAGCAGCAAAAGGCTCGGATTGTGATGATTGATAGCGTTTCTGGTTATCGAATTTCCCTGCGCGGTCGGGATGAGGATTTAGTGACTCACTTGCACGCCCTTTGTAAGTATTTGCAGAATATGGGGGTGACGGTGATTTTAGTGAATGAAACCGAAAGCATTACGGGCAACTTCCGGGCAACGGAAATAGGCATCAGCTACATGGCAGATAATATTATTTTTCTGCGTTATTTGGAGATCCAAGGCGAGATCCGCAAGGCAATTGGCGTACTGAAGAAACGGTTGTCTAGTTTTGAAAAAACGCTGCGAGAGCTAGAAATCACTCGTTATGGGATTAAGGTTGGGCAACCTTTAACTCATTTACGTGGCATCCTTAGCGGTACTCCCGATTGGATCGATAAAAACCGTGAGCGATGAAAAGCCTATTATACTGAGTGTAGATCGCAACCGTCGTAATTCAGAATTGTTAGCTCAGTTTTTAGGGAAACAGGGATATCAAGTTCTTAGCGCAGCAAGTCAGGCGGAAATCGAGTCCGTGTTAGAAAATAGCAATAAGATCGAGTTAGTGTTGTTAGATATTTCTGGATTCGATCGCCAAATTTGGTCTTTATGCCAACGGTTGCAAGAGAAAGCCATTCCCTTCATCGCGATCGCAGCGCCTCATCAAGCAGGGATGCAGCAGGCGTGTCTGGCTCGCGGCGCACTCGGCTTGTTAGTCAAACCACTGATTGCTCAAAACCTATTACAGTTAATTCGCAATCTGCTACAGCGAGCGTGATGATTTTACGATTAACTATTAATTATTAATTATTAACTATGGGTCTAATTCTACTGCTGCTCGAACACCAAGAAAATTGTCGTTTGTTATCGGAGTGGCTAGCACCTCGTTATTCGGTCATTCTACCGAAAGTGGCAGCACAGGTAACTGAGCCAGCAGATTTAGATTCGCAACGCTTTGACCTATGTATCCTTGATGCTAGAGCCTTAGATCGTTTTTGGGAATGGGTACAAGCGAAAAGAACTGCCGAAAAACCAGTTTTTTTACCCTTTTTGCTGGTAACTGCGCGTCAGGATGTAGGATACGCGACTCGGCATTTATGGCAAAGTATCGACGACTTAATTTCTAAACCGATTGAAAAAATAGAGTTACAGGCACGGGTAGAAATTTTACTGCGATCGCGGCAACTTTCACTGCAACTCCAAACTGCAAATCAGCAACTTCAGCAACAAATAGTTGCTCGTCAGCAAGCCGAGGCGGGAGAAGAACGAGCGATCGCCGCCCAGCACCAAAGTGAAATCCAGTTTCAGCGTTTAATTAACTCTAATTTAATTGGGGCGATCGCTGCCGATCTAGAGGGGAACATTACAGATGCCAATGATGCTTTTTTAGCAATGGTCGGTTATACCCGCGAAGACTTAGAGCAGGGAAAGATCCGTTGGGATGATATGACTCCACCAGAGTATCGCGATCGCGATCGCGATTCGATCGAGCAGTTAAGAAATACGGGTGTTTGTAATGCTTTTGAGAAAGAGTATATTCGAGCTGATGGCAGTCGGGTTCCGGTACTAATTGGAGTTACTGTGGTAGAACGCTCTCCCCGTTTAAATTGTGTTGCTTTTGTCCTCGACATTACCCAACACAAGCAAGCAGAAGCAGAAATACGTAATGCGTTAGAAAAAGAACGCGAATTGAACGAATTGAAATCTCGGTTTGTTTCAATGGTTTCGCATGAGTTTCGCAACCCACTGAATTTGATTTCTGGTACAGCTCAATTGCTGGTTCGCAGCAGTAATAAACTATCCGAGCCGAAAAAACAAGAATTGCTCCAACGTCAGCAAGCCGCAGTCGATCGGTTGATCGAACTGTTAGATGATGTACTTACGCTCGGTTGCGCCGAAGTTGGCAAATTAGAGTTTAATCCAATTGAGCTGGAGTTAGAAACATTTTGCCGTCAGTTGGTAGCAGAAATGCAGCTGACAGCCAAAGAAGAACACGCGATCGCATTTGTGTCTCAAGGCGAGTGTTTTACCGCTAAGGCGGATAAAAAGCTGTTGCAGCAAATTTTGACCAATTTACTCTCGAATGCGATCAAATACTCACCTCAAGGCGGAACCGTTAGCCTCGAACTGATCTGTGAAGCAAACAAGGCAGTTTTTCGGGTGAAAGACAAAGGTATCGGGATTCCTACTCAAGATCGGCAAAGGCTGTTTGAATCCTTTCATCGCGCTAGTAATGTTGGTGGTATTCCTGGTACTGGATTGGGACTAGCAGTCGTCAAGCAAGCGGTAGAATTGCACCAAGGCGCGATCGCGGTTGAGAGTGAAGTGGGAGTTGGTACTACATTTACAGTCACTCTGCCGATGGATCGCTAGAGTAGAAAAGGCAAAACGATCTCTGCTAGTTCGGCGGCATACTCTTCATACAAACCCAGCGAACCTGGTAGTGTCTTTGTCTGGACTCCTGGTAAAGTTGCCAAAGCTTCCATTTCTGCCCGCGACTTGGGTGGAGACTGTTCCCCAATAACGACTAACACGGGTATAGATCCTTGAAACCAATTGAGAAAATCTTCTCGTTGTTGCACCGGATCTAAATTCCCAGTCACGAAAGCAGCTGGAGCAAATCGCGCCCCTGGTTGCTGGGTAATTTCCCATTTTTGTTGAATGAAATCGTCTGTCAGCTTTGTCTTGTCTGCATAGACGTGACTGCCGTACATGTAGCGCAAAAAGCCAGGTGTGGTATTCACCTTATACAAAGCCTGACCGAGAACGGGCGATCGCACGGCTTGTCTAACCGTCCCAGCGACTTGTTTGTTCACACCCATTGTTGTTAAGGGACCTCGCCAAGTAGGTGCAACTAAGACAATTTTAGAGAAAGCTTGCGGTTGAGTCGCTGCAAGTTGCATGGCGTAACCAGCAGCATGACCAGCAGCGATAACGATAATCGGAGTTTCAAACGTGCTATTAACAAAATCTTTCAACAATTGCTGATATAACTCAGGACGATAATCGAGGGGAAGGCGAGACGAAGCACCAAAACCCAACCAATCGATCGCTACAGCTTGAAAATGCGGAGATAATAACTTTGCCAGTTGCGCCATTTCTCCTCTAGTAGAAACGGTGCTAAAGGCAGGTAAGAGTAGAACGGGCGTTCCTTGTCCCAGAGTTTCGTAGACCAACTTGAGGGATTGTCCTTGCCAAGACCAGGGAAATTCGCGCACTTCCCCACCCATAACACTAGCTGGTTGAGTAGAGGCTAGATCGGTCGATTGGGTAACAGTCATAAGACAGAATACTAAAAATTATTCTCAACACCTCCATTCTATCGGGAGTCGTAGGGGCGGGTTTTTTGAGGTGTCCTGTACGAGAACCAATAATTCTGTGGATAAACCCGCCCGTACAGGAGTCGGGAGTCGGAAATGAGGAGCGATCGCATTTTTAC
The DNA here is from genome assembly GCF_000817735.3 of Scytonema millei VB511283. Lineage (NCBI taxonomy): Bacteria > Bacillati > Cyanobacteriota > Cyanophyceae > Nostocales > Scytonemataceae > Scytonema > Scytonema millei. The sequence goes on along the minus strand of NZ_JTJC03000005.1, from coordinate 383,561 downwards.
ATTTCAGCAAATTGTGAAGATCTCGTAGGGGCGGGTTCACCCAAAATAATTGTCATCAACAGAGATGCTTGGCAAACCCGCCCTCACCCAACCGAGTACACCAAATTCATTTCCAATGGATCGAATCCATCGGGGCGGGTTTGTTAAGAACTCGGTAAAAAACAGAGATTGTCGGTGAACCCGCCCCTACGGTACGATTATTTCGCCAATTCCTTGACCTTATTCATAATCCCTACCGGGTCGATTCCCTGGTGGGGGTACTGTTCCCACAAACCGCCACAACCTTCATGGTATGTGCCGAGGTGAGCGTATTTCGGAGTATAACCGCGCTCTAACAACCAAGAACCGAAACGGCTACCCAAACCAGTACGACGGTTGAAGGCTTCCGCAACTACAACGAAGGAAGTTTTACCGATTTTTGCCATCGTCTCCTCATCGACGACATTCAGCGTGGCTTTGTTGATTAAACCCACATCTATTCCTTCCTGCTTCAGACGCTCTACAGCATCAAGGGAACGGTACAACGCATCGCCAAAGCTGACAATATAACCCGCAGTTCCTTCCCGCACGACTTCATCTTTACCAGGGACGAATTTGTAGTTGCTGCCAAACAAGTCGTTGCCGTTACCGTCAAGAATGTTAGGAACTTTGGAACGGGTGGAGAAGATAAAACGCAAACCAGGATCGGCAAATACCGATTCTACGCAAGCTTTCATCTGATTGGCATCAGCGGGGAAGTATAGTCTTGTTTCATAACCGTCATCCAAACCGTTGTCGGCAAACATGTTGTTGATGCCGAAATGACAGGTATTATCTGCCATGTCATCCACACCTGCATGGGAGAAGTGACAAAGGACGTTGGAATAATTCAACCGCGCCATCGTAATTTCAGAAATACACATTTCTAAGAAGGCGCTGAATGTGGCAAAAATTCCTTGCTTGCCTTTTTCCATGCCAAATCCAGCCGCAGCGGAGAAGTTACCGCGCTCCATAATCCCAGAAGGAATGAAGATTTCGGGGTAAGCATCGTGAATTTTCTTCAGACCGCAGGAGCCTTCTAGGTCGCTATCGATGACCATAACTTTTTCCTTGCGTTCCGTCTCGCTCATTCGACTGAGAACTTCTACCATTGCTTCGCCAAATACGTTGCGGTTAGCGCCTAATTTGTCTCCAGAACCGAGGAAAGTGTAACTATCTTTGGGTTTTTGGATGCTCTTGATATGTTCGACAGCCGCCGTTTGTCCGCGAGATTCGAGATATTTCAGTGCCAAGTCTACCGAAATTACGTCATGACCGTGGGTAGAGCCTTCTAAGCCTTCAATTCCAGGACACATAGGACGCTTGTTAATCACCGCGATCGCACCTGGTGTAGTTACAGCTTCGCACAGACGACGGTACAAATCATCAATATCTTCCCCGTCTCCCTCAAGTACTTTCAATCCATGACCTTGTAAGGTTTTGGCAACGCTGAAACCAGGCAAATATTTAGAAGGATGTCCGGCGATCGTTACGTCATTATCGTCGATAATTAGCTTCACATTGAGGTGTTGGGCGATCGCTAACCGTGCTGCTTCCGCGTCATTGCCTTCTTGCTGCGAACCGTCCGAACCCAGACAAAATACTGCTTTGCCAGGATTTGCCATTGCCACACCGTTGACGTAGGGCCACATATGTCCCAGTCGTCCCGAACTAAACTGCACGCCAGGAGTTAATCCCAATTCGGGGTGTCCTGGTAGTTTAGAATTTGCTTCGCGATATTTCAGCAGTTGTTCGGCTGGTAATTCACCGCGCAAGGCTGCCATTAAATATTGAGTCCCAACTCGATGTCCCGCTTCATCAAAGAAAATTGGCACGAATTTATCTGGCGCTCCCCGAAAGAAGGCATCAAGAATCATCACTTCTGGTACGGTGTCGTAGGGTCCACCTGTATGTCCGCCAACTCCTTTAGCTGCTCCAGTTGCCGTAAATAAAACGATCGCATCGCGGCAAAGTTGAATGTTTGCTTTTAAAGTTTCTCGCTGTTCGTTCGTGAGGACGGGGTTGCTTGGATCGAGTTTCAGAGGTTTGTACGCACCGAGATCGATGGGGAATTTAGTAGCGGTGATAGTCATGGTTGATGTTTTAGTTACGAATGGACGGGTCAATAACGCGAGAAACTGTAACGGGCAAACGCGATCGGTCGCTTCTACCAGCAAACCAGCCTGTGGAAATCGAGTCAATCGGCTCTTGTTCCTACGCCAGCGCAGTCAAGATCGATACACTTCAAACGTGCATAAGTATGCTTGAATTCAGTTATAAGCACTTAATAACATGCAAAAACCTGCATGTTTATGAGTTTATACTTATAAGGGTGCAATTTCAAGATCGAAAACGCAATTTTAGGCAGCGATTATGTTGACCGCAGAGAGACGGCAATACATCTTAGATATCCTGCGCCGCGATAAGAAGGTGCTGTCATCGGAACTCAGTACGGCGTTGAATGTTTCTGAGGATACGATTCGTCGGGATTTGCGGGAATTGGCAGAGTCGGGTTTGTTGCAACGGGTGCATGGTGGGGCGCTTTTGGCTTCTCCCGCGATCGCGAGTTATGCCGATCGCCAAAAACAAGCACCGAAAGAAAAAGAGGCGATCGCCCGTGCTGCGGCAAAATTAGTTTGTGCGGGGCAAGTAGTAATTTTAGATGGGGGTACGACAACGCTTCAAGTAGCTTGTCATTTACCGCTAGATTTACAAGCAACGGTTGTGACGAATAGCCCGCCGATTGCTGTGGCTTTGGCAGACCATCCCTATATTGAAGTTGTCATGTTGGGCGGACAACTTTATAAAAAAGCCATAGTTAATGTTGGTGCGGCTACCGTTGAGGAATTACGGATGATTCGTGCCGATTTGTGCATGTTAGGGGTGTGTAGTTTGCATCCAGAAATTGGCATTAGCGTCACGAATTTGAATGAGGCATACATCAAACGCGCCATGATTGCGAGGGCGGCGGAGGTGGTGGGATTGGCGACAGCAGCGAAGTTAGATACGGCTGCGCCTTATGTGGTGGAATCGATTCACGCTCTGACTTATTTGGTGACTGCGCCAACGGTATCGGATCGGGTGTTGGCTGCTTATCAGGATTTGGGGTTGGCGATCGTGCGTGAGGAGTCAGAGTAAGTCAAAAGTTAAAAGTTAAAAGTCAAAAAGTCTAGAGTTGATAGTGACAAAAAAAGGGGTTCGCGTCGGAACCCCATCAATATCACAATCTGTAGGGGCGCACAGCTGTGCGCCCTGACAACAGGCAGTTAGTTCAACAAAGATTTAGCCTTTGCCAATACGTTATCGACGGTAAAGCCAAACTTCTCCATGCAAACGTTGCCAGGAGCAGAAGAACCATATTGATCGATGCCGATCGCGATTCCTTCGGAACCAACATAGCGACACCAGCCAAAAGTAACGGCTGCTTCTACGGAAACCCGCTTTTTCACGGCTTTGGGGAGAACGGATTCTTTGTATTCTGGAGTTTGTTCTTCAAATATTTCCCAGCAAGGCATGGAAACGACTCGTACTTTCTTGCCTTCACCGCGCAATTGCTCGGCTGCTTTGACGCAAAGTTGAGTTTCGCTACCCGTGCCGATGAAGATGATGTCGGGCGTCCCATCACTGTCGGATAGAATGTAAGCGCCTTTGGTCACGCCTTCAATCGAGCTACCAGCTAGGTTGGGTAAGGCTTGGCGAGTTAAGGCGAGTACGGAAGGACGTACTTTGCTATCGGGTCTTTTGCCTTTAGCTGCTTCGATCGCGACTTTGTAAGCTCCCGAAGTTTCGTTCCCATCAGCTGGACGAATCACGTACAGATCGGGTATGACTCGCAAAGCCGCCATGTGTTCCACTGGTTGGTGGGTGGGACCATCTTCACCTAGCGCGATCGAGTCGTGAGTCATGACGTAGATTACTCCCGCTTCCGACAATGCCGAAAGCCGAATCGCCGCCCGCATGTAGTCGGTGAAGACTAAGAATGTTGCACAGTAGGGAATTAGCCCCGATCCATCTAGCGCCAAACCGTTGCAAATCGAACCCATACCGTGTTCGCGCACGCCAAAGCGGATGTAGCGGTTTTGGTATTGTCCTTTTTGGAAGTCGCCCGAATTCTTGAGTAGGGTATTGTTAGAAGGAGCCAAGTCAGCAGAACCACCGATTAACTCTGGCAATACTTCGGCGATCGCATTTAAGCAATTACCGGAATGAACGCGGGTAGCAATGCCTTTATCTTCTGGCTTGTAGGTGGGCAGCACTGAATCCCAGTTTGGGGGTAGTTCGGCTTCGTGCATCCGTTCTAGGGTGCGAGCTTCGTCGGGATATTGCTGTTTGTAGCGATCGAACAGTTGATTCCACTCTTGTTCTGTTTTTGCGCCGCGCTCGATCGCTTTGCGCCAGTGGTTGAGTGCATCTTCTGGCACTTCAAACGGCGGGTGATTCCAACCTAAATGTTCGCGGGTGGCTTTAACTTCATCTTCGCCTAAAGCTTCGCCGTGAGCGTGGCGAGTATCGGCTTTCTTGGGCGATCCGTAACCAATGGTTGTCCGCACCTTGATTAGAGAAGGCTTATCGGTGACGGCTTTTGCTGCTTCTATGGCTTTTTGAATTTCGTCCAGATTTGTGTTACCGTCTTCTACTACCTGGACATGCCAGTTGTAGGCTTCAAACCGCTTCCCAACATCTTCTGTAAAAGCTAGGTCGGTAGAACCGTCAATCGAAATGTGATTGTCGTCATACAAAGCAATTAACTTACCCAGTCCCAAGTGTCCGGCTAAAGAACAAGCTTCGCCAGAAACACCTTCCATGTTGCAACCGTCACCCAAGATGACATAGGTGTAGTGGTCGATGATGGGGAAATCGGGTTTGTTGAATGTGGCTGCTAGGTGAGCCTCAGCCATTGCAATTCCCACACCGTTCGCGATTCCTTGTCCCAATGGTCCAGTGGTAATCTCTACCCCAGGATTCATGAAGTTTTCTGGATGACCAGGGGTTTTCGATTCCCATTGACGGAATTGCTTGAGGTCATCTAAGGTTAAATCTTCATATCCAGTTAAATAGAGCAGGGCATACAGCAACATACTGCCATGTCCCGCCGACAGCAAAAAGCGATCGCGATTCAACCAAGCCGGATTTTTGGGATTAAACCGCATGAAGCGATCCCAAAGCACGAATGCCATCGGAGCAGCACCCATCGGCAGCCCAGGATGACCCGACTTTGCCTTTTCTACGGCATCAATTGCCAGAAAGCGGATCGCATTAATACAAAGTTCTTCAAGGGATTGGGTTGCAACAGCCATAGTTTCTAGTTTGTTAACGACAGTTCAGCTCGCAGTTGGGGCTTAATACTTAAAATGCTAAATGCTTGGCATCGCCCTCGGCACGCATTAGCGATCGTCCCATACTTCGAGATCGCCGTGCAAGCCTTTTTTGAGTGGTGAGGAGTGAGGAGTGAGGAGCGAGGGAATAAGTGGTACGTGGTAAGTTAATTGTGAATTGTGAATTGCCAATCGTGAATTGGTATTTGCTCCCTCAGCCCCCTCAGCTTTCTTCTTTCCCTCACTACTCACTCCTCGCTCCTTTCTACTCCCCTAGACATATTTTTTAAATGCCAAGGTAACGTTGTGTCCGCCAAAGCCGAAGGAGTTGGATAGGGCGACGTTGACGTTATGGGCGCGACTTTGATTGGGAATGTAATCTAAATCGCATTCTGGATCGGGGTTTTCCAAATTGATTGTAGGCGGAACCCAATCGTGGGCGATCGCCATGACTGTCGCAACTGCTTCAATGCCTCCCGAACCGCCGAGTAAATGACCCGTCATTGACTTGGTGGAACTGATGGCAACTTTATAAGCTGCTTCACCCAAAGCCGTTTTAATTGCTGCTGTTTCGCTCGGATCGTTGACTGGGGTACTCGTACCGTGAGCGTTGATATAGTTTACTTGCTCTGGCTTAATTCCACCATCTTTGAGACACAGAGCGATCGCCCTGGCTGCGCCTTCACCTTGAGGGGCAATTCCCGTCATGTGGTAAGCGTCGCAAGTCATGCCATAGCCGACAATTTCTGCATAAATTTTGGCTTTCCGACTCAGGGCGTGTCCTAATTCTTCCAGCAATAAAATTCCCGACCCTTCTCCCATCACAAAACCATCGCGATCGCGATCGAACGGACGGCTGGCGTGGGTTGGATCGTCGTTGCGGAAAGATAGCGCCCGCATCGAGGCAAATCCCGCTACCGATAGGGGTGTAACAGCGGCTTCCGTACCACCACAAATCATCGCTTGGGCGTATCCGTGCTGGATCAGTCGAAATGCCTCGCCAATTGCGTTAGAACCCGCAGCACAAGCTGTTACGGGGCAAGAGTTCGGTCCTTTTGCCCCGACGTGAATTGCCGTTAACCCCGCCGCCATATTCGCGATCATCATGGGAACCATGAAAGGGCTACAGCGATCGGGTCCGCGATTGAGATAAATGGTTTGCTGTTCTTCTAAAACTTTAATCCCACCAATCCCCGTACCGAGCATGACACCGACTTGTTCGGCATTTAACTCGTTAATCGTAAACTGGGCATCGGCGATCGCTTGTAAACTAGCAGCAACGCCAAACTGCGCAAAGCGATCCATTCGTTTTGCGTCTTTGCCATCCATGTATTGCTGCGGGTCGAAACCTTTTACCTCTCCCGCAATCCGGCATCTATGCTGTGATGGATCGAATAATGTAATCGTACTAATGCCATTGCGACCGCTTTGCAATCCTTCCCAGAACTCAACTGGATTATTGCCAATTGGCGTAATCGCACCAACACCAGTTACCACAACCCGTTTTTTTTCCAAATCTGTCATAGCTCAATTCTCAGCCAGCTTCCTCACCTATGAAGAAGTATGAAGTGTAATGGTTGACTGTTAACCGTTGACCGTTAACAGTCAACTGTCAACCGTCAACTGCAATCCTTCAGCTTTTATCCTCTAGCTTTCCGCTTATGCAGATGTAGCAACTTTATTGTTGATGTAGTCCACAGCTTCTTGTACTGTGGTGATCTGTTCGGCTGCTTCATCAGGAATTTCAATATCAAATTCTTCTTCTAGAGCCATTACCAGCTCTACTGTGTCCAGAGAATCGGCATTGAGATCGTTGGCAAAATGAGCCGAGGGCGTGACCTTACTGGCTTCAACACTCAGTTGCTCGGTGACGATTTTCTTTACTTTTTCAAAAATTTCCGTTTCGCTCATACGATGACTGTCCTTAACCAGTTGCTAGACCTTGAACTTAGGCAAAATGCTTTTGAGCATATTCATCTTATCGAAAAGCGCGATCGTATATCTCTCCAGATGGTCTATTTTCTTTTTGTCCTTCAATTAGGGGCGAGGGGTGTTAGCGAAGCGGGACGAAGTCCGGAGTGAGGAGTGAGGGAGAAAGGCAAGCGAGATCTGTATTTTCAGGCTTTAGATCTAAATAATTTTTGGAAAAATTACGGCTGTGGTCTGTTCCTGTTATGAACAAGCTATACAGGTTAACGTAGAAACCTGGTGGAAACACTAGTAATAAACTTGCGACTATCAAAGCGTTAGCTTAGAGTTATATTCTTCTTACCCCTGACTCCTAAACCCTATTGACTGTATTTACCATGTCATCTACAGCTTTAAAATACGCATATTACCCTGGTTGTGTCGCTCAGGGTGCTTGTCGGGAATTGCACCTATCAACTCAAGCGCTAACTCAAGCTTTAGGAATTGAACTAATAGAGCTAAAAAAAGCCGCTTGCTGCGGTTCTGGTACGTTTAAAGAAGATTCTCAACTGCTAGAAGATACTGTTAATGCCAGGAATATTGCTTTAGCAGAAGAATTAAACTTACCTCTTTTAACTCATTGCAGCACTTGTCAGGGTGTCATCGCTCACGTTGACGATCGCCTTAAAGAATCTCAACAAAACGACCCGGCTTATCTCGAGAAAGTCAACGGTTTTCTCCAAAAAGAAGGCTGTTCTCCCTATCGTGGCAATACGGAAGTCAAGCATTTACTTTACGCGCTGGTAACGGATTATGGTTTTGAGGCAATTCGTCAGAAAGTTACAAAATCTCTCAGTGGTTTAAAATGTGCGGCTTTCTATGGTTGTTACCTGTTGCGCGCCCGTAAAACCATGCCTTACGACGATCCATTTAATCCTCAAGCGATGGAAAATATGTTTGAGGCAGTGGGAGCAACGCCAGTATATTATCGCGGACGTACGCAATGTTGCGGTTGGCCTCTTTCTAGTTACGCCACCGAACAATCATTTAAAATGGCAGGAATGCACATACAAGATGCGATCGCCTCTGGTGCAGATTGTATGGTTACGCCTTGTCCTTTATGCCATCTCAATCTCGATTCTCGTCAGCCAGAAGTTGAGAAAGTTATCGGAAGAAAACTCGGTTTGCCAGTCTTACATTTTCCACAATTAATTGCTTTGGCGTTAGGAGTTGCACCGAAACAATTAGGATTAGAACGACATATTGTTTCTACCCGTCCGGTGTTGGAAAAATTGGGATTGTGATCCTTGGATAAAAGAGGGTGGGTTTGTGAATATCCTGATGTAAAAGAGGGCGGGTTTGTGAAGATTTTCATTTTTACCAAATATTGTCGATAAACCCGCCCCTACAGCATTATGGACAAAATTATGTATTTTGACTTTTGAATTTTAATTTTTGACTTTTTCATCAATGGCAATTGATTTTTATAAATATCATGCTTTAGGCAACGATTATATTGTTATCGATCCAAACACGTCTAATTTTCACCTCAATCAGAAAGCGATTCAACTAATTTGCGATCGCAATTTTGGTATTGGTTCTGATGGTATTTTGTATGGTCCTATTCTTAAAGCAGAAAAGATCGAACTAAAAATCTTTAATCCCGATGGTAAAGTACATATGCCAGGAGAAAAAATTGATATTGAGATAAAAGACGATCGCATTTTTATGACTGGTAGCGTGTCGGCTGTGGCTAAGGGTAAATTTGTTGAGGATTTTTTGAGATGTTTCTAAGAGGTTTTTGTTTAATTTTGATCGCAGATGAACGCAGATAGATACTTTTAAATTACTAAGATCTGGATAAAGAAATGTTGATTAATCCTGAAAATATACCGGAGAAGACGGGAACTAATTATCCTGATGAGTTTAAATCGGTTGTAGCAGGACGTTATCGAAAGCGATTGGGTGATGCAGCAGGATTGAAAAATTTTGGTGTAAATTTAACTCGATTGATGCCTGGAAGTCATTCTGCTTTAAGGCACTGGCACACAAAGCAAGATGAATTTATTTATATTGTGTCAGGGGAATTGGTTTTAGTTACTAACGAAGGTGAGGAAATTTTAACCGCTGGGATGTCAGCAGGTTTTCCGGCTGGAGTCGCCAATGGACATCATTTAATTAATCGTTCAGATGCAGATGCGGTATATTTAGAAATTGGCGATCGCACTCCTAACGATGAAGCTGATTATCCTGATGTCGATCTAATAGCTAAATCGAATCCTGAAGGTTACGTTTTCACTCACAAAGATGGAAGCTTTTACAATTAAGAATTGTAGAGAAATACCAATTACCAATTACCAACTACCAACTACCACATTTGAATTCTTTAACTCCAGCACAACTAGAAACTTGGGTAATGCAAGCAAAAATGCATACTCAAGAAGGAAAACTACCTAACTACATTCCTCTATTAGCCCAAGCTAATCCAAATTGGCTAGCAGTGCAAATTCAAACTGTGACGGGACAAAACTACAACGCAGGCGATATTCATTGCACTTTCCCGTTAATGAGTGTTGTCAAGCCCTTTATTTTGCTATTTTTGTTACAGCAATTAGGCGCAGAAATAGTATTTTCTCATGTAGGAATGAAACCATCCGATCTGCCTTTTAATTCTCTCACACAACTGATAGCAGATAAAGGATTTCCTCGTAATCCGACGATCAACAGTGGTGCGATCGCACTTTGTTCTCTTCTACCTGGTATAAATGCATTTTCTCGCTGTGAAAATCTACGTTTGTGGCTGAATCAAACCGCAGGTTGTCAGCTAGTTTTAGATAACCAAATGCTCGATTCTGTGCGTTCTTTACCTAACGATCGCAACTTAGCTATAACTCGATTATTAACTAAATCTGGCAATATTCACTCGCCAGAAACTACTCTAGATGCATACAATCATGTTTGCTGTTTAGCGGGTACGGTAGCTGACTTAGCACGGATAGGAATGTTACTCGTACAAGCTCATGACGCGATCGCGCCCCAAAACTGTCGTATAGTAAATGCAATTATGACGACTTGTGGCTTATATCAAGCTTCGGCGCGTTTTGCTGTCGAAGTAGGCTTACCGACGAAATCGGGGGTTAGTGGGGCAATTTTATCAATTGTACCGACTCAAGGTGCGATCGCGTGTTACAGTCCTGGTTTAGACGAAACAGGTAATTCCAAAGCTAGTATATTTCTAATCCAGCAACTCGCTCAAAATTTGAATTTGAGTATATTTGGCTAACGTTTAAAGATATAATTTTATGTCACGCAAAGCCGCACCAGCCGTACTCGAAGAGTTGCCGCAGGCTAGGCGAAGCGTTCACGAAGTGTAGCGCAGCGTTAGCGTTAGACGCAAAGCAACTTTTTGTAGAGTAGGCACAAAGAAGAACGCAAAAAACTGTTTAGTTACATTTCATTATTCAAAGTTTCAATTAGTAAATCGACTTGTTGCTGTCGCTGGTGTAAAAATTTTTCACACTGTTTTAACTGCTCTACAGCTTGAGTAAATTGCTCGAACACCTCTTCCAATTCCAACTCACCTGCTTCAATACGAGAGATAATTGACTCGACTTCTGCTACGGCTAATTCATATTTCCAAGCATCAGGTAAAGGTGAAGCGTTTGATTTAGTTTTGGAATTGAAATTACGAGACATATCAAAAAAATTTGCGAATAAGAGAGTTTGCTAAACGAACTTTTATTTTACATATTAGTAAGCTTACTTCAATAATAGTATAGGTGGGCAATGCCCACCCTACTACTTTTGACTTTTGACTTTTGACTTTTGACTTTTCTCACTATTTATAGCCTACAAACAAAGGCATTCTACCAGAAAAATCCTTACTTAGTAGTTGGCGCTTCACACCATTACGAGTTTCTTCTACTTGAATCTCATAATTTTTGTTTTCACCATAAGCACTGACAGAATAAATCAATGATTGACTAGAGTTATTGCTGATGAATGCAGCGTCCTGCTTTTCTTTAGCAGTAAAGTCATGTACTGGATAAATCAAAGTTCCCAAAACTTCCGTTATACCACCTTTAGTAGTATTAATTACTGAACCTTTACCTTCAGTTTTCAGTCCTAAAATCCAGAGTGTCCCGCCTTTATTCTCAATTTTAGTACGTGCTGCATCTAAAGTTTCAACATTTAACTGTCTCGCCCAAACTTGATGGGGATAGTTAATTCGCAAACTCACTCCTACATCTTCTAAAAATACCTTGCCAGATTTTGGAAAGTCTTTGTATTCGTAACCGCCATGTTTGACGACAACAGTACGTGGCGAAGCGTGTTCTACTGACACTCCATAGCCAAATTGTTCGATAATTAGTGGTTTATCGCTATTTTGCTCGACACGAAATACAATTCCACCACCATTGACAACAGACGAAAAACCAACAATACGTCGAACTGATGCAGGGATATTGAAAACTTTTTTATCGTGAGAGAAGTATGCACCAAAAGGAAAATAAATAGTCGATTTACCCGAATTTAATGCATCCTGTAAAGTATCAGTTTCTCCATACCATTGAGGAGAAAAAGCTATCCAATTAGCTAGATTTTTATCTTCAAAAGTTGGTGTTTCTTCAATTAGTAAATTGAGCGATCGCTTTGGGCTATCAAATAAATTATAAACTTTGTCAGAAACGTATTCACTGATACTTGTACCAGGAACCATATTTTCTTTGTGATGAATTGCCGATTTATAACCGCTAGTATTGATGTTTCTAGCATATAGATAACCGTTGTTTTCAATAGCACTGATGTTTGCCGCACCACCTTGAAAATTACCATCTACAACAATTATCATCCCTGCTTGTGCTTGATTTTGAATTACTGGTACAGAATTGATACTTTGCAGTTTGCGAATTGCTAAAGTGTTGCCATCATTTAGAATACCTGCTACTTTTTGCTGTTGAAGTGTAATTCGCTCGAATGTAGGACCATATTCTAAGTTCTTAGTAACAATGCCGTAATCAAAGCCGTGAATTTGAACATCTTTAATTAAACAAGGTCCAGCCCATTGCCTCGACATATCTAAACCAACTTTTCCTCGTCCGTCACCAGAGCGAATTGAGACATTCCACAAAGAACCAAAATTATTAGAAATATAGTCAATGCCGATCGCACCTGGATTATTTTTTCCCGTATCTACTGTTAAATCTGTAATATTTTGGCGAAATGACATATTACCATCTATAGTCCGTATCGCTGGTTTAGGAGCATTGCGATCGCCAAAACTTTTCGTCTTGTCTTTGAGTTTAATAATACTAATTCCTGCCCCTTGTCCCTGTAAATTTATGCAGCATCCTTTCCAAGTTAAGGTATTACTTATTAAGTAAGTTCCAGCCGGAAAATACAGAGCTTTTGGCTTGCCAAAATAATCTTGTTCTTCGTCGCGTTCGTCATCTAAAGCTTTTTGAATTGCTGCTGTATCATCTGTAACACCATCGCCTTTTGCACCATATTGAGTTTTAACGTTAGCTGAGATAAAATCGCTCGGAAAAACTTTTTGGATTGGATTGCGATCGATTGCATTACTAGTAAAGATAATTGGTTTGATGGTATTAGTAGTTTCTACAAGTGTTGATTTAATAGAGTTGGTAGTCGCTCCAGGTGATGCAGAAATAGATGGTACTGACGAATCGGTTTTAGGGATATTAGAGCTAGCTATGTCTGCCGATCGCGAAAGTGTTATTTCTGTAAACTTTAGAGCTAATTGTGGTACTAGAAAAATTGCCCCTAAAGCTACCCATATAAATAAAATTAACAACCAAATAAATTTACGTAATTTTGCGGAAATTCTCATATAAAACTTCTTCCTCAGCGAACGAAATTCGTGACGACAATAACTAAGCCCATCTGCACGGACTCACCATACTGTAGAAAGTTTTAACCTGTGTCAGTGGCTTTTGTCTGTAGTACTAAGAAGTTTAGATTTCAGATTGATAATTCTCGATAACTTTAACTTTGATTTTTCCTTGACTGAGCTGAATTAATAACTCTTGTCCTGGGGCTAACTGAGCAGCCGAACGAGCGATCGCACCGTTTTCTTGCCGAACTACAGCGTAACCCCGTTTCAACACCGCATGAGGATCGAGGCTAGCAAGTTTCTGTGCTAATAAATGACAGTGTTGCCGTGCTTTTTGCGATCGCTGTTGAGTCACCTGAATTAACTGTTGCTTTTTCCAATTTAAAAACTCAATCTCGCGCTGAATTTCTCGGTCTAAACGCAAACGCCCCAACCGACTGCTGAGAGAATAGTAGCGATCGCCTGCTACATTTAATTGTTGCTGTACAACTGCCTGTAACGTCTCTATCCTCTGCCGATGCTCGGCATACACAACCGCTAAATCTGGGACGACGAGTTCCGCTGCTGCTGTAGGAGTATGGGCGCACGCATCAGCCACCAAGTCTGTTAAAGTCTCGTCCCGCTGATGCCCGATTCCGGTAATCACGGGCATAGAACACTCAGCTACTGCCCGCACGACTCTCTCATCGTTAAAACAAGCCAACTCCTCCACTGCGCCCCCACCACGGGTAAGTACCAACACTTCCGCCCGTCCGTCTCGTTCCACGCGATCGATCGCCTTGACTATAGATGTCGGCGCTTGCTCTCCTTGCACGGTAGCAGGCGAAAACAGAACGGATAAACCAGGATAGCAGCGTTTGAGCGTTTTTTGAATGTCACCCCAAGCCGCAGCCGTCGGTGAGGTCACAACTGCGATCGCTTGAGGATGAGCTGGCAGAGTTCTCTTGCGTTCTAAATCGAATAAACCTTCTGCCTCCAGGCGATCGCGTAACTGCCGCAGTCTCAACGCCAGCAACCCCTCTCCCGCTGGTAAAGCCTGCCACACTGTCAGTTGGTATTGTCCCCGTTGAGGATACAGGCGAATACTACCCAAAACTACGATTTGCTCCCCTTGCACTGGTATTTGTGCTAAGCGCGACAACTGACTATTCCATACCACACACTTAATCTCAGCATTTGTCTCTGGATCTTGCAGCGTCAAAAACACACCTTTAGGATGGCGGTTAAGACTTGAAACTTCTCCCACCACCCACACTTGCCGCAGCACTTCATCATGTTCCAGCAATAATTGAATATATGAGGTTAGACCAGCCACCGAGATGACAGCCTCTTCTAGTTGGGACTCGAAAGTATAGGACATGGGGATAAGGAAGACAAGGAGGACAGAAGATCTCTGCTTCGCGAATGCGTCTACTCTACGAGAAGCCGCTCTTCGAGCGTCTATGCGCGACCAAAATCATATCCATGCAAGCAGCCAAGAGAAGACACCAAAATCAAGAGAGAACAACCGAAAGATTGCCCAAAAATGAGATAAAACCCATAAAACAGCGATTAATCGCTAATTCCGAATTCCGAATTCCGAATTCCGAATTCTTACATATGCTATGCTGTGCTGGATAAATCTACTAAAATAGTATATCTGCACTAGTTAAAACTAGTTAAGTAAAAGTTTTTACACCTCCTATCCTAGAGGCGCGAATGGCTATTAACAATGATGTTGCTGGCAAGCAAAAAGCCCTGAATCTAGTCCTGAATCAAATCGAACGCAATTTCGGCAAAGGGGCGATCGTGCGCTTGGGAGATGCGACCCGAATGCGCGTGGAAACTATTTCTAGCGGTTCGTTGACGCTGGACTTGGCTCTAGGCGGCGGTTTACCAAAAGGGCGGGTAATTGAAATCTACGGTCCAGAGAGTTCTGGTAAAACGACAGTAGCACTGCACGCGATCGCAGAAGTGCAAAAAGCAGGTGGGATTGCTGCCTTTGTAGACGCAGAACATGCCCTCGACCCGACCTACGCAGCGGCTTTGGGTGTAGATATTGAGAATCTCCTCGTTTCCCAGCCAGATACAGGCGAAGCAGGTTTAGAAATTGTCGATCAATTAGTGCGATCGGCTGCGGTTGATATTGTAATTGTAGATTCCGTCGCTGCACTCGTTCCTCGTGCCGAGATCGAAGGCGAAATGGGAGATACCCACGTCGGATTGCAAGCGCGTTTGATGAGCCAAGCTTTAAGAAAAATCACGGGTAACATCGGTAAATCTGGTTGTACCGTAATTTTCCTCAACCAGCTACGCCAAAAAATTGGCGTAACCTATGGCAACCCAGAGACGACAACTGGAGGTAATGCCCTTAAGTTCTACGCTTCCGTGCGGTTAGATATTCGTCGAATTCAAACTTTGAAAAAGGGAACGGAAGAATTTGGTAACCGCGTCAAAGTTAAAGTTGCTAAAAACAAAGTTGCGCCTCCATTTCGGATCGCCGAGTTTGATATTATCTTCGGCAAAGGC
The DNA here is from genome assembly GCF_000817735.3 of Scytonema millei VB511283. Lineage (NCBI taxonomy): Bacteria > Bacillati > Cyanobacteriota > Cyanophyceae > Nostocales > Scytonemataceae > Scytonema > Scytonema millei. The sequence goes on along the minus strand of NZ_JTJC03000005.1, from coordinate 367,958 downwards.
ATTTCTACGTTAGGTTGTATGGTAGACATTGCCGAAGAAACAGGCGTAATTGTGCGCAAAGGTGCGTGGTATAGCTACAAAGGCGAGAACATTGCCCAAGGTCGTGACAATACGATTAAGTACTTGGAAGAGAATACTGAGGTCGCTCAGGAAATTCAGAAGCTCGTCAGAGAAAAACTCGATATGGGTGCTGTTGTCTCAGCTAACTCCGTGAAAGCTCACGAAGAAGATGAAGACGAAGAAATGGAAGCTGACGACGAGTAGTACTTAGTTGATACCTAACAAACGTAGAGACGTTACATGTAACGTCTCTACATTTCTACGTGCGTCACGCCTTTACGCTTCCCGTTTCAGCCTTTTACCTTTTCCAACCATTTCATCACTGTTTCTCCTAGACGAATTCCATCGAGTCTATCGATTTCTCTGATCCCTGTTGGGCTAGTGACATTGACTTCAGTTAAATAACCACCGATAACGTCAATTCCAACAAAATATAAGCCGTTTTGTCTTAGGCTAGCGGCTAAATCCTTACAGATCTGATATTCTCTGTCCGTAATTTCGGTTTTGGCTACCGTACCGCCAGCTGCCATGTTATTACGAAAGTCGTCGCTGGTGGAAATTCGATTCACAGCTCCAATGGGTTCGCCATTGAGTAGAATAATCCGCTTGTCTCCTTCTTTCGCAGCAGGGATAAATTCTTGCACCATCACGGGCATTTTGCCTTGGTAAGTGCTAATTTCTACAATTGAGTTGAAATTGCGATCGCCCTCTTCCAGATAGATAATTCCCTCACCTGCTTTGAGTCCCAGTGGTTTGAGAATCGCTGCCCCTTTTGCTGCTAAAAATTGGCGAATCACTTTTTTATCCGCACTCACAATCGTCTCTGGCATCAAATCGGTAAATTGCAGGGCAAACATTTTTTCATTTGCTGCCCTCAACCCTTGGGGATTATTCACGACTAAAGTTTTGCTCTGGTCGATGAAGTCGAGAATGTAAGTAGCGTAGAGGTAGGGAATATCTACAGGCGGATCTGTCCGCATGAACACAGCATCAAAATTTTCTAAAGGCATCCAGGTGCGATCGCTCAAATCGTACCAAACCAATTCCGCTACCCAACGCCCGTCTACCAATTGCACTGGTTTCAGTTGTAACCGTTCTAAAACAGCCCATGCCTTCCCTTCAGCTACCCCCAAGCGGCTAGCTTCAGTTATCCACACTTCATGTCCCAAAGCTTGCGCTGCTTCCATCAAAGCAACGCTCGTATCGTGACCTGGATCGAGTTTATGGATCGGGTCGATAATAAAAACTAGTTTTAAACTCAATGGCTTACGCTCCTTGAGCCGAGGTTAGCAGCGGATCGAGCTTACCTTGGAAATCCAGATCGTAGATGTCGTCGCATCCCCCAATGTGGCGATCGTCGATAAAGATTTGGGGTACGGAACGGCGACCGCTTGCTCTCTGTGCCATCTGTTTGCGAGCAGCTTCATCGCCATCAATACTGTATTCGATAAAATCAACGCCTTTTTTGGCAAGAAGTTGTTTGGCACGAATGCAAAATGGGCAGGATCTCCAAGTGTAGATTTCGACTTTAGGAGCCATACAAATCTCCAATTTTTTAGGTTAACATTTTTTAAATTTTAGACCCTATTCCTCTGCTTCTCGATACAACTCCTGGAGAGATTGCTGTTGCGTCCGGCGAGACTGGCGGCGATATTTTTTCGTTTCTAGTTTGGGTTCGTACTGACTTTTACCCCGTTTGGTTTTCAGCTTCACATTTGATTCGGGATTGGCTTGACGAGCCAGTTGTTCTCGATCGGCGATCGCCTCCTCTAACAACCCCAAATAGTGCTGGTAACGTTCCCAGTCGCCCCGCACGACACAATTCGGCTCGTCGCGGTGCAAGCAATCGCTAAACTGACAACTAGCAACAGCTAAGCGTTGTTTTGCTTCTGGAAAATAGCTAGCTAACTCTTCTGGAGTACAGTCAAGATCGGGTTGATTAAAGCCAGGAGTATCGGCTAGCAATCCCCTTGTAGGTAATTCAAACAGTTCGACGTGCCGCGTTGTGTGGCGACCCCGCAACAGCTTCCCTGATACTTCTCCAACTCGCAACCCCGCTTCTGGGATTAGCATGTTGATTAAACTCGATTTTCCTACACCAGAGGGTCCAGCAATGACGGTTATTTTCGCTTGCAGACGCTGGCTCACTCGATCGACTCCAACTCCTTGATGGACGCTGATAAATAAAGGTTGATAGCCCCAGTGATTTAGGCGATCGCGCCAATTATGAATCTGCTGGGTTGACAGCAAATCGCTTTTATTCAAGCACAGACAAATTTCTAACCCCGTAGACTCTGCCTTGACTAAAAACTTACTCAATTGATACGGGTCGAGGTCTGGTTCCGCCAGGGCAAATACGAGTAAAATTTGCTGCGCGTTCGCGATCGCCGGACGATCGAGCTGACTTTGACGGGGTAAGACTTCCCCAATTGCTCCTCGACCACCAGCCCAATCCGGTTCTTCTATGACAACGCGATCGCCAACCATGACTTGCTGTCCTAGCTTTTTCAACCGCGCCCGCCGCGTACACAAGAGAGCTGAGGGAGCTGAGGGAGCTGAGGGAGTAGTTAATTCTGAACCTGGAGCATCTAACCTTACCCAGTAGTAGTTTGCTTGTACTGCTACTACCGTACCCACTAGAGGTGAAGTGTCCTCTATGAGTTGAATTTCAGAATTGTGCAAATCATTCATGCATGACTAACAAACTCTCAAGCTTAGAAAACTAGCAAATAGCCAAGATCGTTGAAAATAATTCCGAATTCCGAATTCCGAATTCCGAATTCCGAATTCATTTCACAGGATGCCTCACCTGAAGCACGAAAAACCCGTCGCGTTCTTCAATTTGCTCGATCTGATATCCTGCCATTGTCAAACTATCCGGCACTTGCTCGATTGGTTCGCCTGGGTCTAGCCAGACTTCCAGCAAGCTACCTGGAGTCATTTTTTCCAATCGTAGCTTAGTGCGAACGAAGTTAATCGGGCAGGGAGTACCGCGTAGATCGAGTTGAGCATCGGCAGATGACAAAAATGATTGATTCATTTGTGGAACAGATTTCCCAAAAATCCTTCTATACCACCTTTTCCAGTGCGATCGCCTCGAATTTTAGCTAACTTTTCCAGCAATTCTCGTTCTTCGGGGGTAATGCGGGTGGGAATATCGATTGAGATTGTGATGAGGTGATCGCCTCGGCTGACGGGATTACCCAAGCGCGGCACGCCGTGATTTTCTAAAGTCATCACAGTATTTGGTTGAGTACCAGCAGGCACGATCAATTCAGTCGGACCATCTACTGTATTAACTTCTATGCGGCTGCCTAAAATTGCTTGCAAGTAGCTGAGTTTAATTTCTGATAGAACGTTAATCCCGTCGCGGCGAAATTCTGCGTCTTCGTTGACAAAGATGTAAACGTATAAATCTCCTGGCGGACCGTTGCGATCGCCTGCATCACCTTCCCCAGAAATGCGCAAGCGCGTACCGTTGTCAACCCCAGCTGGAATGGTAATTTTTAACTTCTTCGTTACTTGCCTAGCGCCTTTCCCGTCGCAAGCTTCGCACTTGTCTTCAATCATCTGTCCCGTACCGTTACAAGTGGGACAAGTAGAAACCTGCGTAAAACTACCAAAGGGAGTGCGGGTAACGCGCCTTACCTGACCCGAGCCGCTACAAGTCGTACAAGTACGCGGTCGCGTTCCAGGCTTTGCACCAGAACCGCTACAAACTTCACAAGTTTCTAGGTGAGAAATGCGAATTTCTTTCTCTCCGCCAAAGACCGCTTCTCTAAAATCTAACTTCAAATCTAGCCGCAGGTCGTCGCCACGGACTGGTCCGCTCCGCCGCCGCGTCCCACCTTGAGCGCCCGCACCACCAAAACCGCTAAAGAAGCTTTCAAATATGTCAGCAAAACCGCCAATATCGCCAAAGTCCTGAAAACCAGCTGCCCCAGCACCAGCTGCGACACCAGCTTCGCCAAAGCGATCGTATCGCGCCCGCATTTCCGGTTCCGATAACACTTCGTAAGCTCGGTTGATTTCTTTGAACCGCTCCTCAGCTCCAGTTTCTTTATTCACATCGGGGTGATATTTCCGAGCGAGGCGACGATAGGCGTGTTTGATTTCTTCTTTATCCGCACTGCGGGAAACACCCAGAATTTCGTAATAGTCACGAGCCATAGAGCGCTGCTGGTTTAGTGGTTAGAAGAGGGATGAGTCTGTACGCTGTCCTGCGGCGATCGCGTTTCAGCTTAGTTACAAAAGTTCCATAATCACTGTAGACAAATCACCGTACTTTCAACAAGGTGGCAAAACCGATCCTTTTCAGTTATTAGTGGCTAGTGGCTGGTGACTAGAAAAGAGTCTAGCTACTAGCCACTAGCCACTCAAAAATAACAAATAACTACTCCTCAATTGCTTCGTAGTCTACTGCATACGTACTATCGTCGCCAAAGGAAGAAGTGAAGGTGTCGTCCATACCTGATGAAGTAAAAGAGCTACTGCGATGAGCTTGTTCGTAAACGCTGGCTCCAAGAGCAAATAAGTTTTGCTGGAAGTCTTGCAGCCTTTGCTCGATCGCTTCAACAGTGGAAGCTGGGTCAGCAAAGGCTGTTTTGAGTGCGGCAACTTTTTCATCTGCCTGAGCTTTAAACTCTTCAGTAATTAGCTCTTTATTATCTCTTAGCGTCACAAAATAACTTTGTAGCAAGTGTTCTGCTTGGTTTTTCAGTTCGATCAGTTCCAAGCGTTTTCGATCTTGCTCGGCAAACATTTCTGCTTCTTGGCGCATCCGTTCTACTTCACTCGCGCTCAAGCCACCTGTGTTAGTAATCCGCAGGATTTGCTCTCTGCCAGTGCCTTTATCTGATGCTGCCACTTTTAAGATCCCGTTGACATCAATCTCAAAGGCAACTTCAATTTGGGGCGTGCCTCTAGGAGCAGGAGGAATTCCAGTCAGTACAAAACTTCCCAAAGTTTTGTTGTCCCGTGCCATAGCTCTTTCTCCCTGAAGAACTTTGATTTCTACAGAGGTTTGTCCGTCGGTAGCAGTCGAGAAAATTTGCGCTTTACTGGTGGGAATGGTTGTATTGCGTTCGATAATTTTTGTAAAGACTTCCCCTAAAGTCTCAATTCCAAGAGAAAGCGGAGTTACGTCCAGTAGCAAGACATCTTCTACTTCGCCCCCCAACACTCCACCCTGGATTGCCGCACCTAGTGCAACAGCCTCATCGGGATTGACCGATCGCTCGGCTGTTCTGCCACCAAAAAAGTTTTGCACGGCATTTTGTACGGCAGGAATGCGGGTGGAACCACCCACAAGCACGATCTTATCGATATCTGGGGGGCGTAAACCGCAGTCTTTGAGGGCTTGCACCATCGGTTCGATCGTGGCTTGGATCAGAGGCAAGACCAACTCTTCAAACTTGGCGCGGCTTAGCTCTTGTTCTAAGTGTTTTGGTCCGGTAGCATCAGCCGTGATAAAAGGTAAATTAATTGTCGTGCTGCCAAGGGTAGACAGTTCGATTTTGGCTTTTTCTGCTGCTTCTCGTAGCCTCTGGAGTGCCATGCGATCGGCAGTCAGGTCTACACCTTCATTGTCTAGAAAGCACGAAATCATCCAGCGCACGATACAGTTATCAAAATCGTCGCCGCCAAGTTGATTGTTGCCAGAGGTGGCTTTAACTTCAAATACCCCATCTCCTAATTGCAGAATAGAAACGTCAAAAGTACCCCCGCCTAAGTCGAAGACGAGAATTGTTTGGTCTCGGTCTTGCTTATCCAAGCCGTAAGCTAAAGCGGCGGCTGTCGGTTCGTTGATAATACGTAAAACCTCCAATCCCGCGATCGTTCCAGCGTCTTTGGTTGCCTGCCGCTGGGCATCGGTAAAATAGGCTGGTACGGTAATTACTGCTTGGTCTACGCTTTCTCCCAAAAAATTTTCTGCATCCTGCTTGAGCTTTTGCAGGATCATGGCAGAAATTTCTTGGGGAGTGTAGGTGCGATCGCGAATTTGGACATCTACAGTGTCATCGCGTCCTCTAACGGATTTGTAGGGGACGCGCTGACGTTCTGCTTGAGTTTCGTTCCAACGCCGCCCGATAAACCGCTTGATACTGTAAACAGTGTTTTCGGCATTCGTGACGGCTTGACGCTTTGCCAACTGACCGATCAAGCGATCGCTGGCTTTACCAAAGCCAACCACGCTGGGAGTTGTTCGTCCACCTTCTGAATTGGGGATCACCAATGGTTGACCGCCCTCTAAAATGGCAACACAACTGTTCGTTGTTCCTAAGTCAATCCCAATAACTTTTCCCATATTCAGCAGTAAGGTGGCGTTTATTGATGTAGCGTCGTCCCAGATCGCGATCGGCGCAGTAAATTGGCTCTACGATATATTTCCCAGAATTTGTCTCAATGCATTCACTCCCAAGATATTTTTTCACTCAACTTTCTGTCACTTCGGATGGAGGTTCTGCTACTACTGTTTCTGACGGTGTTTCTTCTGGGGCAGTAGCTACTTTTACCAAAGCATGGCGCAACACGCGATCGCCTAAGTAGTAACCCCTGACCAATTCTTCAATCACCGTGCCTTCAGGGTACTCGCTTGTTGGTTCTCTCATGACCGCTTCATGTAGGTTCGGGTCAAACTCTTTGCCTTCAGGTCGCATTGCCGAAACACCCAGCCGCTTGAGACAATCTACCAGTTGCTTGTATACTCCCTGATAACTTTTGTGAAGATTCATTTCAGCATCGGTTTGCGGTTTGAGCTGCGCTCTTGCCCGCTCGAAATTATCTACCACAGGTAGAATTTCTTGTAGAGTATTCTGTTTAATCTTTTGCTCTAAGTCTTCTTTGTCTTTGAGCGTGCGTTTGCGAAAATTTTCAAAATCTGCACCCATGCGCATGTATTGAGTGGTACGCTCCTCCAAGCTAGCTTTGAGTGACTCGATCTCCCGCTCCTTTTCTAACAAAGCAGCTCGATTATCGGCTTCAGGCGCGGTGGAGGTGGTGTCAGGCTTTTCTACTTCAACTGAGTTCTCGTTCGATGCCACATTAGCATCTACTTCTGGAGCGTTTGCCTGTGTTTCAAATTCTCCGAATGCATTTGAGTTCATTGTTTTGGCTGTTACCTCGTTCGTCGTTTGCTGTGTTTGCTGTTGTGGTTCTTGGTTAGCTGCGTTTTCCGTCTGCTTTTCTTCGTCAATCATTATGTCCCAATCCTAAATCCTAACAACTGTGCGGCTGTGGAAGAGGTTACAGATATACAGATATATGGTTTACTCCAGCCACTAGCCTTGAGCTTGTGCGCAAACTTATCTCTTCTAGGATGCAATAATTGCAGGCGCAGTTGCACGGGGAGTCAGTTATCAGCGAAGAAAGGGAGCAGGGAGTAGGGAGCAGGGAGAATGTCTTATGACTTATGACTTACGACTTACGACTTCTTTCACTGCCTCTCGCCTCTGTAATATTTCTCTTGAGATTTGGGAACACTCTATTTGGGAATACTTGATTATGCAAAATTTTAGTAGCGATTATGTCTTACTCCTCTTCAATGCAGCGACGTGCCTTAATTGTCAAAAATGACTTGTCTCCTTTTGGCAACAAAGTAGTTGAGACTGGGTATGTCAGTAAAGAGCAGATGAAGCAGGCTTTGAGCGAAAGTCGCTCGACCGGGCGATCGCTACCGGAGATTTTAGAAGCTATAACTGGACGACAACTACCACCAGATTTAATTAGACAGTATAAAAAACAACAGCTATTCGAGCTAAAAATTCTCTACGGTGTAGAGTTTCTCGATCCAGAAATCAATCAGATTGGCACTAGTCAAGTTGGTGAGTTGATCGATACTTTAATCCCGATTGATATTTGTCGTCGCTATCGGCTGCTACCTATATCAAAAAGTGATGAGCCTCCGTCCGTTTTGATAGCAATGGTCGATCCAGATAATTTGGATGCCCAAGATAATTTAAACCGTATTCTTCGCCCCCGCGATATTGGATTGCAAAGGACGGTCATTACACTAGAAGACTTCCAAGAACTTCTTTCTAAATATTTAGATGAAAATGTAGAAAAACAAAAACAGCAGGCAGATACTCAGAGAAATAATGCTAATGCCGTTGATTTCACCGTAGATTTAGACGGACTTGATTTACAGGATGCACCAGAGGAGGGTGACGCAGATTTAGGTGCATCTCTTAAAGATGCAGATGCAGCTCCTGTAATTGCCCTAGTGAATAAAATTCTGATCAAAGCGTTACAAGAAAAAGTTTCAGATATTCACATTGAACCCCAAGAAGAGTACTTGCGCGTCCGATTTCGTAGAGATGGAGTATTGCGGCAGGCTTTTGACCCCCTACCCAAACAAATCGTTCCTGCGGTGACAGCTCGATTTAAAATTATTGCTGAATTAGATATTGCCGAACGACGCGCACCCCAAGATGGTCGCATCCGCCGCGTCTTTGAAGGACGAAAAGTAGATTTTCGCGTCAACACCCTACCCAGTCGTTACGGGGAAAAAGTTGTTTTGCGAATTTTGGATAACTCATCAACCCAACTTGGGTTAGACAAATTAATTAGCGATACAGAGAGTCTGCAAATTGTGAGGGACTTGGCAAGTCGTCCATTTGGACTGCTTTTGGTTACGGGTCCGACGGGAAGCGGTAAATCGACTACCCTGTACTCAATTTTGGCAGAACGCAACGATCCAGGGGTAAATATCAGCACGGCTGAAGACCCAATTGAGTATTCTCTACCAGGAATTACCCAAGTTCAGGTGATTCGAGAAAAAGGAATGGATTTTGCTTCGATTTTGCGGGCTTTTCTACGACAAGACCCAGACGTAATTCTAGTTGGTGAAACACGGGACAAGGAAACGGCAAAAACCGCTATTGAGGCAGCACTAACGGGACACTTGGTATTGACAACTCTACACACTAATGATGCTGCTGGGGCAATTTCTCGTTTAGACGAAATGGGTGTAGAACCATTCATGGTGTCCGGTGCGCTGCTAGGGGTTGTGGCTCAACGTTTGATGCGGCGCGTCTGCTCTGATTGTCGCATTCCTTATACTCCCAGTGCTGATGAGTTAGCTCGGTTTGGGCTGGCGAGTTCTAAAGATGTCGAACTAACGCTTTACAAAGCTAAATCTTTGGAGCCAGAAGAAATTCAAGACGCTAAAGCTAAAAATCAACTTTGCTCTAAATGCGGTGGTGTTGGATATAAAGGGCGTTGTGGTGTATATGAAGTTATGCGCGTCACAGAACGACTACAAAACTTAATTACTGAAGGAGCGCCCAGCGAACGGATTAAAGAAGCAGCCGTAGAAGAGGGCATGAAAACGTTGTTAGCTTATAGTCTGGAGTTAGTTATGCAAGGTAACACGACTTTGGAAGAAGTAGAGCGCGTCACTTTTACTGATTCTGGTTTGGAAGCGGAACTGAAAGCAAAACGTAAAAGTTCGCTAGAGTGCAAAACTTGTCATGCAGAATTACAACCAGAGTGGTTTGAGTGTCCTTATTGTATGACTCCACGATTTAGTGACTAGACAATCGGTGATGGGCAAGTCAAAAGTTAAAAGTCAAAAGTCAAAACGAACAACCAACAATTACCAATTACAAATTACAAATATAACTTTCAAGGAGATTAACTCATGGAATTAATGATTGAAGACTTAATGGAAGAAGTTATTAACTCGGGTGGTTCGGACTTACACATTTCAGCAGGTTTACCACCATACATCCGTATCAGTGGAAAGTTGACTCCAACGGAACACGAACCACTCACAGCAGAACAGTGTCAAAGGCTAATTTTTAGTATGTTAAATAATACCCAGCGTAAAACTCTAGAACAAAACTGGGAACTAGACTGTTCTTACGGAATTAAGGGACTAGCTCGCTTTCGTGTCAACGTATATAAAGACCGAGGTACGTATGCCACTTGTTTGCGAGCGCTAGCATCCAAAATTCCTAGCATGGAAACTTTAAATTTGCCGAATATTGTGCGGGAAATTTCAGAAAAACCACGAGGATTAGTCTTGGTAACAGGACCAACTGGGTCGGGGAAGTCTACTACCCTAGCATCCATGATTAATAATATTAATACAACGCGAGCAGAACACATTATCACAGTTGAAGATCCGATTGAATTTGTCTACGAACCAATCAAGAGTGTGATTCATCAGCGTCAAGTTGGAGAAGATACAAAAAGTTTTGCTAATGCGCTCAGGGCAGCTTTACGGGAAGATCCAGATGTAATTCTGGTAGGTGAAATGCGTGACTTAGAAACAATTCAGTTAGCGATTTCGGCAGCAGAAACAGGACACTTAGTATTTGGTACGCTACACACGAGTTCTGCGGCTCAAACTGTTGACCGGATGGTAGATGTATTCCCTCCAGAACAACAGCAACAAATTCGAGTTCAGTTATCTAACTCACTTGTGGCAGTCTTCAGTCAAACTCTCGTATCTAAAAAGAACCCTAAACCAGGCGAATACGGTCGAGTTATGGCTCAGGAAATTATGATTGTTACCCCTGCTATCTCTAACTTAATTCGTGAAGGAAAAACAGCTCAAATTTACTCGGCAATTCAAACTGGAGGAAATTTGAGTATGCAAACTTTGGAAAAAGTTTTAGCAGATCAGTACAAAACTGGTCTAATTTCGTTTGAAGCAGCAATGTCTAAAACATCTAAACCGGATGAATTACAGCGTTTGATTGGTAATACTCCAGGAGGTGGCGCAAAAGCTGGTATGAGAGCAGGTGCTGCTATGCATTAAATAATTCTTAGGAAATCATCTGTAGAGGCACATAGATTATGTCTCTACAACTTCTATATTCTCTATCTCATAAAAGATCTGAAATATGCCTACATTTGTTGCTCGCGTTCGTGACGCGAAAGGAAACGCTAAAAAAGAAAAAGTGGTTGCTGACACAATAGCAGCAGCACGTTCTAGCTTGCGATCGAAAGGTCTTTTTATTCAAGAACTCAAACAAGCAGAAGAATTTAAGTTGAGTGGTAATCTCAGCTTAGATCCTCTGATGGCAGCTCTAGCAAAGGTATCTGTTAAAGATAAAGCTGTATTTTCTCGTCAATTTGCTGCCCTGATTAATGCAGGTGTAGCAATTGTAAGAAGCCTGGGTGTAATGGCAGAACAATGTACTAACCCAAAACTGAAAGGAGCTTTAATAGACATTAGTTCTGATGTACAGCAGGGGATGAACTTGTCTGAGGCAATGCGGAAACATCCAGGTTGTTTCGATTATATGTACGTCAGTATGGTACAAGCTGGAGAAGTTGGTGGTGTTCTTGATGAAGTCATGAACCGATTATCTAAGTTATTAGAAGACCGCGCTCGACTGCAAAATCAGATTAAATCTGCTTTAACCTACCCAATTGCAGTTGGAATTATAGCCGTACTGATTTTTCTTGGTATGACTATATTTCTCATACCTATTTTTGCTGATATTTTTAAGCAATTAGGAGTAGAATTACCAGAACTGACAAAATTCATGTTGTGGATCAGTGCAGTTCTAAGAAGTCCAAGTGCAATAATTCCCGTAGTAGTTTTTATTGGTGGTAGTTTTGTTTATCGACAATATTACAAAACTCGATTAGGTCGGGAAACCATTGACCGAATTTCTCTGAAAGTTCCATTATTCGGTGACTTAATTCAAAAATCATCTGTAGCTCTTTTTAGTCGTACTTTTGGTGCTTTAACTCGTTCGGGAGTGCCGATTTTAACTGCTCTAGAAATTGTTCGCGACACAGCTGGTAATCAAATTATTGCCAATGCTGTAGATGCAGCTCGTAAAGAGATTCAACAAGGAGGAATGATTAGTTTAGCGCTACAAAAAGAACGAGTTTTTCCCGTCATGGCAATTCAGATGATTAGTATTGGTGAAGAAACTGGTGAATTAGATAGTATGTTAATGAAAGTTGCTGATTTCTATGAAGATGAAGTCGAGCAAGCTGTTAAAGCTCTCACTAGTATTATTGAGCCAATTATGATTGTAGTTTTAGGTGGTATGGTTGGGGGAATTCTTCTTTCGATGTACCTACCTATGTTCAAGGTATTTGAAAAATTGGGTTAAGTAAATTGTTAGTAGTTAGTGGTTAACTCGTTCAACCATTAACTATTAACTATTAATGAAATAATTATGACTATTAAAAAATCTTGTTATGAAGAATGTTTAGCAGAGTATAGCGATCGCGCAGCAGCGATCGCCTTATTGAAGCAGCATCGTCCTTATTTAGAAATGCTTCCAAGTTTACGCCGCCCTCATGAAAGTGTAATTCCAATTCCTTTACCTATAATTCGGCTGCGACATTCAACATCAACCAGTAAAGAACGCAATACAATCAAAGCTACAGAAACGACTTTGTTACCCTGCGATCTTGCTTTTCTCATGTGCGATCCAGAGTGGAAAATTAAAACTGGAGTAGAAATTTTTCTATTTATTTATCGTCCCAATGAAGATTTTTCCGATTTCTTAGGACGCTGGCGACAAACGCAAGTGTTATTGGATAAAGAATACGAGTGGATTATGCCTCTTCCTTATCAACACATTTTTAGTGAAGGAGCTAATAGCATTTTTCCACTATTTATCATTTTTCCTGAAACTCCAGAACGCATTAAACGGGGTTTACAAGGAGCTAGTTTACCTTTTATCGATCGCCTTCCAACTTCAGTAGAGGATATAGAAGAGGCATTTCCTGAAAATTTGGCTAGATGAAAGGAAATAGTAACGAAAACAGATAAAAGTAGGGACGCACAGCTGTGCGCCCCTACAAATGTATTGTAATTAAATGCGATCGCTATCGAGGTAATAACCATTGCATCATCTTTGCGATCGCGACTAATACGATTAGACCAACTAAACATAATTGTACAATTTGCCAACAAATTGCTGTTTGTCGAGAAGGCAATCGCTGTTGGCTAATTGTTGCCACTAATTGCTTTTGCATATCAACACAAGGAACCCACTCTCTACGAGCAACCATCATTTGGGTGGGATGTAGAATTTGATAGCCGCAAGCTCGATAAAAAGGTACAGCCGTAACGGAAGCTTTCACAAATAACCATTGCCATCGCCGAAATATAGCTTCTCGTTCAATCGCCTGTAACAAACGCCTACCAATACCTTGTCGCGTCCATTTTGGATGGACGTACATTGCACTTATCGTACCCTGCATCAAAGCCGAAAACCCTACAATCTCTTCGCCATACTCTGCTACTAAGACAACATCACCCCACGATTTTGTCCCATACACTTTTTTATCTTCTAGCAAAGCTTGAATTTGTGCCGGGTTATAATCAGCCGTACAAAGTTGCTGAATTGACTGACTATGCAACTGGATGATTCGATCGCGATCGCTAGTACGAGCCTGACGAATAGATATTTCTACTGAGGATGTTTCTTGCATTTAGATTCATGCATTCAAATTTGTGCGTCTAAAAGTGTGGTATTGCATTACCCTTGGTAGTCTTATTTCTCCCCTCTACTGCGTGGCGATCGCGGTTATGTATTTAGTCGCTTAGTCGTACATTTGAGTTCCGACTTTTCCGAATTTTCCGACTTTTGAATAGATAAACTTGCCGACTTTAACCGACTGAAAACTAGTTCTTTGACTTTTAAGCTATGAGAAACAGAGCCGAGATCTTCTCCTTGATTCTCAAGCTCGTATCAGTAGGTGTGTCTACTTTTTCTTGTCTTTGCGTAACATTTTTATCTATAAATTCCATGCAATATAAACTACCTATCGATTTAGATTCTCAAAACTTACCCAAACACGTTGCTGTAATTATGGATGGTAACGGACGCTGGGCTACCAAAAAAGGATTACCGCGTCTTGCTGGGCATCGCCAAGGAGCAAAAGTTTTAAAAGAACTACTTCGCTGCTGTAAAGATTGGGGAATCGAAGCACTAACAGTTTACGCTTTTTCGACCGAGAATTGGCGACGACCTATACAAGAAGTCGATTTTCTCATGTTACTGTTTGAGCGACTATTACAACGCGAATTAGCTCAAATACAAAAAGAAGGAGTACGAATTTCCTTTATTGGAGATTTGTCAGTATTACCTCAGTCTTTGCAAAGAGAAATAGAACGTGCGATCGCACACACAATTAATAACACAGCCATTCACTTTACTGTGGCTGTAAATTACGGTAGTCGCAAAGAGATCGCTCAAGTTTGTCGGCAAATTGCTTTACAGATTCAACAACAAAAGATTGAAATTGAAGAAATTAGTGAAGATTTGATTGAAAAATATCTTTACACTACTGGAACTTCTCATCCAGATTTATTGATTCGTACTAGTGGAGAAATGCGATTGAGTAATTTTTTATTGTGGCAAATGGCATATACAGAAATGTATTTTACAGATATTTTGTGGCCCGACTTCGATCGCACTGCCTTTCATCACGCTTTACTCGCTTATCAAAACCGCGATCGTCGTTTTGGTCAGATTGCTTCCTAATTTTTGAGCGGTGGGCGTTGCTAAGTCTACTTTACAAGACAAGGCGGGCGTTGCCCACCCTACAAGAATTAGAAATTAGAAGAAATGCCAACTCGATAAGTTAAACCAGGCTGGTAAATTCGATTGGCTTTTTCGTAGGCGCGATCGCCTAAGTTTTCTAGATAAACTGTTAATCCCAAGTTTCTTGTGATTGGAATTCGCGCCCCTAAATCTAGACTCAACCAAGAGGGAGAAAAATCGGTATTACTATCACCTGGGTTATTAAAAAAAGCTCGTCGCGCTCCACTATAATAGCTAGCAAATAAATTAACCTCCCATCCTCCCGACTGATATCCTAAACCAATTTGACCGACAGAATAGGGGACTAAACCTAGTTGTAATCCTTCTTCAATTCCTGACTTAATTTTTGCATCGGTATAAGTATAGTTGAGAAAAGTTGACCACTGCGGATTAATTTGCCATTTTAATGCTGCTTCTAAACCGTTAGTATTAACTAATCCAATGTTCGTCCAGCGACCTGCTTGAATGCCCAAGCGATCTGTTAAGCTACTACCGAAATACGTAAACTGTCCGGTTAAATTCTCGGCAAATTTGACATCAACTCCTGCTGTCCATGAAGAACCTACTTCTGGTTCAAGATCTGGGTTTGGCAACCAATTATGTACCGTGTCATAAACGTATAATTGATCGATACCAGGATCGCGCTGTACTGATGCCCAACTTCCCCGTAAAGCTACCCCTGGACTCATTGCCCATCGTAACCCAACACTAGGATTTAAATAACTACCAAACTCGCTAGTAAAATTCTGCCTCAATCCTAGATCGGCTTGAAAATTATTGGTAATTTTCCAGGTGTTTAAAGCAAATAATGCAGTTTGAAATCTTTCTCTTTCTTCTTCTTCATTTAAGTTGACTCTATTCGGAGCCGTACTTAAAACATCACCATTCAAAAAGTCATTTTTGACATCTATGCCCCAGCGCAAATTATTACTAGTGTTAATTTTCCAATCGTGTTCTAACCTTGCGGTTACAGCTTGAGAATTGAGCGTTCCCGTACGATAAAAAATGTTTTGTGTAGGACCGTAGGTATTGAAATAATCTTGATTGTAGGCGACTGTCGCTCTAAGAACAGAGTCTTTTCCATTGCCTAGCAAAGTTTTCCAAGATAAACCAATGTTAAAAACATCGTGGTCTAAACGATCTCTTTGTAGGGGAAAACCAAAGTACAATAAGCCGCGACGACTGCTAATTTTGTAAGCATCTAAACTGAGAGTGTTACGAGAATTTAGATCGAGACTGAGACTACCAAAGTAGTTACTCGTCGCAGTATCACCATTAAATAAACGTCCATCTGAATCTCGATTTGCTGCTCCTTCAGGGACGCGATAATTGTTCTCAGCATCGTATTGTTCAAAACCAAGGCTATATTTTAAATTACCACCACTGCTACCATAACTTATGCGATAGTTATCTTGGTCATAAGAACCGTACTCTACTAAACCGTTTAGCTGGGGAATCTCTGAGCCTTGCTTAGTAACAATATTGACAACTCCGCCAAACGCTTGCGAACCATATAAAGTAGAACTCGTACCGCTCGATAATTCTACTCGTTCGATAGATTCTACAGGAATACTATTCAGATCGGTAGCGCCGTGGTAGGTGTTAATATTAGATCCAATTGGTCTACCATTGAGTAAGAAAACTGACTGATTGATCGAGCTTCCTCGATAATATGTTCCCGTATGAATATCTGCACCAAAACCTGCATCATTAATTGCAAATCCTGGTAGATTGCGTAAAATTTCTGCGACGCTATTCGGACGTTGTTTTTCAATTTCTTCTTTAGGAATGATGTAGACGGGACTTGATGTTTCAGAAATTGTCTCTCTTTTCCCTTCAACCTCGATATAAAGTTCGTCAGTGTCTTCAATAGCAGATTCTTCTACTTCAGAAGATATTGATTGTGCCACATCTATTGTTGATGATGGTTTTTGTGTTAACCAAATAGCATCTGTAGAAAATTTTTCTCTTTGGCTCAAGCGGGGTAGTTTTGGTTGTGAATTTCTTCTCGCTTGATGCAATTTTAATTTTAAAGCGATCGCATTATTTTTACTGTTTTCTAGTTCATTTGCTAGTGCAGCAGAGCCTATGGTTAAACTTAACAATACCGTAGGCAATAACAAAAATTTCAGTCCCATCTTCTATTAGTTATCACTTCCCAGTTATCAGTTATCAGGTGTATTTTTACGACTTACAATTCACTTTCCTTTCCAATTTGCACGCTTATAGATTGTTTGGTTTCATTTGTGTCCGTGTACGATCGCATATAGATAAATCGCTGGATGCAGATGCACGCAAACATACACGCAGACTTTATATTTAGCCGCGTGGTTGAAACATTCCTCTAATTTGCTTGTTATTTTTACGGACAAAGTGCGTTTGCACTTATACCAATCATGGCGATCGCAGTTGCGTTTAGTCAAAAGACAAGCTGTCAAACTTTATCAGTTATCAGTTATCAGTTATCAGTTATCAGTTATTTCTTGCTTGCTATATTAGTTGTAAAAAATCCGAATAGTAAATTTGTACGTGTCAACGATCGAGAATAAATAAAAGCTAACTTTTGTAATACGATATTACAAAAAATTTATATATATCTAAAACTAAAGGTGTACGTCTGAAGTAATAGTTAGCAGCCATTCCAAACAGACCGTCGTATTAAGTCAACAAATTGAGGATAGAAATGAATATTACCTTACTCACCAGACGCAAAATTCTAGGTGCGTTTTTTCTGTCTGGCTTGTTATTAACAGGTTCAGTTAACTACATACATCAAGTTAGCGCTCAAACTCCGGCAGCAGAAACTACTGCCAACAGCGAAGCATACGTCAGAGATGAGTTGTATTTTGGGCGATCGCAACCAGGGGGAGGAGAAGTCACAGAAGAACAATGGCAAAAGTTTGTAGATACTGAAGTGACACCTCGTTTTCCCGATGGATTAACGGTAATAGATGCTTACGGTCAGTTTCTTAACAGTGCTGGAATTCTAGCTAGAGAAGATTCTAAAGTTTTAATATTGCTCTATGTCAGTACTCCAGAACGAGAAAGATCCATTCAGGAAATTATTGACGCTTATAAGTCAAAATTTCAACAAGAATCGGTCTTGCGCGTTACAGATGTACCCGCACGGGTAAGTTTTTAATCGGCGATCGGTGTAGAGACGTTACATGTAACGTCTCTACATTGTTATTCCCTCTGCGTGGCGATCGCCAGTCTTGCGTTTGGTAGTTGCCTCACCACATCCATCACGGAGACAACTTGTCCGTGGTTGACTGATTTATCGGCATTGACTATTACAAGTGCCTCTTGGTTTGGCTGTGCTAGCTGCCGTATTTCTCCACTGAGTGCTTGGAGTTGAGTCGGTTTGCGGTTGACGGCGAGTTGACCTTTGGCATCAATTGTGACTGTAATCGGTGCTTTTGGCTGCGCTTGAGCTGATTTTGACTGAGGTAAATTGACCGATAGCCCCTCAGAACGAGTGAGAAATAAGGTTGACATGATAAAAAATGTCAAAATCGCGAAGATCACGTCAATCATCGGCACGATATTAATCTGTGCTTGAATTTCTGGCTCATCTTGCAGACGCATAGGTTTCTCCCCGTTCGTAAAGACGACGATAGAGTAGTTCTAGCTGACCGCCATACTCTTGAATTGATGCCATTTGCCGCACGTACAATCCTCGAAATGTATTGGCAAATAGAAGCGTAAAGATAGCGACTACCAAGCCGGAAGCCGTTGAAACTAGCGCTTCGCTGATCCCACCCGTGACTCCAGCGGTTTGGCTAGCCCCAACGTTGGCAATGTTGAGGGACGCGAAGGAGGCAATCAAACCCAAAACCGTACCGAGTAGACCTAATAAGGGTGCAATGCTAATGATTGTCTCAAAGATAGTGTTAAATCGTTTCAAGACAGGAATCTCTGCTTGTGCTTCACTTTCTAGAGCAAGGCGAAACTCTTCAGGTGTGGGGCGTTCGAGTTCTAAGGCAGCGAGAAATATGCGTGCCATAGGCAAGTCGGCATTTTGCTTCAGCCTTTCGATCGCGGTGACGACATTTTCCAAGCGGTAGAGGTTTAATACCTCACGGATGACGCGACGCTGGCGCTTATTTATCCGCACCCAAAAAATTGCCCGCTCGATAATTAGGGCGATCGCTAGTATAGAAAATCCGAGCAGGGGCCACATAACCACGCCGCCTGCGGTGAACAGTCTGTTGAATAGCATGTATTGTCTCTGCAATTACAAGTAGTTTGTTGCTAAAGATTCCTATCTACTGCAAGTCATTACAGTATTTTATCGGGTAGAGTTGCAAAAATAGATCGAGTCTAGCGGAGGAAAAGTAAATCTTTATTATTGGCGATCGGGGAGTCGGGAATAGGGAGTAGGGAGCTGAGGGAGCAACTAACAATTACCAACTACCAATTACCAACTACCAATCCTTGAATATAGTGCAAGATCGATAAGGAACTAACTTTGTCGAGGAGATTTCATGACAGCACAGTTTAAGCACGTCATGCTGATGGTGACAGACGTTTTAGCAACGGTGAAGTTTTATCAAGAAGGACTGGGACTAAAAGTAAAAATGGCAAGTCCTGGTTGGGCAGAATTGGATGCTGATGGCACGACGATCGCGCTCCATGCTGCGGAGAGTCAAGCGCAAACGGGGAATTCTCCGATTTTGAGCTTCCATGTAGACGATGTTTATGGGGCGATCGCCAATCTAGAAAATATGGGGGCTAAACTCGAAGGGCGCGTCCGAGAACCTTCTTTTGGCAAAGTTGCTGCTATGCGGACTCCTGACGGACATTTGCTCAGTTTACTTCAACCCGCCTAAGAAGACACTGCCAGAGCTTCCTGTGAGTGTCCCCGGAGCAGATCCATCAATTCGTCGCAGTAGTCGTGGAATATAGAATGACGCTTGACGGTGTGGGTGCGTTCGGGGAGTTTAATTGAAATTTCTTTTCTGACCGTACCAGGACGAGCGCCGAGAGCGTAGATCCGATTTGAGAGAAATACAGCTTCTTCCACATCGTGGGTGATCGTGAAAATGGTGATGTTGGTACGCTGCCACAGATCCAGCATGAATTCATGCATAGACTCTTTAGTGTGAATATCCAAAGCACCAAAAGGTTCGTCCATCAATAATACTTTAGGCTCTGAGGCGAGAGCGCGGGCGATCGCTACCCGTTGTTTCATTCCACCAGATAACTCCTTGGGCAAGGATTTAGCAAACTTAGTCAGTCCAACTACGCTCAAATAGTAACTAGCTTTTTCCCGTCGTTCCCGCTTGGAAAATCCCTGAAGTTTGAGTCCAAATTCAGCATTTTCCTGTACGTTCATCCAAGGATAAAGCGTGTAGTGCTGAAACACCATGCCCCGATCTGGTCCTGGTCCTTGAACGCGCACGCCATCGATTTTCACTTCTCCCGCTGTTGGTAAATCGAGTCCGGCAATCTGGCGCAGTAGAGTAGACTTACCCGAACCCGATGCACCCACAGCACAGATAAATTCACCCCGCTCGATCGACATATTAATGTCTTTGAGGACAACTAACGTTCCCGATTTTGTCTCGAAATTTTTATGGAGTTTGGTGATTTGTAGATACATGGTAGTTGGTAATTGGTAGTTGGTTGACGGTAAACGTGGCGCTACACTGCGTGAAGACAGTTGACAGTTGACGGTTGACTGATAACTGATAACTGATAACTGATTTATCTCTTCTGACTTGCCCACTTACAAGAAACACGTAAGAGCCATTGGAACAAGAGGTCAAAAGTGAGTCCGATGATTCCAATAACGATTAAGCCAACAAAGATTTCATCGGTTTTGAGAAATCGACCGGCGACGCTGATTCTGCGTCCTAAACCTTCGGTTGCAGCAATTAGTTCTGAGACAATGACTAATTGCCATGCGGCTGCTAGGTTAATTCGACAAGCATCAATGATTCCTGGCAAAACGTGGGGAAAAATAACTTGAGTCAATGTCTGCCAGCGATCGCCACCCAAAGTATAGGTGGCTTCGATCAAGTCTTTTGGTACAAACTTGACCGTATCCATCACCATTAAAGAATTGAAGAAAAACACGCCGATGAAAATCAAAGTGATTTTCGGCTCTTCTCCAATTCCTAAATAGAGAATGAGTAATGGAATAAAAGCAGGCGCAGGCATATAGCGCATCAAACCAAATAATGGTTCTAATAAAGCGCGAATACTGGCAAAACTGCCCATCAACACCCCAACTGGAATCGACAACACGACTGCTAACAAAAACCCTACACCCACTCGCCAGAGGCTCGCTACAGTATCCTTCAGCAGTTCGCGAGTCCTCCACAATCGCCCAAATGCTTCGAGTACCCTAGCAGGCGAGGGCAGAAACTTGGGATCTACGCTACCAAATGTTGTCACTAGCCACCAAATCAGCAAGGGCAAGCCGATAGAAGTTGCTACTAGTAAGGCATTTAATGGTCTGGGAATATCTTCAGCCAACCGCCAAAAAACCGTCTGGCTAAGCGTTTTTGGATTAGATGGGGGACGAATCGAGCCTGTATTCATAATTGAGGGACTAGGGGAAGAAGTCGTAAGTCGTAAGTCGTAAGTCAGAATTAACCGATCTCTAGTCACTGATAACTGATAACTGTTCACTGTTTCTCAGCGTATGCTTTGACAAAGCGATCGTCGAAGAGTTTAGTTAGGTCTGGTTTTTGTTTGGCTAAGCCGACTTCTTCAAGAAATTTAGTCATTTCTCCGGCTGCATACATCAGCGAAGTCATGTTGTTACCTGGTTGAAAGGCTTTGAGGTTTTCTTCCAAGGTGAATATCTTGGTTCCTTTGGCGTATTCCTCGTACTCTGCAACGCTAACTCCTGCCCGTTTTGCCATAATTTCTGTTGCTTTGGCTGGTTCTTTTTGCATGTAATCAAGGGTGGCAAACCAGGAATCGACCATTGCTTGCACTTTTTCGGGACTTTCTGCTAGAAACTGACGGCTGACGACTAGATGGTCGGGAATTGCTCCAGGAAATTCTTTGGAACTAAAGAGTTCTTTACTACCAGGACGCTTTAAGGCTTGAGTGGTAAATGGTGCAAACACGGCAACTGCATCTACTTGTCCACCAACAAAAGCGGCTGCGGCTTGTCCTGTTTCTAAGGGGACAAATTGGATGTCTTCTGGCTTCATGCCTGCTTTTTTCATTCCTAATAACAATAGGAAATGATCTACAGCGCCTTCTTCTGCGGCAACTTTTTTGCCTTTCAAATCGGCAATTGTATTGATGCCTTCACGAACGATGACTTTATCGTTGCCTGTAGAGTTGTCGTTGACTAGTATGACGACTTTATCTGCACCACCTGACACGGCACTGATTGTATCGTTAAGAGTCTGGCTGTTAGCATTAATTTGTTCGGTTGTTAGAGCATTAATCGATTCTAAATAGCCGTCAAACCATTTCAAATTGACTGAAGCTTGGTTTGCTTCAAAGAGTTTTTGCTCTTGGGTAACTTGCCAAGGAAGCCAACCAGGCCACGCACTAAATCCCAAGCTAGCAGCGTTAGGAGCAGCATTACCAGAAGCAGCAACATCAGTGGTAGTTGTAATATAAACTGCGGGATTAGTGCAACCTGCTGCGATCGCTAGACTAATGACAAACAGAAAAATTGATTGAATTATCGATCGCAGTTTCATTGCTTTTTCTACTAAAAAGTGTATTCACTGACGCGATCTTTCAGCTAAAAATCTTACAATCTAATACGCTTTAGACTAACGGAGTAAGCCCTTTTTTATCCGTTACTTTTGCTACACTTTTTAGAGAATTTGAAACTTTTAATTATTTCATATTTTTCCAAAAGAATTAGATATTTGCAGTAGGTTATTCGGCATACTTAATATATGCCAAAATTTCTATTTTTAGATTTAGAAACTAATGTTTTCTCTTTTCTAACCTCTGATTCTACTGACCTCTAGCTCTTTTTTAGCAATTTGCGATCGCACCCAGTCAAACCATACTGCTAAACCCTCTCCCGTCTTCGCCGATACGGGAATAATCTTCACGTTTGGGTTAATTTGACGTACATTTGCCACTATTGTGTCAATGTTCATATCTAAATGGATTGCTAAATCGATTTTGGTAATGAGCAAGCAATCAGCTTCGCGAAACATGACTGGATATTTCAGCGGTTTATCTTCTCCTTCCGTAACACTTAGGAGAGCAACTTTGGCGTGTTCGCCTACTTCAAATTCAGCCGGACAAACTAAATTTCCAACATTTTCTACTAGGACTAAATCGAGATCGGCGGGATTGTATTGATGTTCTAATTGATGAATGCCACCTGCCACCATTTTTGAATCTAAATGGCAAGCACGTCCAGTATTAATTGCGATAACAGGTACATTGTATTGACGCAGGCGATCGGCATCTAATTCAGTAGTCATATCGCCTTCAATGACAGCAATTTTGAGATCGTCTTTTAAAGCTGCCAATGTTTTTTCGAGTAATACTGTTTTACCAGCACCAGGGCTACTCATAACATTGAAACAGGTAATTCCCCACTCATCAAAATGGGCGCGATTGCGATCAGCCCCTTCCTGATTGGCATGGAGTAAATTAATCCCAAGGGCAGCATCAGATGTTTGGTGCATATAGCAAGAAGTGAGTAGTGAGTAGTTATCCGTGACTAGTTAGTTTTGACTTTTGACTTTTAACTTTTGACTTACCAATTACCCCTCATCCTTATTTGAATATTCGATGCGATCGATTTTTAGTTCTCGTCCAGAGCGAATGTCGTCCATAGGAGATTTACACTGCGGACAAGCATATTGCAGTCCAATTTCAGGACGATATTCTTGTTGGCAACGATGGCAAAAGGCGATTAAGGGTGTTTCCTGAATTGCTAGTTTTGCCTCTGCAAGAAAGCTATTGCGCGTTTGAACTTCAAAGGCAAATTCCAAACTGGCAGGCTCTACGCAGGTAAACTGACCTACAATCAGGTGAATTCGCGAGATTTTCGGTTTTTCTGGCTGTGCTTCCCACCAGTCGCGCACGGTAAGAATCAGCGCTTTGGTCATATCGGTTTCGTGCATAGAGAGGGAGTAGTTATCAGTGACCAGTGAGCAATGACCAGTGACCAGTGACCAGTGACCAGTTAACAATCCACTACACCGCATACCCTGACAACTGACAACTGATAACTGATAACTGATAACTGACAAACTAAGTCCAAGCGACGAGTTCGGGTTGGGATTCGGGATGAATGTAAGCTGGTTTCTCTTTGCGGGGTAGTTGTCCCGATAGGACAAGGTGCGCCATTGTATCGCAAATTACGCGAGTTGCCATTAGAGAGGTGATATCGCTGATGTCGTAGGGGGGCGATACTTCTACAACTTCTAAACCGCAAACGGGGACTTTTTGCACGATTTTACCCAGTAGTGACAGGGCTTCGCGGGGTAACAAACCGCCTGGTTCGGGCCAGCCAGTACCAGGGACAAATCCTGCATCGATGCAGTCGATATCGAAACTGATGTAAACGCAGTCTGTACCGTCTGTTGCTCTTTGGATGGCAAATTCTGCGGCTGCGTCTAAGCCCATTTCGACGATATCTGTAACTGTGAGAATATTGGTAGCGCGGTCGCGACAGACTTTTACCCCGTTTCTTGGGACTTGCCAACCACCAATTCCCAGTTGGACTAAATTCTTCGCTGGCGCATTTTTCATATTAGTGGCGTGAAACCAGGGGCAGGTATGCATCCGTTCGTCCAAATCGGTTTCTTGGGTGTCTACGTGGCGATCGAAGTGAATGATACCAACTTTTTTATCTCCTAAATGGCGACATACACCCCGTACCGTGGGGAAACCGATTGAGTGATCGCCACCCAGAATAATTGGAAATGCCCCAGAACTGAAAATGTGGGCAATGCCTTTAGAAATTTGATCGAAGGATTTTTCGTTGTTGGCGGGAATGGTGAAGATATCTCCAACATCGCAAATCGTAATTTGTTCGCGTAAATCGATACCTAACTCGAAGTTATAAGGCGTGTACAAAGCAGAAATGCGACGGATACCCTGAGGTCCGAATCTGGTTCCAGGTCGATAGGTCGTACCGGAGTCATGGGGAACGCCAACGATCGCCACGTCGTAATTTCCTACCTGACGCACATCTTCTAAGTATGGGGCTTTGAGGAAAGTATTAATTCCGGCGTAGTGGGGTAACTCGCCACGAGAAAAGGTAGGAATCGTGCGATCGCGAATACTCTGCGCTGCTTCTAATCCGTATTCCAGTCCTTTCGATACCTCTTGCTGCCAACCTGTCATCGGCAGTCGTGTTTCTAATTCTAAAGCGCGTTGGGCTTCAGTAGGTGGTTGATGAGTGTTATTGTCTGGACTCTGAAACAAAGGATTTTCAGAATTATGAGTCATGCGATCGCCCTCGCTCAATTGTTCAAACTAGATTAAGTTGCTATTTATGCAAAAAGCCCAGGAGACAACATCAGTCATGTCAACTGATATTCCTCCCAGGCTTTTCTCCTTCCGTGTCACTAGCTACTCGACTAAAAACTCAGAAAATTCTTAGCACTGCTAGCTCGCTTCTCTTGGACCTGCATTTGCTACGCGAGCTAACAGCGTCAGCTGAGACGCTACAAACCGGAACCCTAGAAGCTTGGTATTATAAACTTGTCTTTGAACGGCATTCCTTACTCAGCTAAAAGCAAACTCTGTTTACTTTTGAGTTTACTTCTCTGTAGTATTTGAATGCTGTATACAACCTGCTAATAGCGACATTATCAACCGCCGGATCGGGCAACTGTATTAAATGTTACTAATTTTATTAAATGTCTAAATTTCCTAACATAATTGTTTGCTATCTTTCTGGAGTCGTGAAGGTTACTGGGGTGGGACAATACAAATCAGTTATCAGAGAGCAGGGAGCAGGGAGCAGCGACCAATGACTAATGACCAATGACTAATGACCAATGACTAATGACCAATGACTAATGACCACTCACTACTAAAAATGTTGAAACGAATTGCATCGATTTTACTCGTAGTACTGATGGCGCTGAGTCTATCGGGTTGCGTACTCTCAACTGCTGGACTCAAAAGCTTTGTCGATAGCGTTGATGGATATGAGTTCTTGTACCCTAACGGCTGGCTACCAGTTAAAGTAACAGACGGTCCCGATATCGTATTGCACGATTTGATTGAAACCACAGAGAATGTTTCTGTCGTTATCGGTTCCATCGCAGATGGCAAAACCCTAGCCGATTTGGGAACTCCTGGCGATGTGGGTTATAAACTGGGCAAAAGTGCGATCGCACCCCCTGATTCAGGACGAGAAGCAGAATTAATCAATGCTGGGCAGCAAGACTATAACGGGAAAACTTACTACATACTAGAATATGCTGTAAAGTTACCCGATCGGCAACAACGGCACAATCTTGCTAGTGTTGCCGTTAGTCGTGGCAAACTCTTTACTTTCAACGCCTCCACCACGGAACAGCGTTGGCAAAAAGCCGCACCAAAGCTACAGCAAATGGTTAAGTCTTTTACAGTGTATTAACAGCGCCCGTAAAAAACAAACAACAATGACCGATCGGAATGCTAGATAATAGGAAAGCTTTGTCAATTCCTAGCATTGTCATTACTAACCTGAGTTTGAATCGATAGTTATGCGAACCCACTATTGCGGCGACCTCCGCACAGAAGATATTGGAGCAACAGTTACCCTGTATGGTTGGGTAGACCGTCGCCGCGATCACGGAGGAGTGATTTTCTTGGATTTGCGCGATCGCACGGGACTCGTCCAAATTGTCAGCGATCCTCAACGCACTCCCGATTCATACCATCAAGCGGAAGCACTGCGGAACGAGTACGTAGTCTGCATTACGGGTAGAGTTACCCAGCGTCCTCCAGAATCTCTCAACCCCAAGCTACCGACAGGGGAAGTCGAAATCTATGCCGATAAAATTGAGTTGCTCAATGCTGTCAGCAAACAGCTACCCTTTCAAGTCAGTACGGCTGAAACCGAGTCGGTACGGGAAGAATTGCGCCTCAAGTATCGATATTTAGATTTGCGTCGCGATCGCATGAATCGCAATCTGCAACTACGCCACCAAGTTATCAAAGCCATGCGCCGTTTTCTAGAAGACGCACAAGGCTTTATTGAAATCGAAACCCCCATTCTTACCCGTTCTACTCCCGAAGGTGCAAGAGACTACTTGGTTCCCAGTCGCGCCAACCCGGGTGAGTGGTTTGCTCTACCACAATCGCCGCAATTATTCAAGCAATTGCTGATGGTATCGGGTTTTGACCGCTACTATCAAATTGCCCGTTGCTTTCGCGATGAAGATTTAAGGGCAGACCGTCAGCCAGAATTTACTCAACTAGACATGGAAATGAGTTTCATGTCTCAAGAAGAAATTTTGGAGCTTAACGAAAGTTTAGTTTGTCATATTTTCCAGACAGTGAAAGGGATCGATATACCCCGTCCTTTCCCCCGCCTCACCTACGCCGAAGCGATGGCACGCTACGGAAGCGATAAACCCGATACCCGCTTCGGTCTGGAATTAGTCGATGTCTCCGATCTCGTCAAAGACTCCGGCTTCAAAGTCTTTTCCGGTGCTGTAAAATCTGGAGGGATTGTCAAAATTCTACCTATTCCCAACGGCAATGAAGCCATTTCCAACGTGCGGATCAAACCAGGCGGCGACTTATTTAAGGAAGCCGAAAGCGCAGGTGCAAAGGGACTTGCTTATATCCGCGTTCGTGAAGACGGAGAAATCGACACGATTGGAGCAATTAAAGACAACCTCAGCCCCGAACAAAAACAAGAACTCTTAAGTCGCACTGGGGCAAAACCAGGACATTTATTACTATTTGGTGCTGGAGCCACGGATGTAGTCAACAAAACTTTAGACCGCTTGCGACAAGTTATCGGCTGTGAATTGGGGCATATCGATCCCAGCAAAATCAATTTGTTGTGGGTGACTGATTTCCCCATGTTTGAATGGAATGCCGACGAAAAGCGTCTAGAAGCGTTACACCACCCCTTTACAGCCCCCCATCCCGACGACCTACACGACCTCAAAACCGCCCGCGCCCAAGCTTACGATTTAGTCTTCAACGGCTTTGAAGTCGGCGGCGGAAGCTTGCGGATTTATCAACGGGAAGTCCAAGAACAGGTTTTTGCCGCAATTGGTTTGTCGATAGAAGAAGCTTATAACAAATTTGGCTTTCTCCTAGAAGCATTTGAATACGGCACTCCTCCCCACGGCGGGATCGCCTACGGATTAGACCGTTTGGTGATGTTACTCGCAGGGGAAGAATCAATTCGGGATGCGATCGCTTTTCCAAAAACGCAACAAGCTCGTTGTCTACTAACTGATGCACCTTCTGGAGTCGATGCAAAACAGTTAAAAGAGTTACATGTCGCTTCGACTTATCAACCAAAAGTAGGAGTAGGGAGTCAGTGAGTGGCTAGTGACTGGTGGCTAGTGGCTAGTAGTAAATAGGGTGTAGGGTGTGGGGAATTTTAAATTGTCTTGCTCCCCCAGCTCCCCCAGCTTCCTCAGCTCCCCCAGCTCTCTTCCCCCTGCTCCCTCATTTAGGGCAATTGCGATCGCAACTTGAGCAAGAACCGAACTCGATTCAATGTAACCGTTTGCTAAGTTTAGGGCAGAATGTATATACCCGAAACTATCCCTACTAGGTGCTGATTTGTCGCCTACACAGTGCCTTAGTGGGCTTATCCCTACACATAAAATTAGGTTGAATCGCACTCAGGAGGCTGATAGCTAGATGGCTGCTACTGATTTTAAGGACTATTACAGTATTTTGGGAGTCAACAAGACTGCCAGTAACGATGAAATTAAACAGGCTTTTCGCAGGCTAGCCCGTAAATTTCACCCGGATGTTAACCCAGGTAACAAGCAAGCCGAGGCGCGATTCAAGGAAGTCAACGAAGCTTACGAAGTGCTTTCAGATCCAGACAAGCGCCGTAAATACGATCAATTCGGTCAGTACTGGAAGCAAGCCGGACAAGCTTGGTCGCCTGGTGGCGCTGGTGCTGGTGGGGTTAATGTTGGTTTCGACGATTTTGAGTTTGGTAGATACGGCAGTTTTGATGAGTTTATCAACGATCTCCTCGGTCGTTTTGGTGGTGCTGGCGCACCTGGCACACCTGGGGCGCGGACTAGTGGAACTCGTCAGACGTATAGTTATACCACTTCTGGTAGAAAATCTTCTGGAACGAGCGGTTTTGACGGTTTCACCGATCCAATGGCTGGTTTTGATGGTTCCGCAGCTAGCACCGACAGAGAGGCAGCGATCGCCCTCACTTTATCAGAAGCGTTTCACGGCGTACAAAAACGGCTGAGTATTGGTAGTGAAACTATTGAAGTCCGCATTCCGCCAGGGGCAAAACCTGGTAGCCGCGTCCGCGTACGGGGCAAGGGTTTAGTTAATCCTGCTACGCAGCAACGAGGCGATTTGTACTTGAAAGTGGACATTCAACCGCACTCTTTCTTCAAGTTTGAAGGCGACAATCTCGTCTGCGAAGTGCCAATTACTCCCGATGAAGCAGTTCTTGGTGCAGCAATTGACGTTCCTACTCCCGATGGTTCTGTCAAGCTTAATGTTCCAGCTGGAGTTCGTTCCGGTCAATCTCTACGTTTACGCGGTAAAGGTTGGATTCTACCAAAAGGTGGACGCACCGATTTGCTGGTAAAAATTGCGATCGTTCCACCCAAAGATTTAAGCAGTACGGAGCGGGAGTATTATGAAAAGATTCGCAGTAGTCGTAGTTTTAATCCCCGCGATCGCTTGCCACAAGTCCACTTATAAATTTGTGGGGTGCGTTTGTAACGCACCCAACCAAAACTCAATCAACTACTGCTAACATTTGCTCTACACTGGCATTGTGGTCGAGGAAAGAAAACAAGTGTTTGTAACGCAATCTGCCCTGTTTATCTAATACAAACTGAGCGGGTAAAGGCGCACCCAGAGCTTGCCCCGTGCCGTATGCTCTAAATACATTGCAGCTAGGATCGCTCAGTAACGGCATTCTTAAACCTAGATCTCTGACGACGATCTGACTTTGTTTTTCATCAGTACTCGTAATCATTATTAACTCAACACCGCGATCGCGAAAACGATCGTATTTCTCATTCACATCTTTGATATGCGGGAAGCAAAAAGGACAGTACTGCTTTTCCGTAAAAATCCGTGTAAACGCCAAAATAACTGGTTGCTTGCCTCGATATTCTGAAAGCTTAACTTCTCTACCATTAGTAATATCTGGCAATCGAAAGTCTGGTGTTATTGTACCTAAATCTAGACCGCTAGTAGCTGGAATTGGCAAGAAATTACGAAAAAAACGCTCGTTGAGTAAGCCGCTAAAATCGTTTGAAGTTAGTACCATTTTTCTAAGCAGCGTTTCACAAAACTCTATTTTATACAAATATATCTTACAAAACTATAATGATTTTTGCACTGCTTGAACTCATATTCAATCCATATATAGCGAGCCTAAATGATTTGTGAATCTGGGATATTGCTTGTTGACGGTTGACGGTTAACGGTTAACGGTTAACTGTCAACTGTTAACAGTCAACCACCACAACGATCGGTTCATGACTCAAATAGAATCGCTATAGATCGGGATAGGCGATCGCTGCTAAAACAATAAAAAACACTGTAAAGCTGTAGCTAGTTCTTGAATCGATTTAGCTTAGCTAACTGCCGTGTACAAGTGAGAAGAATATCGTGCATCTAGATCTCCCCAACCTCCCTTAAAAAGGGGGACAATGGCAAATTCTAGCATCCTAAATCGCGCATAACTCGCATTGCGGCATTGTGTCCCGCCGCACCAATTACCGAACCTGCGGGGTGGCAACCTGCACTAGCTGAGTATAAACCCTGAATCGGTGTAGCATATGGCAAGCGATCGCTAAACCCAAAAGAATTATCGACGTGATGAATGTGTCCGCGTGTCAAACCAAAATGCTGTTCTAACCTCTGGGGATGGAGGGCAAAAACTTCTTGAACGAGATTGGAAGTACCAGGGGCAAAGCGATCGCAAATTGATAGCAAATGTCTTACATAATTCTCTTCCTCATCTTCCCAGGTTGTCCCTTGTAATTCATAAGGAACCCACTGCACGAACAAAGCTGAATTATGATGTCCTTGCCCGTCTTGTAAAGAAGGATCGAGAGTTGTATGAATGTACCATTCAATCGTCGGAAATTCTGGCAGTCTTCCCGCTTCCACATCCGCAAAAGCTTGATACAGATGCATCATCACTTCCGATTCGTCCGGTAATAAATGAATCGTCGTCCCATACTGACCCTGATTTTCAGGCAAACAAGTAAACTGGGGCAGTTCTCGCAAGCACATATTGACTTTAAAAGTTGTGCCATCTCGCAAGTAACTATCTAGCCTGCGGTTGTAGTCGGCAGCAAAATTCTCCGTACCGACAAGTTGAC
Source organism: Scytonema millei VB511283 (assembly GCF_000817735.3). Lineage (NCBI taxonomy): Bacteria > Bacillati > Cyanobacteriota > Cyanophyceae > Nostocales > Scytonemataceae > Scytonema > Scytonema millei. Next base: position 336,904 of record NZ_JTJC03000005.1, on the reverse strand, counting down.
GCATCCGAAATGGATCGGCGTTAACAATTACAGTGTTAGCAGCAATTTCAGTGCCATCCTGCAACACAACACCCGTTGCTACATTCTGAGAAACTAAAATTTTATCTACACCACGCCCTGTAACAATTTTGGCTCCAGCTTTCACCGCCACCTCTGCCAGACGATTAGTTACTGTCCCCATTCCGCCTCGTACCACCATCCAAGTCCCATCACTTCCGGGGAGGCGACACATATTATGGACGAGAAAATTCATTCCCGTACCTGGAGTATCCCAAGTCCCGAATACTCCTGTAAATCCATCGGTGACAGCATACATTGCCTTAACTAAATCGCTTTTAAAATCAAAGCGATCGAGATATTCGCCAACAGACTTGCGACACAGATCGACAAATGTAGATTTTAGGTGCGATCGCACGTATTTTTCTGCTGTCTCTTCTATCGATAGCGGTTCCTCTAACCACGTCGGGGCAATATCCTCTCTTAGCTGTGTCAGTTCCTCTTGCAGTGCCAAATTTGCTTGCCAGTCAGCTTCTGAAAAAAAGCCAGTAAACTGCTGCTGCATCTGTGCCGTATCGGAACCAAACAGTAGGTAGCGCCGATCTGTTGTCGGGACGAAATAGTGAGGATCGCGCCGGATCGTCGGTAGATCGATATCTAAAATTTTTAGTAGTTCTGGTGGCATTAACCCCAATAAATACGCGCCTGTAGAAATACCTAAGTTGGGCGCAGTACGAAAAGGTGTTTCTGTCCGACAAGCCCCACCAATCGCCTGTTTTTCTTCCAGAACCAACACGTTCAATCCCTGACGGGCAAGTAGTAATGCCGCTACTAATCCATTATGCCCAGCGCCGACGATCGCAATATCTACAGAGTGCTTCATACTAAGTGTTTGCGGTCATATGCTGTCACGGATTGAATTCAAGTTCCAGCATTTTGACTTTTGAGTTTTGACTTTTGACTTGCTTCGATCTTGACGCACTCTACGCGATCGCGGGGCTAGACTTTAGCAGTTTTTTACGATCGCGCTGTTTTTTCTGCCTTGCCAATATACATGACTGACGTATTATCTGTAATGCTTGCCCTCAAACTACCCGTTCTCTTGTAGTGCCAGAAAGTAGCGATCGCATCCCAGGGTGAACTTCCAAATAGGCTAAAGCCTTTAATATCAATATTCGTAAAACTCTGCTGTTGCATCAAACTCGTTAACTCCTCTGGTTTGATGAATTTCTCCCAGTCATGAATCCCGCGATCGATCGCTTTGACGACTCCCTCCAAAAACCAAATCATCATCAACTGCGATTGTACAGTCCTGTTGATCGTGTCAAAACAAAACGTTCCTCCAGGCTGCAAGACGCGATGAATTTCCGTGACAGTTTGTTGCCAATTTGTTACGTGTTCTAAAACATCGACACAAACAACCACATCAAAATAGCGATCGGCATAGGGCAGATCTTCGGCATATCCATACTGATAGTCAATCTCGAACCCAGAAGTTGCAGCATGGGCTTTCGCTGTAGCGATACAACTTTGAGAGCGATCGATGCCGAAAACCTTTGCGCCCCGTGCGGCTAAAAATTCGCAAGAAAACCCTCCACCACAACCAACATCCAAAACTCTCAGCCCTTGCCAATTGGTTAAATGGCGATCGAAGTACTGAAAGCGAAGGGGATTAAGGCGGTGTAGGGCGTAAACTTTCGCATCAGGTTGCCACCACTGGGCAGCACTGCGATCGTAAAACTCTAAATTGTTTTTTTTCACTAGCAAACAAATCAGTTGTCAGTTATCAGTTATCAGTTGTCAGTTGTCAGTAACCTGGTTTCACGTAGTTTAGCGTTCGCGTAGCTTGCTTAAGCAAGGGAGTTGTAGCGTTCACATAGTGTAGTGAAGCGTTTAGCGTTTAGCGTTTAGGGTTTACCGTCTACTACCAATGACCAATGACCTTTATACAGTCCGCATTGCCACTCTAGCAGCGTCAAAGTCTACCAGCTTAGCCATAGCGCCACTGCTTAAATCTACAGTATAAAGGGCATTTGGTTGTACGTATCTCGGTGCGCCAAAAGCAATCAGCTGGTTAGCGTTGTTGCATAGTAGGCTTTGCAAGCCATTACCCCAAGAGTTATTATTCAACCGCAATTGTACTAACGGCGTGACACTAGCTTGCGCTAAGTTAATTCTGACGAGAGTAGTAGCACCGTTAGCAACGGAAGTTGTATAAATCGTGCCGTTGGGACAGATTGCTAAGGTACTATATTTTTGGTCAGACGGTAGGCTAAGTCTGACATTAAAAATTCCCGTATTGGGGTTGACTTCTACCAGTCTTACAGGTGGTGTCCCGTTCTTATTGGCAACCAAACCAAGCAGCGTGCCATCTGAAGTTACCATCAAACTTTCGAGTCTTTGCTGGGGTGTAAGTCCTGAAACTGTCACATCGGCGCGAGATATCCCAGGAAAGCTGAGGCGTGTCGGGTTTCTGCCTTTCCTTCTACTGGTTCTAGCGGGAGTCATGGCAACTACAGGCGTACCGTCGATTAAGTAAGCAAAACCGCTAATACTCTCATCCGTGGGCATTGCAGATGTTACCCCCCTCTGCCTTCTCCCTGTTGGCAAGTCAATCGAGCTAATAATGACTTGTTGGGATGTATCAGAGGTATCGGGGGCATCGCCCGTTTCCACAGAGGGACTAGAAACATCAGTACTACTAGAATCTGGGGTAGTAACAGTTCCCCTAGAGCTAATACCCGCGATCGCCAAACCTGACGTTTGTGCCGATGTTTTGCTAGCCAGGTAGCTAAATCCGGCAATTGTAGTTGTGGCGATCGCCAATTGTCCAAACCGACGACGAGAAATTCTAATTTCCATATGAAATAAGTGGTGCGTGGTGCGTGACTGGTGGCTAGTGACTAGTGGCTGGTGACAAGAATTGAGTCCAGTTACTAGTCACTAGTCACTAACCACTGATAACTGTTAACTGTTAACTGTTAACTGATTCGTATCCATCTAGCCACTGAAGGTACGCGACTGTTATTGCTAACGAACAACATGTACCAACCAGCAGGGGCAATATTGCGATTAGATGTCAGAGTCACGGATAGGGAAGTACTGGTTCTAGAGGCGATCGGCAGATCTACCAGCCTTTGTTCTGTATCTAGTCCGTGCGTTGTTGCCATTGGTCTAACTAGGCTGACCCATTGGATGTTCTGCGCTTGGGGGGTCGTAACCGTAAATGTATTGCCCAGGGAGATTTCTGCGGGTGCGTTCTGAATTGTCGGTCGCGATTGCGAGATGTAAGGCGGGCTGTAAATTTCAATTTGCCTATCCTCACAAGGTAGCGGTGGCGAACTGCCTGGAAGGTTGCCATTGCTATCGCATTCATTTAACCGCCTGGGATTACCACCTGTGGTGACAACTCTGCCATCTGGTAACAGTAAGGCAACGGAGTGATAGAGGCGAACTCGGTTAGCTGGAGCTGTAAGCGTCCAAGTATTGGCGATCGGGTCGTAGATCTCTGCGGTCAGTGTAGCAGCATTCCCAGCTTCATCAAATCCGCTCCCATTACAAACTAAAACCGTGCGATCGGGCAGAATTACGGCATTGTGGTGCTTGCGAGCAAAGTTGAGCGATGGTGCAGCTGCATATGCAGGGTTACTTGCGTTTAAGTTGATGATACTGACTCTATTGGTTGCCTGATTGGGATTTCCACCCCCAATTACCATGACTCGTTGGTCTTGAGCTGGTGGAAGCAGTACGCTAGCAGCTTGAGCGCCAGAGTCAGGCTGTTGCAATGCACCTACGGGCGTTTCAGTAATTCTTTGATTGAAGTTTCCTGGTAAGGTGAGCAGGCGAGCGGAAACACCATTGTTAAAGGCAAAATAGCCTCCTGTATAAAAAACTTGCCCCGTAGCGGTCAAGATCAGATGGGCGTAAAGCTCGAAAGGACTGGTAGCTTGAGAAAAAGCTCTCCAAGAGCTGGAATATATTTCTGGGTTGATCGCTAGATTGCCATTCACATCCAGCCCCGATAAGGCAAAAATTCGACCGTTGCCTAGCGTTAGGACTGTAGGATACCAGCGACCGTACTTCATTGAGGCTATGGCTGTCAGCTGCTCGTTACTCGGATCGAATAAAAAAGCAGAGGTTGCTCCATAGAAAGGGTCGTATTGCAGAGTTCCACCTGCAATCATTAAGCGACCATCAGCGCGAAACGATTGTCCGGCACAGAAAAGATCGATGGGTAATCCAGATGGATCTGTTGGTGGCGATTGGCTGGTAAACGTACCGCTATTTACATCCCAAACCACGCTGTTGAAGGGAGAATTGATTCGCGTGGGGTTATTTCCCGAACCAGTGAAGAAAAAGACTTTTCCCGTTCGTAGTAATGCTGCATGGACGGGGTTGATCGGAACTTGATAGGACAGAAGTTGCCAGCTACCTACACCACTGCCTTGGGCTATGAGCGTCCCAGTGCCAAATTTCTTGGTAGGTAAATTAAGTAGTTCGTGTTGAATCACTTAAATTTGTATCCTCCTGATGTCGGTTATCAGTTATCAGTTATCAGTTATCAGCGATCGGTACAGTGAGGTGATATTGTGTCGCACCTTTCTATCACCATTAGCTAATAGCTAATAGCTCATAACTTATTGCTTGTAATTGATGGCTAATTGCGATCGCGTCGATCGCCTCTGTGCTAACTATCTGTATTAATTAGTTTTGTCTCTGCTTGACTTCAGCCCTAAAATGAAGACAAAAAACTCTAGATGACTGCTTTTAGCCTAAACTTTACTCTTGATTTGTGGTAGATCTAACATCCAAATGCTTGCCGAGAGCCAATCGGCAATTTTCTCGGTTAAGTTTGAAAACAACTTTAATCCGCGAATATCTTCTCAATATACACGACATATTGTCAAACTCAAACTGTTTTTTTGACAAAGTTTATATCGAAAAATCATACATTTCATTCGTGCAAATTTTGCACCTTTGGCTTGAATCTTTGCAAAAACTTTGTCTTTTTTGAAACAAAAGCAGGAGAAAATAGCCAAGCTCTAACAAGAGTTAGAAAGAGGCAATTCTTACTACTTTGACTCATTTATTTAAAGGAATAATACAGCAAATCTGCGGTCGGGGAAAACAGAATTTGATTTAGTTTTTTTAAGTGTTTTATCAAAAAAACTACTTTACTTAACGAGTATTTCAATCATAAAAAAAGATTTTGCCAAAAAAATCTCTGCCAACTCAAGTTGCGATCGAAACTCTAGAGAGTCGCTACAATGAAAGTTTGATGCTTCAGCCACTTATATGCCTTTGCCAATTGTTGCCATAGTCGGTCGCCCTAATGTGGGCAAATCTACGCTTGCTAATCGTCTGGCTGGAGTACAGGAGGCGATTGTGTATGACGAACCAGGCGTGACGCGCGATCGCACTTACATGCCTGCTTACTGGTGCGATCGCGAATTTTTGGTAGTCGATACAGGCGGCTTAGTCTTCGACGACGACACCGAATTTTTACCCCTGATCCGACAGCAAGTCATGGCAGCTTTGAGCGAAGCAAGTGCAGTGCTATTTGTCGTTGACGGTCAAACCGGACCACTGCCAGCCGATGAGGAAGTGGCGGCGTGGTTGCGGCAACAATCCTTACCCGTGCTACTTGCTGTCAATAAGTGTGAATCGCTCGAACAAGGTCTGATGCAAGCAGCGCAGTTTTGGGAACTAGGGCTGGGCGAACCATATGCTGTTTCTGGCATTCATGGCAACGGTACGGGAGATTTGTTAGACCAACTGATCGCCCACTTACCCCAACCAGAAGAAATTACTCCAACCAATGAGATTGCTGTAGCGATTGTCGGTAGACCGAACGTTGGTAAATCTAGCTTGTTAAACTCTTTTGTAGGCGAAAGTCGGGCGATCGTCAGCCCAATTTCCGGTACGACACGCGATTCAATCGATACCGTAGTCGAACACCAGGGTCAAACCTATCGCTTAATCGATACAGCCGGAATTCGCAAAAAGAAAAACGTCGAATACGGACCCGAATTTTTTGGCATCAATCGTGCTTTTAAGGCAATTCGCCGCGCTGACGTAGTTTTACTCGTCATTGATGCGCTTGATGGCGTGACCGAACAAGACCAAAAACTCGCCGGACGTATAGTTGAAGAAGGGCGGGCTTGCGTTCTGGTCGTGAATAAGTGGGATGCGATCGAAAAAGATACATACACAATTTACGACTACGAAAAAAATCTGCGAGAGCGGATGCAGTTTCTAGACTGGGCAGAGGCAATTTTTGTCAGTGCTATGACCGGACAACGAGTAGAAAAGATTTTAGAATTAGTAGACCGAGCCGCCGAATCTCACAAACGGCGCGTCTCGACAGCAGTTGTCAACGAAGTACTCGAAGAGGCTTTGAGGTGGCATTCTCCCCCAGTAACTCGCCAAGGACGACAAGGAAGAATTTATTATGGCACGCAAGTCAGCGTTCAACCTCCAGCGATCGCATTATTCGTCAACGATGCCAAGCGCTTCAACGATAACTACCGTCGATACATCGAACGACAATTTCGCCAACAACTAGGTTTTACTGGCACGCCGATCCGGTTATTTTGGCGTAGCAAACAAGCCCGCGACGTAGAAAAAAGCACAAATCGCGCTACCCGCGTGTAGGAGAATTCGGAATTCGGAACTCGGAATTAGATTCTCCCCCTCAGCTCCCTCAGCCCCCTCAGCTCCCTCAGCCCTCTTCTCCCTGCTCCCTGCTCTCTATCACAATGGACTTACTGCGATCGCTACCCATAGGGTTATATCTAGAACAACCGATTGCTTGGCTGCATCGACTCGATCCGAGGGTGAAGTTGGCTTGGTTGCTCAGCTTTTTAGCAGCGCCAATTATGGCAAACTCTCTATACCGAGTGAGTTTAGTCATCTTGCTCATTTTGATTACTTTAACAGCAGGGATTCCCTGGCGAGTTTGGCGACAACAAATGGGTTGGCTGCTCACGTTGTCGTTTTTCGTCTTGATTTTGGGCGCGGTAAGTCCTGACGGTTTAGGCGTAGATCCTCAACCCCGCTTGCCAACTGCCGAACAGAGTGAGATGTTGGTTTTGGGCAATGAGTTTGATGCGGGAGCAGGGAGCAGGGAGCAGGGAGCAGGGAGCAGGGAGCAGAGGGGACAAGGGGGACAAGGGGGACAACGTCAACCAACTACCAACTACCAATTACCAACTACCAACTACCAATACGTATTATTTCAATATTGGATAATTACGGTAACGCGCCGCTCGGTCGAGCTGGCATTGCGCTTGAGTACGAGCCTGTTTACTTTGATTTACAGCACGAATTTATATTTACTCACAACTGCACCAGAAGAAATTACCGCAGGTTTGGAAAGCTTGATGCTACCTTTGCGACGGTTTAAATTGCCCGTAACTGAAATTGCGCTGACTCTAACGCTGTCATTGCGATTTATTCCCCTGGTGATGGAAGAAGTGCAAAATCTGATTCGTTCCGTGCGAACCCGGGCAATAAATTGGAAAAAGCTAGGCATCAAGGGAGCATTGCGGGTGTGGATGGTAGTGGCAGAACGATTGCTAGAAAACTTACTCCTGAGAGCCGAACAAATGGCTAAAGCGATGACGGTAAGGGGATTTACCACTCCGAATACTCATCGCGTCCAATGGCATCAACTGCGCTTTACTGTTAGAGACTGGATTGCCTTGGCGTGTTTGGTTGCATTTTGGGGAATACGCCTAACTTGGGGCAGTGAAATTTGACATGAAACCCATGCAGCCTTGGTATTGGCGATCGCTTCCTTTAGAACAACGTAGCGGTTCTGAAATATTTGCAGCCCTATTTCGCCCCGATGCCAATCCAGACGCGATCGCAACTCTACTAGAAAGTCCTGCTCCCACATCCGAAGATCGTTCTCAACTGGCGCGTTACTCTATCTGTGCTGGCATACCCCGCATTATCGACGGACAGCCGCAACTGTGGACACCACCTGTTGGGGAGATTTTGCCATTTTTGCAGCAGCTATTGGAATGTAAGGGAGCAGGGAGCGCTTCGGTGCAGGGAGCAGGGGGGGAAAGAGCTGGGGGAGCAATTCCAGCCACTAGCCACCAGCCACTAGCCACTAGCCACTCACTCGACTCCCGACTCCCGATTCCCGACTCCCTCCCTTTTACTGGAGGATGGCTGGGTTGGTTGGGTTACGATCTGGCTTGGGAGATTGAAAAGTTACCCTATGTAAAATCAGATCCCTTACCATTTCCTGTTGCTTATTGGTACGAGCCTGAGTGTTTCGCCGTTCTCGACCACTTAGAACAAATTTTGTGGCTGGCTGTTTCCGTACCACAGCAGTTAGACGATTTACAAGAGCGACTTGAAAAGTCAGAAGTCAAAAGTCAAAAGTCAAAAGTTAAAAATAATTGCGAATTCCGAATTCAGTCAGCCGAAGGCGAAGCGCAGCGTTATTCCGAATTCTTACTACTCACCCATCAAGAAGAATACGAAACGGCTGTCTGCCGAGCAAAAAAGTACATTCAAGCTGGAGACATTTTTCAGGCAAATCTTTCTTTGCGCTTTGAAACCAGCACGAGCGCTAGTAGCTGGCAAATTTATCAAGCACTGCAACAAATTAATCCGTCTCCCTTTGCTAGTTATTGGCAGACTCCTTGGGGAGCAGTCATTAGCTGTTCGCCAGAAAGATTGGTGCAATTACACGATCGCCAAGTCCAAACAAGACCAATTGCAGGCACGCGATCTCGGGGAGCTACTCCCGCCCAAGACCGTGATTTAGCTCAAGATTTGTTAAGCAATACTAAGGAGATTGCCGAACATATCATGCTCGTAGATTTGGAACGTAACGATCTAGGGCGTGTCTGTGAATGGGGTTCTGTCGTTGTCGATGAATTACTAGCGATTGAGCGATACAGTCACGTCATGCACCTTGTGAGTAATATTACTGGTACGCTCAAACCAGAATACAATGCGATCGATTTAATTCGCGCCGTGTTTCCTGGGGGTACGATTACTGGCTGTCCTAAAGTCCGTTGCATGGAAATTATTGAAGAATTGGAGCCAGTCCGCCGCAGCTTGTTTTACGGTTCCTGCGGTTACTTAGACTGGCGCGGTAATTTAGACTTGAATATTTTGATTCGGACTCTGCTGTATAGCAGGGAGCAGAAAGCAGGGAGCAGGGAGCAGAGTAAGAGAGCTGAGGGCGCTGAGGAGGCTGAGGGAGAAAAATCACGCGCCACTAGCCACCAGCCACTAGCCACTCTCCCAACTCCCGACTCCCGCAATCAAGTTTGGGGACAAGTTGGAGCGGGGATCGTTGCTGACAGCGACCCCGAGCGAGAATGGTATGAGTCTTTGCACAAAGCTCAAGCCCAAATCATCGCCTTGAAAAGAACGGAAAAATGAAGTCGTAAGTCGTAAGTTGTAAATCGTAAGTAAGAATTAACTAGTCACTAGCCACTAGCCACTAATCACTGATAACTGACAACTGATGCTACGTTTAGGAACGGATATTATTTACATTCCTCGAATTGAGAAGGTTATAGAGCAATTTGGCGATCGCTTTTTGCGGCGCGTCTACACGCCAAATGAGCTATTGGATTGTCGTTACGAGCAAAATGCTCCTAGTCGTAATGCGATGAATAAACTAGCTGGTAGATGGGCGGCGAAAGAAGCTGTGGTCAAAGCTTTGGGGACTGGCTGGCTGGGCGTAGGCTACACTGACGTTGAGATTTGCCGTCAACCGAGCGGCGTTCCTACCGTACAATTACACGCACGAGCGTTAGCGCTCGTAGATGCTTGGGGACAGTTGCAGTGGCAGTTGAGTTTGAGCCATGACGGAGATTACGCGATCGCTACGGCGATCCTCGTCTGTTCTTAGGAGCGGTCGCATTCTCAAGGCGATCGTTGCCAGCAACTTTATAGTTCTACATAAAGACAGAAGAATTTAGAAATTATCCCAATAAACTTAAAACAAATTGTGAATAATGAAATACAAATTACAAATTTAGACAATTGATATCCTTCACTGCCATAAAATACATGTTTTAAGCTGCGATCGCCGTTGATGAATACAGAAAATTATTTGAATCATCCTACATTTGGGTTGTTATTCCGCATCTGCCTTTTGGAGGAACATCAAGAACTTTTCACCACGCTCTACGCCCAGCGCTTATTTTTTTTGGTGACACTTGAAGCTTCAGGGATGAAATTCGAGCCAGTGAGCCGCTCTGAAGCTCGTTTACTATTGGAGACTCGACTGCGGTTCTTACGTCGTAACGGTCAATATCAAGAGTACGATCGATTACAGAAGACTTTGCAAGCCACCTTCCAATGACTATTCAGATTGCCGAACGTATTGCGCTTATCCGTCAACAACTTCCAGCTACCGTCCGGTTAATCGCCGTCACCAAGCAGGTATCCGTAGAAGCGATGCGAGTAGCATATCAAGCCGGAATTCGGGATTTTGGCGAAAGTCGCATTCAAGAAGCCGCTAGCAAACAGCAGCAGTTACAAGATTTACCAGACATCACTTGGCACTTAATTGGTAGCTTGCAAAGCAATAAAGCCAAAAAAGCTGTAGAACTTTTTCAATGGATTCATTCTCTCGATAGCTTAAAGTTAGCTCAACGTCTAGACCGACTGGCACAAGAGCTATCTTGCCGTCCTCAAGTGTGTTTGCAGGTCAAAATTCTCAGCGATCCAAATAAGTCTGGTTGGACTATTCCCGATTTGTTAGCCAGCTTACCAGAATTAAATCGCTGTCACAACCTGCAAATCGAAGGCTTGATGACAATTCCACCCTTAGATTTGAATGATGTCGAAATCCTCAATGTTTTCGAGCAAACTCGCGATTTAGCCGATAAAATTCGGCAGCAACACTGGTCTAATCTTCAGATGCACCAGCTATCAATGGGAATGTCTGACGATTACCAATTAGCCGTCCAAGCTGGAGCAACAATGGTACGTTTAGGACGGATAATTTTTGGCGATCGCAGTTATCAGTGACCGGTTATCAGGGAGCAGGGAGCAGAGAGCGGTTGACTTCTCAGATAATTCTTAGTCCTCAGTTTCTAATTTATTATTTCGCATGTCAAATAACTTTTGGAAGAAAAACCAAAGTGAATATTAAAAATTTCCGAAAAATAGACTTGACAACTGTATACTGTGAAGTCAAAATTCTAGCTGAGAAATAGCCGAAACTTGTAAATTTGACTACAAAATAGGCGATTTATCAAATTTCAAGAATTGCTAAGATTCGCAGTGAAACCTCAAAAAGGCGGATAACATGAACGCCAACTTCCTAAATCATTGCTTATTTGGTAGTTGCTCGAAACGGTTTTTCCCAGTAGATTTGTAGCGTGTAACGCAAGGGAGAGTGAAGTGAGTACGTTTTCTAAGTTAAAGCATTGGCTCGTTGGTACTAACGAAGAGTACGAATACGAAGACGAATTCGATGATATTGAAGAATCAGGGGATGAGGCATACTCACCCGAACCTACCCCTGTGCCAGAAAAAGAAACGCGCCAGCAGCGTCGTTGGAATCAAGTTAACGCAGGTGGTAAAGGGAATGTAATTGATATGCATGGAGCATTGAACGGTAATTACGAAGTAGTTCTGATGGAGCCGCGTTCCTTTGAGGAAATGCCACAAGCCATTCAAGCTCTGCGCGATCGCAAGATGGTAGTGTTAAATTTAACAATGATGGAACCAGACCAAGCACAACGCGCTGTAGATTTTGTGGCTGGCGGAACCTACGCTATGGACGGACATCAAGAGCGAGTGGGTGAAAGCATCTTCCTATTTACACCGCTATGCGTTCAGGTTACAACCCCAGGAACATTGGGTCACGACCTCCCACAAGCCGTACCAACACGTCCCCAGCGCATGAGCGCACCCGCACCCGCATGGACGGCTGAATCGACTAGAATAGCTCAATCTGGCTAAAATACGGTTCTTCAGCTCCTAGACGGTCAATCGTCATCAGTCATGAGTCATTGGTTACAAACATCAAGAAATACAAATGACAAACGACAAATGACAAATGACAAAACAGACTGATAGCTATGAGCCGATCGCTATGGAAAAATCGTCAATTAAGTTAGGTATTATTGGTGGCGGGGTAATGGGAGAAGCCATTTTATCCCGCCTTATTAGTGGGCAAATTTATCAACCTCTAGAAGTCATAGCCAGCGAACCGCAGCCGTCACGTCGCAATTTTTTGCAGCAACAATATGGCATTCAAGTAACAACAGAAAATGCCAAAGTCTTATCGGCAGATACAGTTGTATTGGCAGTAAAACCGCAGATATTTGCAGCAATTAGCCAAGACTTAGCAGATGTATCCAGTAGGGGCGCACAAATGTCCGCCCCTACTACAACACAATTGCCGTTGATAATTTCCATCATGGCAGGCGTAACCTTACAGCAGCTAGAGGCGGCTTTTTCTCATTTACCAGTGATTCGGGCAATGCCCAATACCCCTGCTACAGTTGGTGTAGGTATGACGGCGATCGCTTTAGGCGCTCGTACCAGCGACTCTCACAAACAAATTGCCCTGCAACTCTTTTCAGCAGTAGGAGAAGTTGTAGAAGTCTCAGAATCCCTCATGGATGCCGTTACGGGGCTTTCTGGTTCGGGTCCAGCTTATGTCGCAATCTTAGTAGAAGCATTAGCCGATGGTGGCGTAGCCGCAGGCTTACCCCGAAATATTGCTAACCAACTCGCCCAGCAAACCGTCAAAGGCACGTTGCAGCTATTGCAAGAAACAAGCATTCATCCAGCCGAATTAAAAGATCGCGTCACTAGCCCCGGCGGAACGACAATCGCGGGAGTCTCAGCCTTAGAAAAAGCAGGCTTTCGTTCTGCCCTAATTGAAGCCGTAGTTGCTGCAACAAAGCGATCGCGAGAACTGGGGAATCAGTGAGTGGTGAAGAAAGGGTGTGGGGTGTAGGGTGTAGGGTGTGGGGTGTAGGGTGTAGGGTGTGGGGTGCGTGAAGAAAGGGTGTGGGGGTGGAGAATTTTGTATTTCTCCTCTGCTCCTCTGCCCCTCTGCTCCCTCAGCTTCCTCAGCTGCCTGCTCCCAGCTCGTCCCTGCTCCCTAAATTTCCAAGATTGGTTACCCTATTAATAAAGGGTGTTGAATAAATTATTGAGTGAAAATTCCCCAACTGCAAGCTGACCTAAATCTAGAGAGTATCTTTCCGTTTGAGCTGGATGAGTTCCAACGACAGGCGATCGCGGCACTGAATGCCAATCGCTCCGTAGTTGTTTGTGCGCCTACGGGTTCTGGCAAAACTTTAATTGGGGAATACGCGATCTATCGCGCCCTCTCTAGAGGCAAGAGAGTTTTTTACACTACGCCGCTGAAAGCGCTATCGAATCAAAAATTACGCGACTTTCGCGATCGCTTTGGGGCAGATTTGGTCGGATTGTTAACAGGCGATGTTTCGATCAACCGTGATGCACCAATCTTGGTGATGACTACGGAAATTTTTCGTAATATGCTCTACGGTACTCCCATTGGTGAAGTGGGAACATCCCTTGAAGGTGTAGAAGCGGTGGTTTTGGATGAATGCCATTACATGAACGATCGCCAGCGGGGGACAGTATGGGAAGAATCTATTATTTATTGTCCGCCAGATATTCAACTGGTAGCACTTTCAGCCACGATCGCCAATAGCGACCAACTGACAGATTGGATCTGTCGCGTTCATGGACCCACAGAACTAATCTATTCTGAATTTCGTCCCGTCCCGCTCGAATTTTATTTTGGCAATCCTAAAGGAATATTTCCTTTACTCGATCCCAAGACTGGAAAACTCAATCCGCGACTGCGACCGAAAAAGGGTAGTAGCGACAGAAAGCAGGGACCCAGACCGGAAACTCCTAAGTTAATTGACACCGTGGGGCATCTCTACTCTAGAGATATGCTACCAGCCATTTACTTTATTTTCAGCCGTCGCGGTTGCGATAAAGCCGTCGAGGAACTGGCAGGCGTAACGCTAGTTAATCCAGAAGAAGCGGCTCAACTCAAAATCCAAATTGATGAATTTTTGCGCCGCAACCCAGATGCAGGACGTGTCGGACAAGTAGAACCACTCTATCGCGGGATTGCCGCTCACCACGCGGGTATATTACCAGCCTGGAAGGGGTTAGTAGAAGAATTGTTTCAGCAGGGTTTAATTAAAGTTGTCTTCGCGACTGAAACCCTAGCGGCAGGAATTAATATGCCAGCGCGGACGACGGTAATTTCTACCTTATCCAAACGTACAGATCGCGGACACCGCTTGCTCAATCCTTCCGAATTCTTGCAAATGGCAGGACGCGCCGGACGGCGAGGTATGGATAAGCTCGGTCACGTCGTCACTTTGCAAACGCCATTTGAAGGCGCGAAAGAAGCTGTATATCTAGCCACTGCTAAACCAGACCCGCTAGTGAGTCAGTTTGCTCCCAGCTACGGCATGGTGTTAAATCTGCTGCAAATTCATAATTTAGCAGAAGCGAAAGAGCTGATCGAGCGTAGTTTTGGGCAATATCTCGCTACATTGTATTTGAAACCCCAATACGATGCGATCGCCGAGATGGAAGATCGACTTGCCGACTTGCAAACTCAAATGCAGTCGGTCGATGAGGATCGGTTAAATCATTATGAAAAATTGCGACAACGGCTCAAAGTCGAACGCCAACTCTTGAAGGTGCTGGAAGAACAGGCATTAGAGGCACGACTAGAGCAATTGAGCCTGACGATTAATTTTGCCATGTCGGGTACGTTATTGAGTTTGCGCGGCAAGCACGTCCAAACATCAACGCCGATTCCAGCGGTGTTGGTAGCGAAAATTCCTGGTTCGGGACAAGCACCTTATTTTATTTGTTTGGGTCGAGATAATCGCTGGTACGTAGCAGCTAGTAGCGATATAGCAGATTTATTTGCCGAGTTTGCTCGATTAGATATTCCCGAACATCTGATGCCGCCCGTAGAAATGCCACTTAAACCAGGGCAAGCGCGTAAAGGCAATGAAGAAACAGCAGTAATTGCGGCGCAGATTCCCGATCTACCCCCGTGGCACGCTGCGCCAGAGGTTTTAGAACAACAACACCGAGTTATTGCCGTACAAGAGCAACTAACAGCTCATCCTTTGCATCATCTAGGCAATCCCGCTAGTATTCTCAAACGCAAGACTAGAATTGCTCAACTGCAAACAGAAATTGAGGAAAGACATGCAGAGTTAGAACGTTACGCCCACCATCACTGGGAAGAATTTCTGCACTTAATGGAAATTTTGCAGCGATTTGGGGCTTTGGACGATCTTACGCCAACCAACTTAGGCAAAATTGCTGCTGCTGTCAGAGGAGATAACGAACTGTGGTTGGGTTTAGCCCTTGCCAGTGGCGAACTAGACAATCTTGCCCCCCATCACCTCGCTGCGGCGATCGCCGCGCTAGTCACGGAAACACCCCGCCCCGATAGTTGGGTACGCTATCTCTTATCAGAAGAAGTCGATATTGCCTTGGCGAGTATCCGTCCGATTCGGCGACAGTTATTTCAATTACAGCGGCGCTATAACGTCACAATTCCAATTTGGTTGGAATACGATTTAGTCGCTTTAATCGAGCAGTGGTCGCTAGGCGTAGAATGGAGGGAATTATGTGCTAATACGAGTTTAGATGAAGGTGATGTCGTCAGATTGCTGCGCCGAACGTTAGATTTACTCTCTCAAATCCCTCACGTTCCATTTTTGTCAGAATCTTTACGTCGCAATGCTTATCGGGCAATTCAACTGATGGATCGTTTCCCAGTTAACGAAGTACTCGAAGAAGAATAAAAGTCAAAAGTTCAGTAGGGGTTGGTTTATTTCTCAGTTTTCTCATGAATTATTAGTAAATTACTATCTAAACCCGCCCGTACAAAAGTCAAAATTGTTGACTTAGCCGTTTCACCGAATCTGCTTCAGTTGTTGATTTACTTCGTCTAGATAGAAAGCTTCGGGATCGAATGTACCACCAATCCATTCCAACATCGATTCATGTTCTGGATGATTTGGGTCTTGAATTGCTTCTAAAAATTCTGCATAACCCCAAACCCCGCCACAGTCTTCTGGCGGACAGGCACGTTTACCGGTTAAACACAGTGGATAGTGCGTCTGCGGTTCGGGTGATAGTACCTTTTCGACTAAAATCTCATGTTCCCAAGAATCGCCCATGTCATAGGTATAGTGGAATTTGAACTTTTCCCCTGGCACGACTTGGCTTAATTTTGCCGTCTGTTCGTTCCGCATATCGAGCTCGTAGTCTGGCATTGGTTGCCCATATTCTACGCCTTGAATTGTAAAAGCATGAAGATGGGAATTTGTCCAGCCCATTGCCTCTTGAATAATTCGATGCAATTTAGCCAGCGTGATGTCGCTGTAGACTTGCACTCGTCTCCAAATCGGCGGACGCAAATCTTGAAGCGTTATTTTCAGCTGATAAACCGATCGCTCTGTTGTTTGCTTGCGGGGTGGCATGGTTGAGGCAGAGAATTCAACAATATATCCAGCAATAAAGCATAGTTTTCTGCTTCTAACGGTTTTCTATTATCCCATGCTTGCGGAAGGGCGATCTCAAAAGATTTTGTCACGCATCAGCCGTAGGCGTTAGCGATAGCGAAGGCGAAGCCGTTAGCGTAGCGTTAGACGCAAAGGCGCAAAGAGGTATAATGAACTCGCTTTTGCGCGAGATTTCAAATAAAGCTTTTCCGAATAACAATTTACCCAGAATTTTCTAGTAAATAATCAATTGCTGCTGCTAGTTTCGATTCGTATTTCTCGGCAAACCGTTCAAACCATAATCCTTCAGGAGAAAACGGATCTAACTTTTCTAACCACACTTGAGCCGTTTTTTTCAACTCTTCTCGTTTTTCTTGCTGAAGTTGCTGTTGTTTTAGTTGTTCGGCTTTTAATTGTGCTTGTCTAATTTCTTCTTGTTCGCGATCTTGGCGATCGCGATCGGATTTTACTTGCTCTAAGATACGATCGATCGCCCCACTCGATTTAGCTGTAGAAAAACTTTCTACTGGCGGCTGAGGACTGGGTTTTGCAGGCTGCTTTTCATTTTCTGCTTTGAGTTGGGATAGCAGGCGATCGATCTCATCCATATATATTTCCTCTTCTGCCCTCAGCCTTCTGCCTTGTTTCAGCAAGCCGCGATCGCCATTTTAGCTCAATCGCCAATAGCGTTCATCAGCACTTCAGATAAACTCATATCCTCTAAATCGTCCAACGTCACCGTGTCGCAGATATCAAATTTAGCACCAACTCCCTGCAATTGATCGTCTAAAGCTTTCAGAAATTTGGTGGCTTGCGGATCGGAACCAACTTGAATCATCGAAATTGCTAATTCTTCATCCCGTTCCATCTGACGGGTAGCATTGATGATAACTTCAAACACCGCACGGCGATCGTCTGGTTCTCCATCAGTCACGACGACAATAGTTTCTCCCTCTGGCTTTGTCTGTCCCTTGGCTTTGCGCTGAAAGTAATTATTAGTCGCATCTTGTAGCACGGATGCTAGATTCGTCGTCCCCACCGGATCGTTTTCTAAAAAGATTTGAGAGACTTTCGCTGATGTCACATCATCGTAACGCTTAAATTTACCGGAAAAAACATATACAGTAATGCCATCAGGATCGAACTGTTCGCACTTTCTCGCCACGGCTAAAGTAGATTCTTGGGCAACTTCCCATCTACTTTTACCCCCCTGTTGGTCGGGAGTAGACATACTGCCGCTTTTGTCAAGAATTAAAGTGTAGTCGCGGTCTGTCATACTAGACTCTCCTATGCTCAGCTGCGTCTAGTCTAGCCGCCGATCGCTTTTCCGTCAGCTGTTTGAGGGTTCGATCTGATGTCAATTAATGTTTTAAACTCCCCAGGTAAGATTCGAACTTACGACCAATCGGTTAACAGCCGACCGCTCTACCACTGAGCTACTGAGGATTGCGAATATTTATAATAACCCTTATAAACAGGTTTTGCAAGTCTCTGTCTAATTTTTTTTTGAGAATTTGTTTTCTGCCGCACCAAATTACAAGCCAAAGCGCATTTTAGCTAGCTTTTGCCGCGCTTTCGGGTCGATCGCCGAAGCCAGAAATCTCCCTGATGATTGTTTGCCTTGTTTGTGTTTGCGGCGCGATCGCACTGTAGCCGCCTCGACTTCTTGTCTTAATTGCAAAGCCGAGAGCCATTCCGCACCGTAACCCATTACAGTTAGTTGCTGAGCGCGATCGGAGGTAGCAACAATTAAGCGGGAGCAGAGCGAGCGATTTAAATACTGCCTGTAGTATGCCGCGCAGATTCTTTCTATATATGTGTCTGCCGTTTCGCCGAAATTGGTGTAGTATACAGATAGATTTTCTGTTTTGACTTCTTGAGTCCCAATCGTCTGTTGATACTGAGCGTCAAAAACAATTTGAGTACTTAATCCCTTAAAAGCACTGTAACTAATTAAAGCTTCTGCCAACTGCCACCGCGCTGCCTCTAATCCGTCGCGATCGCGGGCTATTTTCAGGTGTTGCCAAGCGCCAATGATGTTGTAGCCGTCTACTAGCAAAACAGGTTGAGTCGAAGGGGGTGACATGGTTCGCTGTGAATGTTACTAAATATAAAATTTATTATTCACAATTTTAATCTTTGTTTGCGTATCACGCATGACACTCAGGGGCAAATAGCAAGGGCTTGACACTGTCAAGCCCTTGCTGTGTCCTATGCTGCGACTTCCATCAGTTTTTGTCGCAACCGTTTTGGTTCTCCTCGATCGATCAGACAACCGCGTTCGAGTAAAAAAGCACCGTCGCAATAGTTCAACTCGTCGAGACGATGCGTCACCCAAAGGGCTGTCATTCCCCGACTTTTAACCAAATTTTGCACCTGCGCCACCAAATCGAGTTGACTATCGGGATCGAGGAGGGCTGTAGGTTCGTCAAGCAACAAAACTTCGCAACGACGGGCGATCGCCCCAGCAATAGCAACGCGCTGCTTTTGTCCTCCACTCAGGGCATAAATCGGACGACGCTGTAGTTCTAATAAATTTACCGCAGCCAGCGCTTCTGTGACTCGCTGACGGACTTGGGAGATGGAGAGTTTTTCTTCCACCAACCCAAAAGCCACGTCAGCCCCCACAGTCGGCATTACGAGTTGGTGATCGGGATTTTGGAAGACAAAGCCAACTGGATGCACGATGCCAATTTGACCGGACTGAGGTGTTAACAAGTCTGCTAACAACCGCAGTAAAGTAGACTTACCGCTACCGTTGACTCCCAACAACATCCAAAACTCTCCCTTTGGTACTTCTAAAGAGAGAGATTGAAAAACTTGTTCTCCGCTAGACCAACTAAAGCACAAATCCCGAACTTGAATGGCAGATTCAGCCATTGACACCCCAGCTAGTTATTTAGATTCGGTAAAGGCAAAAAAGCCGGGGGTTTTGCCAGCAGCTGTGCTGTCTTTTTGCGAGATCTGCACCCCAGAAATTTCGCTGGTACGGACGGCGACTTTCTTTTCTGGCTGGCGATCGCACGTCAGTTCGATAATCTCTGGATTTCCACTGCGCATTGCTGCCAGAATTTGATTGTATGCTGCTTCTGCATCCGCAGTTTCCTTCCGTTGTACTGACACCGGAAAGGCTGTGTTTTTGATTGTCAAGTCGATCGTGAACATTTTATCTTCAACATCGTGACTAAGCTGCTCTCATCTTAACCTTTGCGACTGAACTACCTGATGGAATCGCAAGAAAGAGGTGAGCATTGCATCTTTTGAGCGAAAATCGATCGCAGACTGATGCTAGGTGTGAAAGGGTATGAATGGTTCCAAAAATAAATTGTGGCAATGGTTGGCGATCGCTCTACCGTTCCCCTTACTTGTATTTAATGGATGGCTGGCACTCCTAGTTTTTCAGTATTTTCAACCTCTAATCACCATATTCGGCTTAGCAGCGGTCTTAGCCTTCATTCTGAATTATCCCGTGCAGTGGCTTCAACAGCGCCAAGTACAACGCCAATATGCAGTATTCTTAGTCTTTCTCATAGCTTTAGTCGCGTCGATCGCTTTAGGTATTACCTTAATTCCACTACTCATAGAAGAGTTAAGCGAAGGTGCGAGACTACTACCGCAATGGATTGACGCTGGAACGGCAAAGCTAAAAATGATAGACACTTGGGTACAAACGCAGCAGTTGCCTTTCAATCTGACTCATTTAACCACACAAGTAAGCGATCGCCTCCCAGATGAATTACAGTTTCTAGGCGAAGAACTAGTAACGCTGATTATTGGCACGATTGATAGCGTTTCCGAGGCAATTTTAACCGTCGTGCTGACGTTTTACCTCTTATTGGACGGCAAACGGCTTTGGCATGGCATTTTTGGACGTTTACCATCTCGCTGGAGTATTCCAATACAGCGATCGCTTCAGCAAAACTTTCAAAATTATCTGATCGGTCAGGTGGCACTAGCCGCACTAGTCGGTACAGCCATGACTTTAGCATTTGTGGCTTTAGGAGTCCCTTTCGGATTGCTATTCGGCTTAGGAATCGGCGTAATGACTTTAATTCCCTTTGGAGACGTTTTAAGTTTCAGCCTCGTTGGACTGTTAGTCGCAGTACATGACTTCTGGCTGGGAGCCAAAACATTAGCAGTAGCTGTAGTAATTGACCAAATTATCGATCAGGCGATCGCTCCTCGGTTATTGGGTAGTTTTACAGGCTTAAGCCCGATTGGAGTGCTAATAGCTTTGGCAGTAGGGACTAAAATTGGGGGGTTACTGGGTTTACTCACAGCCGTCCCGATCGCGAGTTGTTTGAAAAACCTTTTCGATCTCTTCCTCCCCGTGTCAGAAGATGCTTTAAATCCCGCAGAGACATTACATTTTAAAGGGAGCAGGGAGCAGGGAGCAGGGAGCAGCGAGTAGTTATCAGTGACCAGTGACCAGTTAATAATCTACTACACCCCACACCCCACACCCTACACCCTTTCTTCACTCACTAACGATGAACCGCGCCTTTTTACCGATTCAACAATTTCTGATCACTTGGCTGCTGATCTTGGTTTCAGTGTCGGTGACGCTTCGAGCCTTGGGTTACGTGGGCGAATTATTAAGTATTGTCATTAGCGCCGCTCTAATTGCCTTCTTACTCAACTATGCCGTAGCTGGATTGCAAACTTTTTTACCCCGCACAGTAGCAGCCGGACTCGTCTACTTGGGAGCGGGATTTGTCTTTGCGATTGTCGCGTTGACTGTAGTGCCGCTTGTATTTAACCAGGCGCGGCAGTTGGTGAATAACTTACCAACCATTCTCGATTCGGCTCAGGAACAATTAAATACTTTTCAAGCCTGGAGCGCTCAATATAACTTACCCTTTGATGTCCAGTTGCTTGTATCGCTGTTATTGGATCGGCTGCAAACCCAGGCTGAAGCGATCGCATTTAAAAGTCTAGGCTTGGCGATTGGTACGTTTAATTGGTTTTTGGACGCAATTCTAATTTTAGTCCTCTCCTTCTACATGCTAATTGATGGGGAAAGGGTGTGGAATAGTTTGACGAGTATCCTCTCGCCTCAAATTCGCTCTGGCTTAACTGCTGCCTTGCAACGCAATCTCCAGCGCTTTGTCTCAGGACAGCTCTTGCTAGGGTTATTTATGGCTGTCACGCTCACCATCGCTTTTTCGACACTGCGAGTGCCGTTTTTCCTCTTATTTGCTGTTTTTATTGGCTTAACAGAAGTTATTCCGTTTATCGGTGCGACTTTAGGGATTGGTACAGTCGCGATCGTAGTTGCTTTTATCGACTGGTGGCTTGCGCTTCAGGTTTTGGCGATCGCAGTTGCCCTACAACAAGTCAAAGATAACTTAGTTGCACCTCGGATTATGGGCAATCTGACGGGTTTATCGCCTGTGGCTATTTTCATCTCTCTATTACTGGGGGCGCAATTGGGCGGATTTTTGGGTGTGATCCTTGCCATTCCCCTAACTGGAGTCGCAAAAAGTTTGGCAGAAATTGTTCTCGATCCGACTCTACCACCCCAAACGGGGTCTTTCTTCCACAATCCTTTTGCTGATGATGTCGATGCAGATGCTGAGGTGGATGGTATAACTTCAACCAAACGTTTCTCAGAAATGGAAGATCTAAGTGTGTCAGCTGCGGCAACTGAAGCAAGAAAAAACTTATAACTTGAAGTCAATTCATAAAATTATCCAATCATATTTTCCAAATGATACGTCCTTAGACGGGTTCAACTAGGGGTTACATCTTGCTACGAGCAGGAAAAAATCTGCAATCTCGCGATCGAATTCATCCAATAGGGTTGTTGCATTTTATGGTTCAGTTGTACAAATAATAATTAGAGTGAGTTAAGATTCGTAAAGTGAGTTTACAACTCGGTCTACTTTCTGCCTAACGTGAAAGTAAACGCTTTTAAAGTTGGGCGTAAAGCTCGCAAAAAAGTAATCATAAGAAGATTTGGAGATTTGTCCTCATGACAATCGCAGTAGGACGCGCACCGAGTCAAAGAGGATGGTTTGACGTTCTCGACGACTGGCTCAAGCGCGATAGATTTGTATTCGTCGGTTGGTCAGGGCTATTATTATTCCCCTGCGCCTACCTAGCACTAGGTGGATGGCTGACCGGAACCACATTCGTCACCTCGTGGTACACCCACGGGATTGCCAGCAGCTACCTGGAAGGAGCCAACTTCTTAACCGTAGCCGTATCGACCCCAGCCAACAGCATGGGACACTCATTGCTGTTTTTGTGGGGACCAGAAGCGAACTGGGACTTCACGCGCTGGTGTCAGTTGGGGGGCTTGTGGGCATTTGTCGCCTTACACGGGGCATTTGCGCTGATTGGATTCTGCCTGCGGCAGTTAGAAATTGCCCGCTTGGTGGGGATCAGACCATACAACGCTTTAGCATTCACCGGACCAATTGCGGTCTTTGTCAGCGTCTTCTTGCTCTACCCCTTAGGACAGTCCGGCTGGTTCTTTGCGCCTTCATTTGGAGTCGCGGCGATTTTCCGCTTCTTGCTGTTCTTCCAAGGGTTCCACAACTGGACGCTCAACCCCTTCCACATGATGGGAGTCGCCGGGGTATTAGGAGGAGCGCTGTTGTGCGCGATTCACGGGGCAACGGTGGAAAACACGCTGTTTGAAGACGGCGATAGCTCCAACACCTTCCCTGCCTTCAACCCGACTCAATCGGAAGAGACCTATTCGATGGTGACGGCAAACCGCTTCTGGTCGCAGATTTTCGGGATTGCCTTTTCCAACAAGCGCTGGTTGCACTTCTTCATGCTGTTCGTGCCAGTGACTGGTTTGTGGATGAGTGCAGTGGGAGTCGTCGGCTTGGCGGTGAACCTGCGGGCATATGACTTCGTCTCTCAAGAGCTGCGGGCAGCGGAAGACCCCGAGTTCGAGACTTTCTACACCAAGAACATTCTGCTCAACGAGGGCATCCGTGCCTGGATGGCACCTCAAGACCAACCCCACGAAAACTTCGAGTTCCCTGAGGAGGTTCTACCTCGCGGTAACGCACTCTAATCTTGTCAAGAGAAGTGTTTACGAACCTCTCGACTTGATGGTCAGCAATCTATGGGTTGCGATAGGATGTTAACTTTCTTCCTTTTATAAACCAAAGCCTCCACAACTTAGTGGAGGCTTTTTGTGCTTTGCATTTTGATGAGACCGATTACGCTTTGAATCTTTTATCTCGATGCTTCTGATTCTTGTCTGCTACGACTTCGACTCCCTCTACTAAGCTTCCTAGCAGAAAGCAAAACATTGCAGGAGGAAGACAAACTTTGAGGTTAAAAAATGCTGGTACAGCCAAGCTGAAGGCAATAAAAAATAGAAGGGTAGAAAGTTTAGGCTTGGGTTTTGCTGCCAGCATAATCAATAAGTCGTGCTTCGATTCTGCTGAAAGCATTCCCCTACGGATAATGAAAAGTATCACAAATTGCTCTGCTTAATCAAATCTTGTTTTGGCGATCGCTCAGTATGAAGAAGTGGAATAGTTGACAGTTAACAGTTGACAGCTGACAGTAAACGCTACGTGAAGACGGTTGAGGATTGACGGTAATTGATAACTGATAACTGTACGGGCGGGTTTGGAACGAAGATTATGGCTTGAGCCGTGAATCTGTTTGCGCGCACCCGCCCCTACGACAACTGATAACTGACAACTGATTTCACGCAAAACGCAAATCGTGTGTTATCTTAAGTAAAGCAAACGACGGCAGGGCTACACGCTCTGACCTCTTGAGACTAAGACCGCTTAGGCAACAAGGAGGTGATGCCCATGATAGAAAGTAGTAAATGCATGGGTCATCAGGTTGAAGCTAGCCGGCTGCGCGCCGGAGCCGTTCTCTAAAGTTAGCCTTAGTCTTTTTGAGACTGAGATAACTCAAAGACCCAGGCTGGTTTGGAGTTCCTTCCGGCAGTCAGGTTTCAATCTGAAGACCCAACTAGACCGCTCTTACTTCGATCGCAAGATCCCTAGTAGGAGCGGATAGCTTTTTATAGGGGGAGCAGACGTAACTGCGATCGCCTACTAATTATTCATTCCCAACCATTTCAATTACTTCTATTGGAAGAATTTATTTATAGGCTCAAAGAATGATAATTCTAGACTAGAGAAGATTGTAAAAGGTGGTTCTAAATTCATGGCTCATCCTAGCACAGAGGAAATTTCTGCTCAGCTAGACAGCCCCAATAGTCGCGATCGCATGGTGGCTTTAGCCCAGCTGCGTCACGTCCCAGCTGTTGAAGCCGTACCTTTGATTAAAAAAGTCCTCGATGATGAGATTTTGCAAATTCGCTCGATGGCTGTATTTGCTCTAGGTATAAAGCATACAGACGAATGCTATCCAATTTTAGTGCGCTTGCTAGAAACCGACGCAGACTACGGCATTCGCGCTGATGCCGCTGGCGCGTTAGGGTATTTGGGCGACCCGCGTGGAGTTGAACCATTAATTCGGGCTTTCTATGAAGATACGGAATGGTTAGTCCGCTTTAGTGCAGCAGTATCGCTGGGCAACCTCAAAGATCCTCGCGCTCGGCAAGTCTTGCTACAAGCCTTAGATAGTGATGAAATAGTCATACAACAGGCAGCGATCGCGGCAATTGGGGAAATTAGAGACTTAGAAGCGATCGAGCCAATCCTTCGCTTCGCTCAATCAGAAGATTGGTTGGTGAGACAGCGCCTCGCAGAAGCATTGGGCAACCTTCCCAGTCCTAAAAGCTTTTCTGCCCTCAGATACATGGAAAAAGACAATCATTTTCAAGTTGCAGAAGCCGCCAGAATCTCACTCCAACGCTTGGGGGAGTCGGTTTAGTAGACAAGGGGGACAGTTAGAATTCAAAATTCAAAATTCTGAAACGTCAGTACGGACGGGTTTAGTAAAAAATTCACGACTCAGGCGGATCGCTCTATAGACTCAAAACCCGCCCCTACAACTCCTATTCACTGATAACTGATAACTGACAACTGACAACTGACTCCTGTTACTCTAAATTAAGAGAAATTTTAAGAACTGTTGCTTTAGGATCGTAGCTGCATGAATATTCAAGAGTTTTTTGAGCTGAGTGCTGGTAAATGGTTTTCCCATCGCACCAGTCACCACCTTGCCTTTAAACAAGCTGAGGATGGCAAATCGGATATTGTAATTGAAACGCTGGCGTTGGATTGCCCAGAGGTCATTAAGCTTTGCGAACAATATGAAATCGAACCTGGCTTGGCAACGTGCGGGGCGCGAGTCAGCTGGAATGGGACGATGGAATGGGATGAAGAAAAACACACTGGCTCTACCGTGCTGGTTTCTGTCCCTGATGCCGATAACCCCGATCGAGGTAAGCTGTTACGGGAAATGGGTTATGCTGAAAAAGCACCTGTTGCCGGACGCTACATGATGGGTGGCGATAAAGCACTGACTCTAATTACTGAGTACGAAACCATGTTTTCCGAAGAGAGGCTGTGGTTTGCTAGCCCTAATTTACGGATGCGAGTTAGCGTCTTAAAGCGGTTTGGTGGCTTCAGCATGGCTTCCTTTACCTCTGAAATTCGCATGGGCGGAGTGCAGCCATCTGCACAAGCAGTAGAAGCTTTTAATGCAAACTAATTTTTGAGGGAACGGGAAAGAGAGCTGAGGGAGACAAGGGAGACAAGGGAGATAAGGAAGAGGGGGGAGAAGTCTCCAATTCAGAAGTTAGGAGCCATATTTCTTTCTCTACTCTCTGCTCCCTGCTCCCTGTTCCCTGCTGTTAGCGATATTGAGAAATTGCTTTGAGTTTAGTACAAAAATCAGAAGCTTTGGTAATTCCTGGGTTAAATTGACGAATTGGTGGCTGGTGGAAACTACCGCTCGATTTAGGTGAAGCACTACTTGGTAAGGGATGATGGCGCTTTAGATCGGACTCGTGGCGATCGCACTGAGTCTCTCGCTCTGATGCCTGATGTTGTTCAGCAGTTGCAGGAGTAGCATTAGGAGCAATCTCTACGACTGCAACCGCAGCCGATCGTTTATGACTGGCGTTAGCTCTGATTTTATGAAGGTGACGAGCAACATCATTCAGTTGCCTAGGTTGAGTAGAAGTGGTATCCGTTATCGCTCCACTGGTTCGGCGATCGCCACGATTCAGTGGTGTAACAGGTGCGATCGCGATTGGACGATAATGAACTTCGGGTAATAACGGATAGCTGGGCTGGGCGCTCAAGCGTGGTTGAATGTTGCCGCAGACAAGTCGTTCAAACTCGCAATTAAAATGAGGTTGGATCTGACCTCGCCGCTGCCAGATACTTAAGATTTGCTCGACGGAGACTGCTTTATAACGACCTTGGTAAAGAGCTTCGATTGCTGCCAAGCGCACCCAGTTTGCGGGATAAAATCTCAGCCAGCGTTCGACTAATTCGCGAGCATTATGACCACCCAGGTCGAAGATATAGTGTAGTAATAATGCGACTGCGCTATCAGCAGTTGGATTCCAAGCTTGTGTCAACATTAGCTAGCCTACACTTCTACAATAAAACATGCGATCGAATTTAGCCTAATTTTATTTATACGCACAATCCCCCCGTAAGGATAATAAGTTGCTCTTGCCTAACTGCACAACGAAATTTATATTGTTTTAATTTAGCAGCAGCGATCGGTTATTCAGTTGTTAGTGTACAGACGTTACATGTAACGTCTGTAAAAGTTATCAATTGTCAGGATTTGTAGGGACGAGTATTTTGCAGCTCTGGGTGCGATCGCCAAAAATTCTGTAGTTACAACCTTTCCGTACAGCAGAGCGATGCGCGATCGCAGACATGAAACGAAAGACAAGAGGTTGATAATTCCGAATTCTCAATTCCGAATCCCTCCGCCTCTACTTTCGCCATACCAATAGTATGACTCCAGCAACGATAAATCCTAAAGCGATGATTTGATTTAAAGGAATTGACTCTCGAAAGACAAAATAACCCAATATGACTGAGAAAACATAGGACAGGGAAGCAGCTGGACCAGCAACACTTAGGTTTACTCTCGTCAATACCAGGATGTAGAAGAATGCTCCCATGCCATAGCAAGCCAATCCTACCAGCAACTCTGGAGTGCTTAAGATTCCGAGCAAATGGCTAAACATATTAGTGGCATTAACTTTTCCTAACTTTAATGCCCCTGATTTTAGTAACCATTGCCCAGCTACACTCGCTAGGATCGAAATTAAGAACAATCCGAATTCTGGTAAAGTCACGCAATAATCCTCGTGGCAATTAATTCGGTTTACTAGTTTACGCTCTTCTTGAGCATCGCTTAACGCTAATATTGTTTCGGCATGTTTTGGCAAATTTGTAGGTAGAAACCTTATGACAAATCTGGCGATTTCTCCAAACACGCAAGAGCAAATTGAAGCTTGGCTGCGCGGTTTACTGGCAGTAGCCTGGGCAGATGGTGATTTTGAGGCACACGAACGAGAACTCATTCCGACTCTGGCACTAGGAGAATTAAAACCCGCAGACAAGCTAAGTGCCATAACACCAATTACCGTAGAGGAACTGGCTGCGGCACTGGGACAAAACCAGAACATGGCAGAAAACTTTTTACGCACAGCTGTCATGGTGGCGATCGCCGATGGTACTTACTCTACCCCCGAAGACGAGCTGTTACATCAGTTCTGCCACGCCCTCGGTCTACAAGATAACGTACTTGTCTCCCTGCGTCATACTCTATGCGATCGCCCGCAAGATGAGTTAGGTTCTTATCCCCATATAGATGTACTCCACCCCGTGCGCGACTGGCTCGATGGGTTAGAAATCCAGGATCCCAAAGTCGCCCGTTTTTTATGTAAAATGATACCTCCCCAATGTCCTTTTGAACGAGATATCAAACTCTTCGGTCATAAAGTCGTCCACATTCCCCCTTTATGCAAGCTCAACCCACTGTACGAACAACTAGTAGGCTTGCGCTTCCGTGCCTTGTCCTACTTGGCAGATGACTGTGGCGAAGATGTTTCAGAATATATTTAGGCAGTAGGGAGTAGGGAGTAGGCAATGGAACAAGATTTTTACTCTGCCTCTTTCTCTAACTCCTAACCCCTAACCCCTAACCCATTAAAAAATGCAATTTATCGATCGCGCGGAAATTGAAGTACTAGCTGGTAAAGGTGGCGATGGAATCGTCGCCTTCCGGCGCGAAAAGTATGTCCCTGCTGGTGGACCTGCTGGCGGAAATGGTGGTAAAGGCGGTTCTGTGTTCTTAGTAGCAATGGAAAATCTGCAAACTTTGCTAGATTTTCAGTACGCCCGCAGTTTCAAAGCCAAAAATGGCGAACGTGGTGGACCGAATAACCGCACGGGAGCCGCAGGCGAAGACCTATATCTTGAGGTTCCCTGCGGTACGGTTGTCTACGATAAGGAAACTGGAGAAATCATCGGCGATCTCGTCCTTTCAGGTCAAGTTTTGTGTGTGGCTGAAGGTGGTAAGGGAGGACTGGGTAATAAATATTTCTTAAGTAATCGCAACCGCGCTCCAGAGTATGCTTTACCAGGATTGCCTGGAGAACACAAACTATTGCGCTTAGAGTTAAAACTGTTGGCAGAAGTTGGCATTATTGGACTACCTAATGCCGGAAAATCAACTCTAATTTCTGCTTTATCTGCTGCTAAACCGAAAATCGCCGACTATCCTTTCACTACCCTAGTACCGAATTTAGGAGTCGTCCGCAAGCCAACGGGTGACGGAACTGTATTTGCTGATATTCCTGGGTTAATTGAGGGAGCGCATGAAGGAGCTGGGTTAGGACACGAGTTTTTGCGTCATATCGAACGCACTCGCTTATTACTCCATTTAGTTGACGCTAGTAGCGAACAACCGTTGTCTGACTACCAAATTATTCAGCAAGAATTGATTGCCTACGATCGCGGACTGGTAGAACGTCCCCAAATCTTAGCTCTTAATAAAGTCGATGCAGTAGATGAGGCTACGGTAGAGGCGATCGTCCACCAGTTAAAACATAAAACTGGAATGCAAGTCTTACCAATCTCAGCCGTCACCCGTCAAGGATTGGACGCACTAATGCAACAAGTCTGGTCTATGCTCGACGAGCTAAATGCTGTTAGGTAATTAGTAAGTCGTAAGTCGTAAGTCAAAAGTTAAAAGTTAAAAGTCAAAATACAGGAGTCAGGAGCCAGGAGCCAGCAGTAATTTTTCTCCCTCAGCTCCCTCAGCTCCCGATCGCTCCCTCAGCTCTCTTCTCTCCCTTGTCACTCCCTGCTCCCTGCTCCCTGATAACTATCAACTGATAGACGTTTACATCTAAAATAGATTAAACTTGTAATGAGTTCATATAAGTAACTAAGAACTCGACAGTTAATTG
The DNA here is from genome assembly GCF_000817735.3 of Scytonema millei VB511283. Classification (NCBI taxonomy): domain Bacteria; kingdom Bacillati; phylum Cyanobacteriota; class Cyanophyceae; order Nostocales; family Scytonemataceae; genus Scytonema; species Scytonema millei. The sequence goes on along the minus strand of NZ_JTJC03000005.1, from coordinate 307,030 downwards.
TTAAGTCTCGTACGGTTTTAGGCTGGTTGTAATTTTTACAAACAAAAGCGAAACGTCATTAGCAACGGTATGGGATTAAACGTATTAACCTGAAGCTCTTAGCACAAATTCAAAGCGACTCAGTGTTTGCAACTAAAGAGAAGATAGAATCATCACTCATTGACATGGGTAGTTAAGCTACATAAATTTAGATCAAAGATGCGGATATGCAACAAGAAGCGGCAGCAGTAAAACCAATTCGATCTCTAGAAGATGCTTTAGAACGGTGTCAGCACTTAGGTATGCGCGTCAGCCGCCAGCGTCGTTTTATACTAGAGTTACTTTGGCAGGCTAAAGAACACTTATCGGCAAGAGAAATTTACGATCGCCTCAACCAGCAAGGTAAAGACATCGGACACACCTCGGTGTACCAAAACTTAGAAGCGCTGTCAACACAGGGTATTATAGAATGCATCGAGCGTGCTGACGGTCGCCTGTACGGTAATATCAGCGACTCCCACAGCCACATCAACTGTCTGGATACCGCTCAAATTCTTGATGTTGAGGTGGAATTGCCAGAAACCTTGCTGCGGGAAGTTGAAGCCAGGACAGGTGTAAAAATTACTGACTATAGCATTAATTTTTACGGCTACAGGCAGTAACAAAAAACAACAATTTGCGGTACGCTCTGCATGGAAGCGCCAAATAACGCATGATGAGCGATCGCCCTATCAACCTATTACTAATCGATCCAGACTCTATCTACCGCACGGGTTTAAGGGTAGTTTTAGAGCAAGACCCGCAGGTACGAGTAGCAGCAGAGGCAGCAGATAGTCAGGCTGGCTTGCAGAATATATCAGCACTGGGAATAGACGTAGCGATCGTAGAGCTGAGATTCCCTTACTCCTCTGTCATGGGATGGCAACTTTGTCAGCAAATCAAAACCCAATATCCTAACCTGCCGATCCTCATACTGACTTGCCACCCCGAACCCAGTCAACTCGCCGCAGCAAGACAAGCGGGTGTAGAGGGATTTTGTCATAAAGGAATTGCCGCAATAGAACTCATTGGTGTGATTCGGGAATTAGTAGCGGGGCGATCTTATTGGGAGTCGAAAATTGTAGGGGTGGGTTTATCAGATCTGTCTGGAAGCCGATCGACAATACAGACAAACCCGCCCTTCCAATGGTTTTTAATCGGAACACGTAATCGCCTGCGCCAATCGGGTTTGCAACAAATAGACGGTAATTTGGCGCAAGTCACGACACGGCTGCAAGAACCTGGACTGCCTACGCTCGATCGCGCCATGCTGGCAGGACAAAGGCGAGAATTATTAGCAGCACGGTGGGTTGTCAGTCGGTTGTTAGCTGTAGGGAATGAGGAAGGACAAGGGAGACAAGGGAGACAAGGGGGACAAGGGAGACAAGGGAGACAAACAGAAAACTCGCTCCTCGCTCCTCGCTCCTCGCTCTTCACCCCTCCTGACTCTCTAGTACGGACGCACAGCCGTGCGCCCCTACAGACTCCCCCAGTCACCATATTTACTTCAACGCGGGAAAGGTTAGAATTTAGTCTAGAGAATTTGACTTCTATTCCCTTAGAAATTGATATTTTTCGAGAAGATAAGAAACGGGAACTATTACAGTTAATTCTCAAGAAAATAGAGGATATTTTAGCAGATTTACGCTTTTCCCAAGTCCAGAGCGATCGCCTTCCTGTAATGCAAGCTGCTATTCTACGGGATTTGTGGCAAGAAACAACTATAGATTTTTTTGGTAGATACTCTACTTTATTAGTGGGAGGAATTACTGTAGATTTTGTCAATAGTTTGTTACAAGCTGAAATTATTGTACAAACGGCAATTTTAGATAAAATTCCTCTCGTTGGCGATCTATTTTCCTATCTGCTATTTGCTACACCTTTAGTCATTGATAATACTTCCTTTGCGCCTGAGAGTTTGGAGGCGAAGGAAAGAGCGGAAATAATTCTACAGAATTTGATAATTCAAGTTGCAAATGCTGTCGTACAGCCACTTTTGAATCAATTTGCCGAACTAGAAGTTATCAAACAAAATTATTACGATCGCCGTTTAATTTCCACACGGGAGATAGAGCGATTTAGAAATAATTTATCGTGGAAGTATCGAGCTAGAACGTATTTTGAAGAACCCCGTCAGATATTTGAAAGCCGCTATGAATTGTTATTATTAGCACCGCGTGGAATTGCTAAAGTATCAATTTACGCACCTCGCGATCGCGAACTAACAAAACTTTCAGGAATTCCTTTAATCGTAACTTTAGCTCTTGAATTACGAGATGCGATCGCACCTCGCCTACAAGCAGTAGTGTCGTTTGTAGGTAAAGGAGTGATTTTCGTTTTGACGCAAGTTGTAGGAAAAACAATTGGTTTAATTGGACGAGGAGTTTTACAAGGTTTGGGTGGTTCTTGGCAGGAAAGTAAAAATAAAAGGTTGTGAAAGGCAACTTTTCGGCGATCGAGCATTGGGGTTGTGATGCCGTCTGATGCACTGAGACAATTGCTCTAAACGATACAATCAAACAATAGCCGACTTAAGAGATTAGCATGGTTCGAGCAACGGAATATCTTTATGTTGTTCGGGATGATGAGATTCTACATGGAGAACCTATTATCCGAGGAACTCGTACACCCGTCAGAGCAATTATCTTGGCTTAAGATGCTAACAGATAAGCTTGAGGTTGCTGTCACCACCTACCGAGGACTTGGGGCTGAACTCCCCGTTCACCCGCCGTTAACATCTTCTCGAACTTGACCAGTCATCTCTGCACGGTCGGGTGCAACGGGATTGTTAGCTGGCTGACGCTGAGCAACCTGCATCAATAACCGCAATGCTTCATTTACAGCATCCTTGGTCGGGAATACTTGAGCGACATCAGGATCGAGAAGAACTAGATTCGTCCCTGCTCGATAACGCTCGACATACTTACCTCTTACACCTCCTTCGAGTTGAGAAAAGTCGTACTCAGGGCGTAACTCATCTTCCATTTCGTTATCAGATGTCCTGTTCATAAAATCTCCTTTCCTGGCGAGTAGCTTTCCGGGCACTGATAATTCGTATTTTCTCCCCTCGGTCAGTGTGAGCAACGATTAAAAGCTGACCGAATCTAGATAACCAATGATAACGTAGCGACTTTCTCCAATTGAACGATCTGGATCGGGAAAAGTGACGGACAGCGAATCGTCAAAAACGGTAGCGGCTTCCTCAAAAGAAACATTGTGCTTTTCGTAGTTTGACCTTGCTTTCTCTGGGTTCCACTCAAATTCCATCCAAACCACCCGCTATCAACCATGTTTGCAAGTCTAGCAGCTAATTTGCTCTCAGTCTGCGTCAGGACAATCTTCTACCTTTACGTAAGATTTTGACAAAGTAACCTGAAGCACGATCGAACAACGCATCAAACTTGCTGTTTGGCATTCTCAAGTCGATCGGAATCATTTGAGCGGGAAGTGTTTCCCGATCTCTACCATCCGCCAGTCCAAGACCAGCACAAAGAATGACCGTAATTTCTCCGTTCCGTAAACAACCCAGAACTCTTGCTGGATAACGCCAGTATTTAGACATTTTCAGTAGCAAATTGATACATGAACGACGAAATAATCATTGAAGCTAACAGGCAATTTCTAAACTACTGCCATAACCTACAAACTCAAGTCAGCTAACTATTTATTATACGGAAACATTCTATATATCTAATTTATATTCCACATATCTACCCGTTTTAGCGTGTTATCTAGAAATTTTCCGTGGCTTTAGCTCAACTAAAACCAAATGCATATCATTTACAAATTTTCTCATTCAATACATTAAATATCTCTGAATCACTTTTAAAAACAGGATGAAGATATTAAAATTTATCTGTACTTTTTCCGTGACATTTTATCAAATAGCGTCACAAATTCATCCCCTTATGTTATTTCGGTAAAAGCGATCGCGGATACTTTAACTTCAACTTAAGCTATTTGATCGATCTAAAATTGATTTTATCTATCGCGATCGCAACACGATTAAATCAAAATAGCTCCACCTAAGGAAGCAATTCTATTTCCACGTCCTAGCACTCCAAAGCTGACGTAGAATCTTAAAATACCAAGGCAAACTGCCCGCGAATGACACGATTCCATCCTTAAGATTCTGGCTATGATTGCTTCCCCCCAACAGTCCTACCTCACCCCCGACGAATACCTCCAACTGGAGGATGCGAGCAACATCAAGCACGAATATGTTGATGGGCAAGTCTACGCTATGGCTGGGGCAAGCGATTCCCACGTTACCATCGCCCTTAACCTTGCTACGCTTCTTCGCAGCCATGTTCGAGGTTCCGGTTGCCGTGCCTATATTGCTGACATGAAAGCACGGATCGAATCGCTGAATCGATTCTACTATCCCGATGTCATGGTGACTTGCGATCCGCGCGATCGCGAAACCTCTACTTACAAGTGTTTTCCTAGTCTGATTGTCGAAGTCTTGTCCGATTCTACCGAAGCTTTCGATCGCGGTGACAAGTTTTTTGATTATCAAGAACTAGAAAGCCTCCGCGAGTACGTCCTAGTTAACACCAAGCGGCAGCGAGTCGAGTGCTTTCGTCGTAACGAGCAAGGGCTATGGGTATTGCAGTCTTACACGCCACAGCAGACAACATTTCGCCTCGATAGTATTGGTTTTGAGTCAACCTTAGAAGCACTTTACGAGGATGTCACCTTCACCACAAGTCAATAGTTTTTTGTTCCCCCCTTCTTCAAGGGGGGCTAGGGGGGATCTTCCGTAAGTGGCGTAGTTCTGCGATTCCCCAACCCCCTTAAAAAGAGATCTCTCGTAAGTGGCGTAGTTCTGCGATCCCCCAACCCCCTTAAAAAGGGGGCAGTAGATCGGTTGCGCATGGGGTTATCAAATCAAAATCCCGGCAATCATTCCCCCAAGTAGCAGAAAACCCAACCAAACATTCTGACGAAACATTTCTCCGTAAGCAGGATTCGGTAACTGTGGATTGCGTAACCGAGTGTATTGCCAAATCCAGCCAGATGTAGCCAAGACTAGGGTAAGCCAAAAACCTAGATGTAGGTGCATGACTACCCCTAGCCAAGCAAGTAAAAACACAGTACCAGCAAAGAAAACCGCGATCGCTTCTGGGGCGTATTTACCGAAAAATAAAGCACTAGAATTCACACCGATGCGCTTGTCATCCTCGCGATCGCTCATCGCATAAACTGTATCAAATCCTAGCGTCCAGCATAAAGTTGCGCCCCACAGCAGCCAAGTCGCCCGATCTAAACTTCCCGTGACGGCACTCCAGCTAATTAATACACCAAAACCCCAGGCAATAGATAACACCAACTGAGGGACGGGAAATACTCGCTTTGCCCCTGGATAAAGCAAAATGACGGGTACGGCGGCGACACACAACCAAAACGATAATTGGTTTAAGTACAAAGACAAAATAAAAGCACAAACTAAAGCAACGCAACCAACTACAATTCCTACTCGGATAGATAAAGCGCGGGAAGCAAGCGGACGATTGCGAGTCCTTTCTACTTGCGGATCGATGTTTCGATCCCAAAGATCGTTCGCTACGCAGCCAGCAGCACTGGTGGCAAAAGTCCCCAAGACGATGACTCCTACTAGTAGTAAGGGTGGAGTCGCTCTAGCTGCTAAAAACACCGCCCACAGAGCGGGAATCATTAAAATTAAACGTCCTTCTGGCTTATCCCAGCGTAACAGTCGGATAATTTTTAGCCAGGTTGGTTCGGAACTCTGTTGTGGTGCGATCGTATTCATGGAAAAATGGTAACTATAGGCAGATGTAATGGTTCGTATCTTTTTCCCTAATTAGAATAGCGCGAAGTTTGGGTAGAAAAACCTCAATAACTTCATCTAAATAATTGCCGTTCAGTTGTTGCCGTTAATTACCAGTAAATTTAGATGGTTGATTCTGTTTTCACTAGCTGGCAGAGTATCCCCGCTCAAATTGTAGAGCAAGAGCAGATCCTCGCGGCGATCGATATGGGGACAAACTCTTTGCATATGGTAGTAGTCAGCATAGAGCCGAAACTACCAGCTTTTACCATCATTACTAGAGAAAAAGAAACTGTCAGGCTAGGCGATCGCAACCCAGAAACGGGAGAATTGAAACCAGAGGTGATGGCAAGGGCGATCGCCACATTACGCCGTTTTCAAGACATTGCCAAGAGCTGCAACGCTGATTCTATTATTGCTGTAGCGACGAGCGCTGTCCGCGAAGCACCTAACGGACGCGAGTTTTTACACCAAGTCAGAGAAGAAATCGGTTTAAATGTTGACTTAATTTCTGGGTATGAAGAAGCCCGTCGCATTTATCTTGGCGTGTTGTCGGGGATGGAATTTAACAACCAACCCCATGTAATTATTGATATTGGCGGTGGCTCTACAGAAATTATTTTAGGAGATAGCCACGAACCGCGTTCTCTCAGTAGTAATAAAATTGGAGCTGTCAGACTTACCTCAGAATTCATCACTACCGATCCGATTAGCAACGGTGAGTATCAATACCTCCAAGCTTACGTGCGGGGGATGTTAGAACGTGCGGCAGAAGACTTGCAGGCACACTTACAGCCAGGGGAAATTTGCCGCTTAGTCGGGACTTCTGGCACGATTGAAACGGTAGCAACAATCATTGCCAGAGAAAAAACGGGTACAGTACCGTCTCCCTTGACTGGGTATGAATTTAGTTTAAGGGAATTGCGGCAATTAGTCGATCGCCTGCGAAAGCTAAATTACAGCGAACGGGCAGCAATTCCAGGGATGAACGATCGCCGTTCGGAAATTATCCTGGCAGGGGCGACAATCTTACAAGAGGCGATGATACTGTTAGCTGCTGAGACATTGGTAGTGTGCGAGCGATCGCTGCGAGAAGGCATCATTGTAGACTGGATGCTGACTCACGGTTTGATTGAAGATCGCCTGCGCTATCAAAGTTCGATCCGGCAACGGAGTGTCATCAAAACAGCGCAGAAATATCAAGTTAACTTGGAACATAGC